>NZ_JBHNZK010000014.1:0-158046 GCF_042464845.1 Pedobacter sp. BG31
ATGCACCTGTTGATCGGGCCTTCCTCCATTCTACCCCCACCAAAGCATCTATCCGGTGCGCAGCCCAAACCCGGTGATAATCAAGCTGTGCCCGGTACTGCTCCGAAAGTAACCGCCCCTCGTTCCTGTCCATAATGGCACCTACGGGGATTGGATAAGTAACAGCCCCACCCGTGCCCACCTGCGCAAAACTGTTAATCAGGTTGCGGGTATAATAACTCCCTAAGCCCTGTAAAATCTCCCTGTTGGTACGCTGCTCTTCGATATTGTATTTAAGCGATAGCTTAAAGCCCAGCGGCAGTTTATAACCCAAATCGAAACTGGCCATCAGGTCGGTCAACCGGGTTACATTATCGGTGTACTGATTATCCAGCAGCGGGTAATACGACCAGTCTAACAGTTGGGTTACCGCTGGCGAAGCCAGATAAGCCGCCCTGTAGTTCTTGATAATGGGCAATGGGTTTCCATTGGCATCGGCAAAGGCCGCATATGGGTAAAGTGAGGTGGTACTGGTAATGCCACCAATGCCGGGCTGCCCTGCTGTAACTTTGCCGCCCGTATAACTGAACAGGGTATTTAAATTCAGGTTGCGCAGCAGCGTAAAATTATTGCTCAGCCTCTGGTTCTGCCTCGCATTGGCCCCATCCAGGTTATCTATATTTTTGTTATAACCTGAAGAAATGAGCCAGGCATGTTTTTCACCCCCGCCCGATAGCGAGAGTGCATACTGTTGGTTTACCCCGGTTTTGTATACATAACTTTCAAAATCATCATACACATCATGTGCGGCGAAACCTGCCTTGGCCTGTTCCAAATCAGCAGTTGAAAGTTTGCCCGCCGCATTCAAAATCAACAGCTCTACAAACGGCGTTAAAGCCGGTTTCTGGCTGGAGTTGATCTGGCTGGTATAATAACCCTTGCCAAATAAAAACTGCTCTACATCAAGCGCATCGGCTGATGAAATGCGTTGCTCGTAATGCAGGTTAGGCTTTTGTGCAAAACCGATGCTACCAGAAAAATTTACCGACAGGGGCGTATTCTTTTTGCCTTTTTTGGTGGTAATTACAATCACGCCGTTCCCGGCGCGGGTACCCCAAATAGAAGCTGCCGCGGCATCCTTTAAAACGGTAATGCTTTCTACATCTTCAGGGTTGATATTGACCAGATCGCCCGCATAAGGAAAATCATCTACCACAACCAGCGGATCGCGCGGGCCACGGATGGTACTGGTACCCCGGATAGAAAACTTGCCCGAGGCCGAGGTAGTCCGATCGAAGGTGAGCCCGTTACCAATGGCCTCTAACCTATCGAGTATGTTTTTGCCCACCTGCTGGTCTAACCTGGCCTTATCCAGTTTGTCGAAAGATCCGGTGGCCCGCGTCCTATCCAGCAACTGGTAACCCGTGCTTACCGTAACCTCGTTTAGCTGGTTATCTGCAGGCTGTAAACTCACCTCAAATGGCCCGGTTAACGGCACCGTTACACTAACCGCATAGGTTTTAAAACCCACCGCGGTGGCCACAAAACGGTAAGTACCCGCAGGCAGCTTTACAACAAAGATTCCTTTTGCATCTGTTTGGGTTTTATGCATCAGCCCATCGGCTCCTGTAAGTTCGATGTTCGATAGCACTGCCGTACTATCGGCAGCACTTAAAATTTTGCCGCTAAAGCTTTCCTGCCCAAAGGCGATGAGCGGGCCAAAGCAGATCAATAAGATTAGTATATGTATATTCCTCATTTTAATGGTTTAGTGGTTTGGTTTGGCTGGTCGCTGATCAGCATCATGGTTATTTTTTGCTTCGCCGGCCGCAGGCGCAGACCATATGGTAAAAGCCCGGCATTCACCTCCTGCAGGTTGCCCGTTAAGGGGATGCTGATGGACAGGCGTTGGCTGATCCCCGTTTTGTTAATCACAGGCAGCCTGTTCCAGCCCAGGTTTTCTATATGATCTACAAGTGCCACAAACGGAACATTTTTTAAGTTCAAGGCCCCCTGCCGGCCAGTGCCCTGATCTAAAATTCTGCCACCACCATTGTTCATAGCAGTACGTGCGGTACCGTACCGTTCCAGCACCAGGCAATCGATTTTTTCGGTTTTTAATGTGCCTACGTAAGGCGAATAGGTATTCAGGTCGGCCAGCATCATGGGGTATAATCGGGCCGATAAACGCTCTGGCACTACAAACTCATAGTTGTAGCTATCGCGTAAAAAACCTGCTGAATCGGCACCTGTATACCGGAGCTGTTGATCTGAAAAGCGCTGGCCCGCTGCGCGTTGCAATACCCTGCCGATGCTACTGTACAGGCTAAAAAAGTTGGTATTGGTAAAGGCACGTCCTAACAACAGGCCCGATTTAGCTTTCCTCAACTGGGTACCGCTGGCCAGGCCAGATACCCGCCCTTTGGTTAACAGGCTGTACTTTTGCAAACCCTTGGTAGGGAAATCGGCCGAGCTGAATAAAGGCAAAGCCGGATCGATATTTTTTTTATTAACAAAGCTATTCCCCACTCCCGCCATGGCCTGCAACAGTTTCAGTTCCTCCAGTTCTTCCTCTCCTGTTATGGCCAATACTTTACCATCTTTACCAATCCATACATAGTGGGGTATGGTACGGTGCGGGAAGGTGTTGTTCAGCAGGGTATCGGCCACAATAGCGGTAAAGGCTTCGTTATGCTCGTCTTTTCTTTTTTGCAGAAACGCAGTTGCTCTGGCTAGCGGTTCGTTATTCACCAGAATGATCTGCAGATCGTTTTGGTATTTTTGTTGCAGCACCTGCATTTTGGGGAAACTGGTGATGCAGGGCACACAATAGGTGGCCCAAAAATCGAGCAAAATCAGTTTGCCGCGGTAGCGGTTTAAAGTAACTGAAGTATTTTTGCCTTCATCGGGTTTGTCGCCCGAAAAAGCAAAATGGCTGCTCTGCCAGATGGCTTCAGGAACGGCCCCGCCAACGGCAATCCCGCTGGCCGGCCTGGCTCCCTGCGCTGCAGCCCTATTTGCGGTTAGGGCCATAAACAGCAAAAAATGCAAGAATATTTTTAGCAGGCGCAGGTAATAACTGGGGCATATTTTCCCCAATACCATAGCCAAAGTGGTTCGGTTCATAAAATTTTGGTTAGTTGATAGCGCTTAATGCTGACCTTTAGATCAATAAAAAAAAGCAAATGCAGGGGACCGGATTACTACATCATTAAAAAACCTCAAGCCTGAATTCTATTGATAATGTGCTTTACTTTGGATTCAATTGGCACCTTGCATGAACGGTCGTCACCCTGATCCGATAGCTATCGGATTTGTTTCAGGGCCTTTAAGGCTAGCCAATTTGTCTTACTAAAGTATATTAATTGAATTCAGGGTAAAGCCCCCTGCACCGCCAAAACCTATACGGGATTTTTTGGCTTTAAGGCATAAAGCCGATCGAAAGGATAACAGCTACTGATCTCCATGGCCCACTCCTTCCTGCTCCGTTAAATAATAAGACACCAAAAAATTGAGGTTACAATTAAAACCCCAGGCCTTATTTCCATAAAAAGTACAGAAACAGGTAAAATCATCAGGTACTGGCTTCGCGCCTTGTGGGTGCTGAGACACCTTTGCAACCTGGCTTTTCTCCGCCACAACCTGTTGATGCCCGCCAGCACTTGCCAGCCAGATGCTCCATACGGCAAACGGGCTGTACAAAAAGGCCCAGCAGAGGAAAAAAAGCGGCAGGTAACGGTTATTGGTGGTCATGGTGATATGGTTGGTTAGGTAGATTGGATAGGCATTAACAGCAGAGCGCTCCCTTTATTTCATTAAAAAAAAGGCAAAAACCAGCCCCTCCGCCTAAAAACAGGCAGATACGGACACACCGTATTGCAAATGAGGAAAAAGATACTTACCTTGGGAATGCGAATAACCACAGTAATGCACCCTTGCCTAACAAGCAATAAAGGGCTGGCACCAGGCTAAATTAACCCACCGGGAATAAGTGCGCGCTCTCACACCAACCCCCTTTTTTTATCGGGCTATTTTACACCTGTAATTCCGGCACTGGCATTACGATGGAGAACAGATCACGTTCTTTAATAATAGTTGTAGGGAATAATCTTTTATCACTTCCTTGAAGTGATAACGATTGATGGCGGTTAATTTGTTCGTTTTCATAAACGGTAGTTTTATGTAAAACGATGTAAACTCAACAAAAGCAGAGGGAAACCAGATTGGAAAAACCAATAGGGCGAACTCCAATGCTTTTGATAGAGGTACCGTCAAGAACCAGCTCAAGCCGAGGCCTGAGTTTCACAAAAGACTGACATGAAGTCCGCCCTATTGAATATAAGATATCACGAAGATAGCAAAATCCAATAGATACGGCGAACTCACGGTCGGCTCATGTGAAATTTTGACGGTTTTCTATCATGAGTGACATCGTAAAAAGCAGATTAAAAACCCACTCCTATTTGTCGCTATAAATAACTGATAGCAAATATAATAATAAAAAATAAATGTTGCAATAGTCCAACAAAATATTTTAATAAAATTGGAAAAGCACGAGAAAATATTCAGCCTTGTTGGCTCAAATATTAAAGCATATAGAAAGAAAGCAGGTTTAACACAACAAGAGTTAGCAGATAAGTTTGCTGGTGACCGTTCAAAAATAAGCCTTATAGAAAATGGGAAAGAAAATTTTATGTTTTCAACCCTATTGGATATTGCTGATGGTTTAAATGTGGATGTAAAAAAATTCTTTATGCCAATAAAGAAAACTGAATAAATCTTTACACGGCGATGGAAGCAAGATAACAAGCCCGCCTAATGAAAGATATTAGTTATTTTATAATAAAAACGGTAAATACTTCTACATAATTCTGATAACCGACCACTGTCAGCTTCTTGTTATCCAAGAGAAAATTATTTTTTATTGATTTATCATTCTTAGGTTTTAAAACTGAACTTATTCCCTAAAACCGTTTTCTGTAATTCATTTCATACACGATAGAGAATGAAAATCTTGCGAAATTCTTAGCAGTCAATGGTATTAATAAACAGTTTAACATTTTATTTTTTTATTGAAAATTTTTGAGCATTTTAGAAAACTAAATTTAAAAAAACGAACTCATGAAATCATTTTTAGATCTCAACCTAGGATTTGCTGATGCCGAAAATTATAAGCAGGGTAATCATAAGGAACTTCTTAACAAATTCTTTATAAAAACAGAAGAACTTTATTTGGTATTGAATGACAGCAAATATTTTATTATTGGTGATAAAGGAACGGGCAAAACTGCATATTCACTTTTCTTAAGCAATAATGACTTTCAAAACACATCATCTTATTTAAGTTTTATTAGAGAAACGGAATACGTTAAGTTTATACAGCTAAAAAAATCAAATCAACTCACCTTAACAGAGTATACTAATATCTGGAAAGTTTTAGTTTATTTACTGCTTGCTCAACAGATCGAACGAAGTGAAAAAGAAAGCACTATTTTTTCTTCGTTTTCAAAATTTAAACCGCTTAAGGAGGCGATTGATGAATTCTACAAATCTGCATTTTCACCTGAAATCATATATGCTTTAAGTGTGATCGAAGAAAGTAAAGAGGTTGCTGAGCTATTACACAAATTCTTTAAATTAGCAGGTGAGGAAAAGCATACTGAATCTTACACGGAAAGTAAATTTCAAATAAACCTTCTTTATATACAGAAGAAATTTGAAACAGCTTTATCAAGCTTAAAATTGGAAAAGAATCATGTTCTTTTCATCGACGGAATTGACATTAGACCTAGAAACATTGAATTCGAAGATTATCTTGAATGTGTAAAGGGTTTAGCAAACGCAGTTTGGACATTAAATAATGACTTCTTTTCCAAAATTAAAGATTCAAAAGGCAGAATCAAAGTGATGATCTTGGTTAGACCAGATATATTTTCTCAGCTAGGACTACAGAATTTGAATACAAAAGTCAGGGATAATTCTGTATTGCTCGATTGGCGTACCACCTATCCTCAATATAAACAATCTGGACTGTTTAAGTTAGCAGATAATATTTTGAACTGTCAGCAGCAAGAATTTAATGAACTCGGGCATAGTTGGAACTATTACTTTTCGTTTAGACCAAAAGTCCATCAAAAGGAAGAAGACTCGTTTATCTCATTTCTTAGATTTTCAATGTTCAGACCGCGTGATATAGTCACAATGATGTCTTTGCTGCAAGAAAACTTAAAAGAAGATTCGAATCGAAAACTCCAAATTATTGATCAACTTGACTTTGAAAATTCATCTTTTCGATCAAAATACTCAGACTATCTACTCGGCGAGATAAAGGATTACCTTTCATTTTATCACTCAGATAAAGACTATGAATTATTTCTGAAATTTTTTGAATTCATGAGTGGTAAACCTCAATTCGATTATAACGAGTTCATGGATTGTTATGAAAAATTCGCTGTTTATATAGAAAGAAGTGATATAGACATCCCTTATTTTTTTGAGTCTAATGACAAATTCTTGCAATTTTTATACGACTTAAACATCATATGCTATATAGAAGAAACTGAGGATTCCGAGCCTTTTATTAGATGGTCTTACAGAGAGAGAACATATTCTAACATTAATCCCAAGGTTAAGGAAGGCGTAAAGTACATGATCCACTATGGATTACTAAAGGCCTTTAATTATGGGAAAGCCTACAGGGAAAGGGTTATTGGTTTTAAAAAACGTACTATTAAGTCAGGATTAACAGTAAAAGTTTCACAACAAATTGAAAAAACTAAAAAGTTGGACCTGGCAAATAGTAAAAATGCTTACGATCAAATACTTTTACTAGCTATACAAAATAATGCTGACAAAGATGGCTGGTGTTACCTATCGGCCATCGGCACTTATATTAAGAAAAATTCACATCTTGATGTTAAAGACTTAGGATTTTATAATTTATCAGCATTCATTAAAACAAAACAAGATATAGAGTTCAGGTATGTTGATAAACACAAGCTTATCCGGTTAAAGACAATTAAATAGGATTGGAAGTTGAGCTTTTTGTTTCTCTTTCTGTTTTGATAACTAATGAAAGTTATGTCAGATACTTTATAAGTCAAAGCAATCGAAACAGTACCGATATTTATGTTTGAAGATGCGTACCTTTTATGAATTATCTACAGCATATCTCATAAATCAATTACACGCCTCTATTTATATGATAATTGCTTAGATTTTTATTTAAATGGTTTTAAAATTGGTCTAACTTAATATATGGATTTTTTAAAAGGGGGAGCAATTTTCGGCATCATTGTAGGATTGTGGGATAAGATTAAGGAATTTATTTGGAGGTTTATCTCTTTGGTTGTCCAAAAAGTTGAGCTTTCTACTGAAGAATTACATGATGCAGTAATTTCTTATCTGATCACAAATGCGGATCGTTCAAAAATTTATGATAAAATTTACGGGGCAAATTTTGAATCCTTTACAAATGGGAATACTGGTGCTGTTCCTTATGAGGTTTTTGGAAAACATTCAACTATTTTTTTTCATAAAAAAGGATCTAAAAGATTCATAAAACTTTTCCTTTCCTTTAACAGACATACAGATACACCTGCCGGAAATCAAGAACAGTACCATGGTAACATTGAGGCAGATAAAGTTTATTCTACATTATTGTGCATTCGTGGAACTGTAGATTTTGATATGCTGATTGCGGAGGCTGTAATGCGGCGTAATGAAAAGTTATGGCAGGTTACTCAGCAAGATAAAGAAGAGGAAGAAAGTTCACGGTTTAATATCTATTATTTTCCTGACAATGATTCAGAACATGAGCATTTTCACCGTCACTCCCACTCAAATATCCCATGGTACCAACAAGATCATTATCGTCTGTTAAATTTTAGTAGAGATGAAATTGGTAGGGCTAAACTTGGCAAGGGTAGTGCATTAACAAACCTCGTGTTTCCTGACGAAATAAAAAAGTTAATTTCAAGTATGCAACTTTGGGTAAAAAGCAGAAAGTGGTATGAAGAAAAAGGTATACCGTGGAAGAGAGGCTGGTTGCTTTATGGTGTTCCTGGAGTTGGAAAAACGGCATTGGCAAGGGCTTTTGCAGAGGACCTTAATATGCCTATCTATGTTTTTTCGCTATCACAGCTTAATAATAAATCGTTGACAAATGCCTGGAAACGAATGCAATCTAATATTCCCTGTATAGCTTTATTTGAAGATATTGACAATGTATTTCACGGAAGAAAGAATATTTCTCAACGTTTTCCTTCACCCTTCATGAAAACCGAAGACGATAAGCAAGATGAACGTGGTGAAGATAATGATACCGCTTTCGTGCCGTTAACGTTTGATTGTTTTTTAAACTGTTTAGACGGAGTGGATAAAAGTGATGGTATTTTTACTATCATCACAACCAATGATATTACAAAAATTGACGAAGCGATAGGAAAGCCTGTCGAAACCGAGGATGGCAAGCTTAACTTTGTTTCGACTAGACCTGGACGCATCGATAAAGCGATTAAGCTCGGTTACATGCGCCCTGAAGATAAGGAAGTATTGGCTAAAAGAATATTGAAGGACTCAAATGACCAATTGCAATCGATTTTAAAAGATATTGATAAACGAGGTGATGAGACTCCCGCACAATTTCAAGATATCTGTGTACAACTGGCTGTTGACGAATATTGGAATAAAAATTTAGAATAAGTTAATTATCATGGCGATACTACTACCATTGAAAATACTAAGTTTGGTAAAGCGCTATTTGATAAAATGGATTTACTCAAGCAACATTTTATGAAAACTTACGGCGCTTCACATATGACAAAGGTTATCAAAAACAAGAAAAGATGCAGAACGGGGAGGCATTTTATGCGTACCTATGGAAAGTTGGAAAAAAGGAAATATCAGTTGGTGTAGCGCTTGAAGAAATTGATAGAGGGAATATCTATTATGTGTTAGGGCATATAGATAGAAATTCTCAGATTGAATGTGAACCAAAGCAATTTGAGGAGCAGAGATTAGAGAGATGTCAAAGAGAATTAATTTAAGATAAATTATATTAAAAACAAATAGAAAGTTTGTTTAGCTTGCTAAGCAATTGGCTTGGCAAAAACAAGCTCCCCCCTAAATAATCTTATTACCCCCTGATGGCTATTTTACTAAAACACAGGTGAGCAGAATTCTGCAGTATTTTATTTACAGCGATATGTGGTCAAGTTATACTGGTATTTAACAAATTTATTATCTATCTGATAGCGTTGTTCCATCCTCCTGCCTAGGTACATCCTGTGTATTTGTAAAGATCAGTATTTTGCTCAAAAACTTAATTATCCCAAATAACGCCGTACCAAGAAATGAAAAAACTCCGATAAAATTGGCGTACTTATCCCACCAGTGTGTTGGATCTGAGCTAAGTGAAAACCCTGGAAATAAACTTGATAATTCGAAAGGCGACAACATTAACAACAACCAAATCACGCTGTAAACAACGCATACAAATTTGATAGTTTTGGCAAGCCTAATACTAGCTGTATTATTCTCCTGCGGCTTTATTTGAAAAAATATAAGTTGGGCAAGTAGCATCAGACAGAAAAGCGCGGTAGATAAAATTGCATTCCAATTCACAAATCCCAGAAAGTCTTCACTATCGACAAGATGTTCATCCAACTCTCTGAACAATGCATTTACTCGCTGTTGATCTGTTCCCTTGATAGCTAGTCTTCTGCTATAAGATGCTAAATTGAGATTGATCGAACTAATAGGCTGCTGTTGATTCAGATAGAGGATGTCTAATTTTGAGTATTTTCTGCCATCAAGCTCAATTTGTTCTATTTGCTTGAAACCTGTTAGCGTTTGCGATTCATCTTCCTTACCAACCTCAAGGCTGATTGCATGTTTGCGGTATATATCCAAACTTATGCTATCTGGTAGATTTTCATTATGATAATAATCGATTGCTTTAATAAGCTTTATTAACCTTTCTCTGCTCATCGTCATCCGATCATACATTTTTTCCCTTGAGAATTCGACCTTTTCTTGAGCAAGAGAAGAAATACTGATTGTTAAGAGTATAGCTATTAGTATATATTTCATTTGAGTTAATAGAATCTATACTAAGTTAGCATTAAAAATGTGGCAGTTACTAAAATAGCCTTTATCATCGCCGCTTGACGAACGTTTCTTTTCATTAAACCTCTTGTTGTTAATAATTTTACACCAGATCACAGTAGTAAAAAAAATGCCTTCCAAGATTGATATAACTGTAGATTATTCCAAAACTGCCTGCTGCTTCTGAAACTAATTTAGATGAATTTGAAATAGATAACGATGTATGACTTCAAGTGATATCTATGATAATCAGTTTCGTGTATGACATATTATGGAATCAGTTGAAAATTGTTCGGAATACAAATATGTCAAAATTCATTTTTATATGTATTAAGGATTGCGTTAGCCTGTATGTCAAAAATTCCACTGTTTTTGATAAAGTGCAGTGTAGCAAAAAACCTTTTTATAGCATACTTTGGGATTGACTATGATTAGATAGCTGTGATTTAAAATCTACGTGTTCAAATATAAAACCTGAGAATTATAAATAATTATCTTAAAAAAGCTCAGTAATTATAAACTATAAAAACCTAGTAATTAGCGCGTGTCAGAACTAATCTAGAGTTTAGCTCCTAAAGTTTATTTCTATTACCAGATATAAAGAGAGAGAGTATACATGTGATGGATAAAGTAATATCTATCATATTTGTTATTATAATTAATCTCTGGACGGAGTCCTAAATAGACAAAATTAATGAAAAATGGCCAATGTTATATATTCACTGGCGCATTTGAATTCTTCCAGGTTAACTATAAAGGTTGTAAGCAATTAATTTTACAAAATACATCAATTTATAAATTTGATTGTAAAGATTAGATATATCACTCCTCTTCAATTACTGGGAAAACGTTTGTCGAAATTCTAATCTTTGTCGGCGAAGCACTATCGTATACAAAAGTTCCTGGATATTGAATAAAACCACTACCATCTATACCATATCTTTCAGCAATTGTTTTGAAATTAGGCATAACTGGTTTTGTACCTTTCATGTAGTCATTAAATTCTGATTTGAAAGTTGAAATTGGTCCAGTTAAAACTGGGTATTGACCTATGACTGTATTTCTAATCAAAACAAATGAGGCACCATTTTGCGTGAAAGAAATAATGCCACCTCCGTCAGGATAAACCACTAAATCACCAGGTGAATAACGCTTCCCTTCCTCATAAGCAGGAACGGATGTAGGATGTGGAAAATATGTTCCAAAATTCATGCCGCCAGCATATGCGCTGCCATAATTTCCATCTGCATCTTGAACCACATAGGAGGAATAACCAGTTCCCGCGCCACCGCCACCCCCATAATCAATAACTGCAGATTTTTGAGGTTTCGTAATTTTTTCCTCGGTTTTAGAAACATCAGTGTCTTTTTTACATCCTGCAAAAAATAAGGAGATTGCTGTTGCTAGCGTCAAAATAGTTTTTTTCATATTTAGATTTAATTATTGAAACACTAATATATATATTAAAATATTGCAATACCAATTTTTATTATTTAATATCGTCAGCAAATAATTTAGAATTTTACTTTGAAAATCAAATTGATTCAATAATTAGCTAGTGATACCTTTCTAACCAATATTCTTAATTTACAAGCTTTTCTCACCAAGCATTTCGAGACATTCTAAAAGAATAAAATTTTGCTTCCATTGTAACTTCACTTTCCTGATGGCCAGTTTCATCAATCCTGAAAAAATCCTCAATCGATAGTTTAGGGGTTTCAGAAAAAAAAATTTCCATAGCTTTTAACACACTGCTTTTACCGATGTTATTCTCACCAATTATAAAAGTTGCGTCACCACAAACAATCCAATCCTCTTTTATGCGTCGTAAACCCTTCAAGTGAAAGTATTCAAGTCTCATAATTTCATTTTTTATGAAAATTACGATTATAACTAAGGGTTAAAATACGGAAAACCGTAAATACTGATTTATAAGTAATCCTGAAAGCTAATAAATTTGCTACTGTAGCCGCACATACAAACAATTAAACATAGTATTAAGAGTTCTAATTGGAATTTGATTCTAAACTCCCTAAGAAAATGAATAAACTAAACCTTGCAGACGTAACCAAATATATTGAAGACAACATTCCCGACTCCCACCAGAAACGCCTTGCGACAATAGATAAGATTAAACTTAGCGAAGTATTGAAAAAGAAGAACCCTTATCTTTTCAAAGCAAAAAACGTTAACACCGCAAGTGAAATAATTGAAGGTATACTATCTACTTTCCTTTCATCAAGGGAAGAGGGGATTTTTGGGAATTGGTTAAGATTTTGATAAGCTAATAAATTTAGGCAGTGACAAAGTAATGAAACGGCTTCAATAAACCAATATGAAACTATAATGTTAGCTTTGCTAGAGTAATGCTAAAGCTCTTTATAAATAGAGACTCGGGTTAGTAAAAATTTAATATAAAAAAATTGTGGCTAATTATTCTTTTACATTCAAAAATCCAAATCCGGTTGAACTTTGGAAACAATTTCAGTATGGGCTTAATAGCGATGTTATTGTTAAAAGTATAAATGAAAAGATACATTATACGGTACAAGAGATTAATGACAACTATATTTCGTTTTCGGCTCCGTCTAGGAACAAAGGAGAAATTGAGTTGATTAGCCAAGAAGACTTTGTTAAAACAGTTTCTAAATTATCAGCGTTTAAAACATTTAATACGAGCAACGCCAAAAAGGCATTTAAAGGTGGCGGGCTATATAGAAAGCGTTCTCCCCTATTTGCTATACTTAAGAGTGCAAAAATAATTAAAGAAGTGGCCTTAAAATGAAGAGCATTATTGAAAAGTGGTACATATCACTTATAGCCGTACCCATATTATTAACCTATTTAACAAGTTATTACACTCTGCCAAAATTGTTCGCTGATTGGAAAATAACTATTATATTGTGTCTAACTATATTTTGCACTATATTATTAATAGAGTTACGAATCAAAAGGCAGGACATTAAATTACTGAAATCTGCGCCTAAACCAACTGATATCAGAGCCATAAATAGGCTTTTAAAAAAATTAGATGTAAAGGCTTTTGAAGAAGATATTTGCCATAATGATGCCTGGAATGGTTATCGCCAGGATACTGTAAGTGGCATTATAGATTATCAATATGCAAGTAGGCTATCAAAAAATGAAATTCTCGATATCGATATTAATTTAGCATTGGGTAGATTTAATTTACAACTAGAAAGGTTTACCGACTTTATGGGTTATCATGTTTCTGGTCATCCTGCTGGCTTCCTTGTACCTTTCAAAGATTACGATCAAGAAAAAGCCAAAATAGATTCCGACAGAATGAATGATCTTTCCGGTAAAGCTTACTCTGACTTTAAAGCATTGATGAAATTATTAAAGGAAAAAGGTATAGTTTAGGCTAATGACTGACTTTAACATTTGGTTGATGTCACTACTAACCAAATTTTACCGTCTACAAAAAAGTTGGGCACCAACTGCCAGAATAGTTTTATGTGAGACGCCAATGCAAAAGAACAGAATTGGTCAAATAAGTTTCTAAATAACGCACGATATAGTACAGTATGAATAGATTGATCTTAGTCGGGAACGGATTTGATTTGGCTCATGGGCTGAAAACAAGTTATAATGATTTCATTCTTTGGTATATAACCAACTGCTTCGAAAACAGCTCACAAGGTTATGAGGATGAGCTGTTAAGTATTTACGCAAACAGTTACGTATATGTGAATAATGAACTTGACGGTAGAAGCATCAACGAATACATTTTAGAGCATTACCAAAACGGCAGCCTATCTACCTTAATGGGTACAAAGAAAGAATATTTCATTGATATGGTTTCCTCGGGTGATGACGACATACCACCAGCACCGTGGATATCTGCATTTAAGATAAAATGCAAGTCCAAATTTCTCTGTGAGTTAATTGATAACTGTGCAATTGACAAATGGGTAGATATAGAAAATCTGTTCTATAGCTCGTTAAAAAAGGCGTTAAGAGAGGGGAATCAGCGAAAAGCGGAGGATGTAAAAGACCTAAACAAGTCTTTGACTTTTATCATAGAGCAACTCACTGTCTATCTCAAAGAGATCAGCCACTCTAAAGAAAATATAGATAAGTACAGCATTATTTTGCAGGACACTGTCATTCCGGATGAGATTGTTGAACGCCCTCCCCTCACAAAAGATGATCTACAATACCAATTGCCATCGGAAACTCTGATTTTAAACTTCAACTATACTGATACCATTGAGCAATATTTCCCAGAGAACTTGAATGTAAAAATTAACTATATCCATGGAAAACTCGATGATGTAAGCAACCCGATTATTTTTGGATTTGGTGATGAACTCGATTCGGATTATAGCAAGTTCGAATTAGATACCACAAAACAGCTATTCAAATACATCAAATCGTTCTGGTATTTTAAAACCTCAAACTACCATAACCTGATGAGATTTATTCAGGGGGAGCCTTTCCAGGTGTATATCTTTGGCCATTCTTGTGGCTTATCAGACCGGACTATGCTCAACATGATATTTGAGCATGAAAACTGCGTTTCTATTAAGATATTTTACTATGAAAATCCAAGTACGGGAAATAACAACTACACGGATTTAACAGAAGAGATTTCAAGGCATTTCAGAGATAAAAGGCTGATGAGGCTTAAAATAGTTCCTTTTGACAAGTCATCGCCTATGCCACAAAAATCTTAGCTTTAGCACATTCTTTTTTTTAAATAAAAAGTAATGCTATTTTTTTATACTGTGATTTTTACTTTACTCATGCCATCATCTTAAAAATTCTTTAAGTCTTTCTTTTGCTGAAGAACTGATCCTCATTCTAATGCACGTTCTGTTTACGGGAAACCGTAAACTAATTGATCTAGATTAGATTAGCTTTGAACAGGACTAATATTGGTCCGAAAACTAATTATTAATTGAAATTTATTATGGAAGCAATCAAACCTGGGCCTAAGCCCAAAACAGAAGAGGGGAATGATGATAAGCGAAGGAGGGTTCTCCCGGAAACCAAACCGAAACACCCTGACCTGAAACCTCACATCCACAAACCAAAGGATTGAGCTTAATAGCATGAGGTTTTGCCACCTCATGCTAAGTATAGGCAATTTTATGGTACAAAATTGAAACTTGCTTCCTATACCTAAATAGCGATTTTAGATAAAATATTGCTCACTCCATTTTCCAAAGCAATAGATAACAATACATAAATATTTTGATAGTTATATAATCCCGATCGAAATTGGTTATCTAATCAAATAGAACACATTATAAGCATTACTAAGAAGATCTCAAACTTAGTATCGAAATTTTTGGTGTGGCTTGGTTGTTTAATCCACATCTGGAGAAGAAGCCATAAAAGAACGTGCTTTTGATGACATTAATTGATTATGATATAAGTCAATAAAAGGAAAACGAATCAATATTTTGATCATAAATTATTGATAATTTAGTAAGAATAACTTAACCTCAATTAACCCTCATGAAATATTACCCTATTTTGCTTTCGAAGGCTGGCGAATTAATTGCCTTAGAAAAACTTGCGCAGAATGTTAAAAATACTTCCGCACCTATTATACAAATTGTTGAAGATAACTTTACTTCTATATCAGATCATCTAAAAAACAATTGGTCATTCACAAATAACGAAGTACTATTAGATTTTTCTTTGATTAATAGTTTGTCGAGTAAAATTTCAGATGTAACGCTAATAATAACGGACGCAATCGCAAATGGAATTAATATTACTCCTGTTATTGATTCGAACTCCCCAACTGCATATATTACTACTACTAGATCTTTAGTAAATCAGTTTAATCTTAAAGTTTGTTTTAGAGAAACAAATCCATATAATCTGACTTCGCTTAATTCGCAAATTGCGAGTATTTTAAGTACTTTCTCAATATTTGAATCACAAATGATTCTATTGCTAGATCTCGGTTATGTTCAAGCGAGTAATTTCTCTATAAAAGCGAATAATATCGCTGCGCTGATAGCCGGCCTAATAAACGTTTCCGATTTCGACGCAATAGTTGTTGCGAGCGGGTCTTTCCCCGAAAATTTAACACCATTTACTGCAAATCATCTTCATACAATAAGACGTTATGAAAACGATATCTGGGAATATTTGACAATGCAGAATCTCCCACAAAATTTGAGGTATGGCGATTATGGCACCAAATATCCAACTTATACGAATGTGACATTTACTGGAACGTGCAGTATAAAGTATACGACTGCTAAAACCTTTGTTATCTATCGAGGTGAACTTTCACAAAACCATCCACTTGGAAACGCTCAATATATACAGTTTGCAAAACAACTAGTCTTGGCACCTCACTATTCAGGCTCATCCTTTAGTTGGGGAGACCAAAAAATTGAGACAATTTCTCTTCAATCACTATCACCGCCGCCACGTTTGAAACCTGGTAATGCTAAGACATGGGTCGAGATAAGCCAGAATCATCACTTAACATTATTAGAAAGTCTTTTATAGATTTATATTTAAGGTGACATGGTTTATTAGCAATAGATTCCATGTTTTTAATAAAAATGAGCTAAGTTTGGCGAAAACATTGATTTATGACTGATGTTGATATCAGAATCATTCTGAAAAACACTTTGTTAAAAAATTATTATGAATGTTCAAACAGTAAGGTTGTTGAAGAGCTTGAACTTCCTGTTGCAAAAGCAAGAATAGATATGGCGGTAATCAACGGTTACATGCATGGCTTTGAAATAAAAAGCGCAAGCGATACGTTGAAAAGAATTCCATCTCAAGTTGAGGCATATACTAAGGTATTTGACTACTTATCAATCGTTACAGAGGAAAAATATTGCAATAAGTTACTTACAATGACGCCGAAGTGGGTAGGAATAATTATTTGTAGCAAGGATGGTGAAACAACTTTAATTAGAAAAGCATTAATAAACAAGAAAAAGCAATCATTTTTCCTTGCGAAGCTTTTATGGAAAGATGAATTGCAAATACTTTTGGCTAATAGTGGGGTAAAATTTAATAAATCAGATCGAAGTTGGTTGCTATGTGAGGCACTTGCAAAAAAATTCACAGTAAAAGAGGTATCCGAACTTGTCCGAGAACAACTTCGACTAAGAGCAAACTGGAAAGATTGTTAGTCAATTAGCCGAACTGAGCTGATGATATCTACTTTTTAAGATTTCGTAAAATGACATTTTAACTTCGGCTGTGGATACCCTTAATAATTCGACCTGCTAAATATTTTCATCAGTACAAAAAGATGTATCTGACCCTAGTAGAACCTGTGTACAAGCTTTCGCTCATTAAATAATGAACTTCCCCCTACCTCAACGCCCCGGACTTTCTATCCCCTCACTTGCTGCGAGTTTCAATAATACCTCTGCAACCTATAAATATTACTGGCTGTTATCCATCTTATCTGAACTGGAAGGAGGAAACACCGTGATACCTAAGCACCGGATTTTTGCAGGCATGGTTTCGTTAGCCTGGTACACCGTAAATTATTTCCATATCTCATTCGGCAAGCAAGACCAATTACAGCGGGCCATTAAGCAGATAAGTGAATTGGAAAGTATCACCATTGATGAAAAACAGGAAGTGGTTAAACAGAAAATTATCAACAGCTTGAACCCGTTAACGGCCAAAGCCATACAATATTTTGATCAGGAGGTACCGCACCGCTACCTGAGCCCCTGGTTTCCGGAATGGAAAGGAAACCGTGCCGAAATATACCGCCTTTCGGCAAATTTTGAAAATGATTGCCCCTATGCCCTTGATGAGCAAAACCTCACCATCAACCCACTATGGCATGGTTACCTGCTTGAACATGCTGGTATTTTAAGAGCATTTTGTTACTGGCACCTGAGCCTTTACCTGCAGAAACACAACCCGAACGTTCCTGATATCCCGAATAAACTGATAAAACCTGCCCGCCGGAACAACCTGCTCAACCAGCGTAAATTCTGGAACAGGGTTTTAGACCATACCGGCCCGCTGGAATGTATATACACGCATAAAAAACTGGTACATGGCAGCTTCGCCGTTGAACATTTTATCCCCTATGCCTTTGTATCTCACGATCTGATCTGGAACCTCATCCCGGCCGATCCATCATTCAACAGCCGGAAGAATGATAAACTACCCAGGATGGAAGATTACTTTGACAGGTATTACCGGCTGCAAAAAACAGCTATTGAAGTGATGACTGAAAATTACCCGAACGAGTCCATAATGGAAGATTACCTGAGCCTGTTCCCTAATGCGGATGGGCATCAGTTGCCTGAAACGGATTTACGGGAAAGGTTTTTAGAGAATATACAGCCTTTGCTTACCATTGCGAACAACAATGGTTTTGAATATATTAGAACTCCGATTTCTTAATAGAAGTTTCCGCGCCTTCTTTTTATTTCTTTCTGTATATGAATACTAAACCGTCATCCATTTCCAAATAAATCGCAAGCTGAAAGGCGGTATCGCTATGATATTGCTGACGTGTAGGTGCCTCTTTTGAAACAGTCGGTTGCACGAAACATGAATAAAAAAGTGGCCACCTTGATCAAAAACAGGTGACCACATCTGCTAAAGCTGGCGCTACAGTTAATTATTTAAAAAATCATACTTACCATCATATTCATCAAGTGGATGATATGGTAGGAGTTCTTTTGGAATTAAGGGATGGTCAATCTGTATTTCAAAGCCTTTCAACCAGGCAAGCTTGACGTAGGTTAAGGCGGGTATTGACACATACTGTTCACTAATACCCATGTACCGATTCCGCTTTTTATGATCTTTAAGCAATTGTTTTATTGCCAAACACATTTTAGATTCATCTTTGTCAATCATTCCTTCAAAAAAAAGTATATCAGACAAAATTCCTTTTTGGAGTTTTGGATTTTTAGTATTCATAATTTCAATGCTCCATTTTACCCTTTCCCAATCACCCTTCATGATCTGTTGAATGCAATACAAAAGTGTGCTATAGCCGTGCTCAACCATCCAACTATAATTTGAGTGTCCAAGATCAGCAAAACGATCAATTAGTCGTTTATTGTCGCTTAACAACACATAAGTAAGGTTTTTAATGCCAGAATCCAGAATTCTTGAGTCGTAACGGGTAATTAAAAATTCATCTATGCAACCACACCGATACGCGTTTAATTTAGCATCATGATAATCTTTATTGTGTAAATGGTATAAGAAAAACGTCTCATTGTAGTACCAAAGACCATTAATCTGACCGTCTAAGTTATTTTTTAAACTGATTTGTTCGAGTGTTTCTCTTTCTCTAGCAGAATCTGTTTGATATAGTGATTGGATCGAAATGTAATTTGACATATATATTAACCTTGAAGTACTTTCCTATAAGCCTGTTTAATCCTCATCTATAATTTAGCCTAGAAGAAAGTATCTTTTGCTAAAAAGTCATACTTGTCATCATACTTTTCAAGCGGACAATATGGCAATAATTCTTTTGGAATTAATGGATGATCAATCTGGAGCTCAAAACCTTTTAGCCAAGCTAATTTGGTGTAAGTAAGAGCAGGTATAGAAATATACTGCTCTGAAATACCTAAATACTTGTTTCGTTTTTTATGATCTTTTAGCAATTGATTTATGCACTCAAACATTTTAGACTCGTTCTTTTCTAATAAGGCTTCAAAAAACGATATATCTGAAAGAATCCCTTTCCTTAATTTTGCATTCTTGGTATTCATAATTTCGATACTCCGTTTCACCCCCTCCCAATTATCCTTCATGATTTGCTGAATGCAATATAAAAGTGTGCTATAGCCATGTTCGACCATCCATTTATAAACGCTATGACTAAGATCCGCGTAACGGGCGATCAACTCAGTATTATCACTCAAGAGAGCATAAGTAATATGATTGATTCCCGAATCCAATATTCGAGAATCATAATTATTTATCAGATATTCATCAATGCGAGCGCATCTGTAAAAATGTTGTTTACATGAGATCACATTACCATTGATAAAAAACTCACCCAAAGCCATGTTTTCATTGTAATACCAGAGCATCCCCTCATCACTTTTTACTTGTATTTCCGGCGTTCCAGGAAAATTTATCCTATCCAATGCTACTTTTTCATCCGCTATACTATTGCGATATATTTCCGACAATGGCAACATATTAATAATTTTTAAGTTTGACTATAATTATTTCTCCCGAGGATCTATCTACCCCAGTTACCGTTTTAGTTATACTAGTTTCGCATCGAAGTACTTCTTTGCTTCGTCAACCGAAATTGAGTTTTTTAAGACATTAGAGTTAGGTTGAAGTAGATCCTTTCGGCAGCCCGTGACAACACATAGGCATACGGTAAACAGGTAGGCGATCACCCACCATTGAAAGAGCGTTGTTTTTTCATAATAGTAATTTATATTTTATAGTTTTCCAGTGGTTAAAATATAAAAAATCTATTATTTAAAGAATACGCCATCTGGAAAGACGGTTCAGTCTTAAAAGTCGATTTTCTGGTTTAGATTTGGACAAGTTCAGACTTGAAAACAATATTACCGGATCAATATACTGTTCCGTTAACTTGTTGTATTTATAAAACCATTGATTATTCGCCCTGAATCGATCATCCTCACCTAGTATTTGGTAGATTTTCGTTGCGGCTTCTTTCCCATATCGATTCCGATATACAAGGATAGCCTAAGCCAGTTCATGGTAAATTATGCTCCATTTTATAGCCACAGAGAGCGCTTGATAAATTAGATTTAGATCATTAACAATTGCTAATATAGCGAACTTCAAAACATCATAGAGAAGTTAACTAATCATAATTGGATTTACGCCTATCGTCCCTAAACCAGCCTAAGCAAGTTAAGGTTTGCCATCTGTTCCATATCGGTAAAAGCGTTGATCAGATCCGGCTTGAATTTTAATTATGCAATCGCGGTCATCTACGCGATGCGTTAATCCCCTGGTGGTGTATTCACATTTTCCATTGACGCCTTATCCAAAGAGAATCATCTTACAGCCGTTACGGTCCCCAATCGGAATACAACACCAGGCTCCCCTAGCGTTCCACGCCTGAACCGATGATATTTAAAAAAACTAAATTGATTAAATCACCTTTGATGGCTAAATTTGTTTAAACCTACGGGGAAACTTCCCATGTTGAATAAACCGGATTTGAGATAATGTCCCATCAAAATTTAATTGAATGATCATGATTATCGGGAAAAGACTTAAATGTTAACCAAGGAAAGACCAAAGCGTGAGCAAAAGGCCCGGTAAGTTAATGGTCAGCACCAATTAAAAGAACGGTCAGGTGAGTCAGAGCTATGCTAAAGGTAAGACCTATATTGTAGAAAAACGCCTGACCGTACAGGATGGGAAATAAAACCCTCACCTATGGATGCATTAAATAAGACAAAAAGGTATGTCTATTTTATCGGGATCGACATATCAAAAGAAACCCTGGATATCGCTGTGATGGTTCAGGGATCTGTTTTGGTGCACAATACCATCCCCAATGAACCAAAAGCGATCAAAGACCATATGCTACACCTGAAAGCTTCATTGAAGTTTACCACCAGAAATACCGTTGTTGGAATGGAAAACACTGGAATTTATGGCAACCACGTGATCAACAAGCTGAAGACACTTAAAATCGATACTGTCGTTGACCCGCCTCTTCGCATTAAAAATTCTTCGGGTTTAATCAGGGCCAAAACCGATAAAAAAGATGCTGAAAGAATCGCCCTCTACCTCTATAAATCGAGGGATATATTAAGATTAAGAATACCAAGGCGGCCAATCATCGAACAGCTGGCCGGTCTATCCACTTTGAGAAAGCGGTTGCAATCCCTTCATATCGCTATGCGGGTACCCTTAAAAGAGCACACAGGTTTTGTAAAGAAAGGCCTGATTGAACAGAACAACAGACTTTGCTCCAGGAGTTTCGATGCGCTTAGACTGGATATAAAGGATGTTGAAGATTCAATCGAGGCGACATGGAAAGCGGATGAAGAAACAAACCGCCTGATGACCCTGATGCAGTCGGTGCCCTGTGTCGGGCCCGTTGTTGCATTGGAAATCCTCATCTGCACCAACGAATTCAAAAACATAAGAACCATCAGACAGTTCGCGTCCTACGCAGGAATAGCACCCTTCCCATATAAATCAGGAACCACCATCCGTAAGAAAACCCGGGTATCAAAGATTGCCAATAAAAAAATGAAAGCGCTGCTACATAACTCTGCCGTTCTGGCCACTCTACAATCCAGGTGTAACCTGAATTAAGATATTCCTGAGCCTTTAGCACTGCCTGATGGGCATTGCGGTTTGGCCGGAAACCATAGCTGTTCGGAGAAAAATCCACTTCGTACTTTGGGCTAAGCCATAGGGAAATGGCCTGTTGGATCAACCGGTCAATGACCGTGGGGATGCCAAGCATCCTGGTACCACCGCTGCTCTTGGGTATCTCTACTTTTCTTACAGCGTCTGGCCGGTAATCGCCTGTTAAAATATCAGCCCGTAACGTTTGCCAGTTAGCATTCAGGTAGTCGCGAAGTTCATCGGTCTGCATACCATCAATACCCCCGGCACCCTTATTGGCAGTAACCTGCCTAAAGGCGCTTTGTACATTTCGGATGTCTAATATTTCTTCAAGCATAATACTAAAAAAAAACTCCTTCCCAGGCATTGTGCACATTGGTTGCACGGCTCGGCTCAGCTCCTCTTATATTTTACTCTCGGATTCCGTCCTACCCTCATATAAGCAGTTCTCTAATGTGGTTCCGCTGTAAACGCCCTGCCATAAACTTCCTGTTTCCTTTGCCATCCTAACATTTGGTCCTTCCTGCATCAAAAAAAAATGCAGTACTATGACCGCTGCTGACTTCTGATTGAGCCATTTAGCATCTCTGCTAAATGTTTCTTCTCCTGTAATCGCGCTTACTCTTGACAGAACACATTCAGATCTCCCGGGGTAAGACAATCTACTTCCTATGGATGTGGCCTCTGTATATACGTAATAGTCCCCGTGCAGTATTGGGCTTCTGTTTGTTTGGCAACATCACCCAGACTAGATCCGCCTCCTATACAGTTTCTGTTCGTAAGCCCCCATATTTGCCGCCGACTTCCTTCAGATTCGCAGTCACCCACGACACCCTTGTCTTTAGCTAACACTTCCTACTGCTAAGCGTGTTCGGGACTTTAACCCTATAGTCGATTGCCATGCCCGGCGCACCAAAAAAAGGGATGATCTTTAGACCACCCCTTAACCAAACAAACTAAGAATTATTAATTTCCAGGGACCAATGTCGGCTCAAAGGGATTATAGGGATCCCATGGCACTAATGGTGCATTTGGATCATTTGCCGCAGTATTTATTGCAATAACAACACCGTTTGATACTTGATAATATTTGTTAGTGGGTAAATCTTCTTGCAAAATATAATAACCATCAGGCAACTTTTGAGTTAATGACGAATCGAAATAGTAAAAATTATTGCCTGCATATATTCTAGTTGTAATAAACGGTGGTCTATAATTAGATCCAATATGGGTGTATTGATTTGTGTAATACACAAAATCTGTAGTTAATGGTATCGGAAAACTATATGTTGGTGTTACACCGCCTCCTGGCAGTGTACCTCCATCTATGCTGTTAAACATATCATCGTTCAAAACTACCATGTTCGTTTTAACAAGCCTAAGCGTGCTTGCTGAAATTGCAGCTTGCAAACCTCTGGAAATTCTATCATATTGGCCACTTGAGTCTAAAGTTCCGGCCATGTATTGATTATACACTTGCCAACCCCAAGATAATAAATAGGCAACTAGATCTACTTGTACAATCGGTGTTTCAGGATCGTCAGGAGTAAATGGAGGCAGTAACAAATTACCAGTTTTATCGATAGACATTAGTTTTTGTTGAGCAACTTTGGATGCAATAGGAAGTACTTGAGCAGTATTAGAATGCCAATATTGGTTTGAGCTTATTGCTATCTGCAGGGCTCCTAAAAAAGCCTCCCCTTCATTTATATCCCAAACTATGTTAATGTATTTATTCTTAAGTTGGTTAAGTTTGTTTGAAAAATAAGGTCCGGCGACAGATTGATTCATATTCAGCGAATATCCGTCCATAAAGATATCCTGAATTTCCTTGATCATACCTGCCTCTCTTAAGCTTAAGATATTGTTTTGTCTCAAGCTTGAAACCGTGGAATCAACTTTTGAATCTATCTGTTGTGAGGTTTGAGCATATACAATGGAGATGACCTTCGGAACAACTTCAGTGATTATACCCCGGCCTGATCCACTAAATTCCGGTTGGGCAAGGACATAATCGTAAATTGCATTGTTCAAATTTTTGACATCAGAGGATTGATAATACGAAAGTGTGGGCGTCGGATTACTAGGTGTTGTTGGGAATAAAGATTGTTGAAGATTAGGTCTAAAACTGTTTCCTTTAACCTTAAGTGCTACAGTCACGCCGTCATTGTGCATTTGCCCAACAACATTTGTAAGTCTTTTGAGATTTCTGTTGTATTGGACCAGATCGGGGCTAGATGTTTTGTCTGTTTCCTTTTTGCAGGAAATAATGGTCATGGCAACGCCAAGCAGCATCAATAGATGTTTTTTCATAATAAAGTTTAAGGATTAATATTTAATAATACAATATATATTTAATTAAAATGTCTTTTTTGTAGTATTTCTGTTACGGACGAATTTTTTAGAACCGCAGGTCACTTCTAAACATTACGAGTAGGCCTATTTATGTCAGCAGGCCGAGAACAAGTAAATTCAGGACGGTACACCGTCACCCCATTCCGCTTTAAAGTGACCACCTGTTCCTAGTAAACTGCCGTTCTGATCTTTCGATCAACTTTTTTAAGGCTTACTTTTGAGAATAACCTTTCAGTTTCTGCATAAAATAATGGCTCCAGGGTGTATGTCAGCAATTCAGGATGGACTACGGTCGCTTCGCTATATTGAAGGGATTACAGCGTTTTTTAAGCATTTTAATTCCTCAAATTCTTCATGCCGGATAATCATAGTGTTATTTACTGGAACTAGAAGGCTTGGTAATTGGTTATGCAGGTTTGATCACAAATGATTTTATATGTAGAATGGATTTATATCCCTGGCTTTGTGCCATATATATGGGTGAAGCGTATCGCGGGAATGGATATGGAAAACTTTTAATAGAGAAATTATTTTAATCCAGTAGTGGTGTATTTCTATTTTTTATTGGCAAGTCTATCGTTTGTTCCACCTAAACCAGCGATTCAATGTTTCATTGTGATTACGATTGCGTATTTTGTAAAATATTCGTTGCGCCTGTCATTATTGTATTTTGTTCATTACAAGTGTGTATATTCATATCATTAAACATTAAATCGTTTTACCACTAACCAAATACATCACATCTATCAACATTAGTGTTAACTATGAAAAAGAAAATTACCATTAAGACATGGGGGTTAAATACCTACGGACTGAAATTGAGCAATAAAAAACTTTTGGCAACTATATTCGCCTTCAGCTGTTTGTTTACTGCCTGTAAAAAAGATCAGTCAGATAGCGCACTGTTATCACCTGAAAAAAGCGCTCTCCATGCAACATCTAATGCGGTGGCAACCCTTTCCATACCTGCTAAAAGTGAAGCCTTACTGGCCATGCAGGTTTATAACAACCATTTTTATCATCAATACGGTACATACGGGCCTTCATATAAGGCATATTACTGGAAAGATGATAACCATACCGGTCGGATGGATTTCTGGACCCAGCAGGAAGCGATTGAAATGCTGATAGATGCCTATAATATCAATCCCGGCACCGATTTAAAAAATAAGATATCTTATTTATACAATGGCGTAAGGGATGGTTATGGTTTACTGTGGACCGACAATAAATTTAATGATGATATTGTTTGGGGGGCACTAATGTGTGTAAGGGCTTTTAAAATAACCAATGACGGCGGCATGCTGGATATGGCAAAAAACAACTTTAACATGATGTGGAACCGCGCCTGGGATACCCAATCGTTAGGTGGTGGCTTATGGTGGACTACCGATAACCAGACTAAAAATACCTGTGTAAACGCGCCGGCAGTGATATGTGCGATGCTGTTGTACCAGGCAACAGGCGATGTAAGTTATAAAAACAAGGCTAAGCTCATTATGGATTGGATGGTGAACAGGCTTTACGATTCATCAAGCGGTGAAGTAAAAGGGGCAATAAACAAGGCCGGTAATATTACCGAGGGTGCGCTTTCTTATACGCAGGGAACTTTTATTGGCGCATGTGATTTATTACGTGCTGATTTCCCTGCAATAAACTACCTGGCAATGGGTACCAAAGCGATGGATTATGCACGCAATAGCCTTTGTAACACCCCCGGAGGAATTTTAAAAGATGAGAATGGCATTGCTGATACACAGGGCATGAAAAGTATTTTTGCACGCTGGGCCTGCCTTTTTGTAAAAAATACCGGTACAGCTAGTAATTACGGGCCCTGGCTTGATGCCAATGCAACACAGGCATGGTCTATCCGCAATAACCAGGGCCTGATGTGGAATATATGGGGAACCCGCACTCCGGAAAGCACAAGGAATGCTTTTGAAACTACCTGCGGCGTTGCGATGGTTAACGGCATTTACTATTATCGTTAATGATTAAGGTGTAATAAAAATGCAAGGGCTACGGTGCCCGCTGTAATCGTCCAGCGGGCTAGCGATGCGATTATTTAAGTTAAAGGAAATCTATGGAAGTTTGGATTAATTGTCGCCTGACAAGGATGGCGCTTTAAAGCTGATACGCTTGAGGAAATCTAACAGCACTTTTTCACCCTGTTCCCTATTCTCTGCTTCCTGATATTCCCTTCAATCCTTTTTTGTCGGAAATAAAGGAACTGTAATATTCATCACCGTTCTTTAACGACATGATAAGGAACCTGGTATTGTTAATCTTGATGATCTCCGCCCTGTTGATATTGGATTTTAATCCAAGCTCGTTCATGCCTCCAAGCCATTCGTCCCTGCGGTCCTCGAGTGCCTTTAAATTGTTTTTTGTTTCGTTGTAATCTGAAAATGCCAGAAGCACTTTGCCAACCTCATATAGGTGTTTGTACTGCGATATGGCCATAGTGGATTTAAACCTGCTTTTTGTATCTGCAGATAGGTTATTATTGTTGATCCTTTGGGATTTTTGGGGAAGCTCAACATTGGCTACCTTGCTTAACGGCTCTTCCTGCTGTAAGATGGAAAGGCAGCTCAATAATGCTGCAATTAGTATTGTTTTCATGTCTGTTCTCTTTTTTGTTTATTATTCTACCGATCCCGGGTTACAATTAAATTCAGTAACATTTCCATCCGAACCCAGAACCATGGGCTTCATCACATTGTTGCTGTCGGATTTATAAAGATTGATCCGCATTGCCCAATAGGCCAAGGATTGCCTTAGTGCTTCCTCCTGGCTGGCTCATCAGCAGGACATAGTTTTCATTATAGGCCGTGATATCATTCTTATAGGTTGCATAAGCCGCGCTTAGCTGGGTCCAGTCCTTAACAGTTACTACATAGTTACCACCAGAAGTAAGTACCGTAATAGAAACATTCTGTTTGTAAAATGTAATATCAGCCGCCCCTGCATTCTGAAGAGCCGTATTGTATTATTGATAAATATTTCCTTCAAATAAAAAAAACTTACCGTAAATAATGATAGTATCTAAGTTTATACTAGCGAATCTTATGACATTAATTCGAAAAATATAGGGCAAATTTAAACAAGTTATTCTGATTCAGAGTTCAAGGAAGTTTTCTCAAGCAAGTAAGAGAGTTTTTTAGTGATTTCTTAAAAAACAACAAGGTCATCCAGACGGCAGCTGGTCCAAATATAACTTCGTGTTGTGAGACATTTTATTTTTGTTTTAAACAAACGTTAGTCATATTAAGGATAGCAAATCTTAGATAAAGTTAAACTTGAATAGGAAATTATCTGGGCCGATTCGCACCAGACTTATTCAGATTGAAGGTTAAGCACTTATAACAGCAAGTTACGGGTTAAATTACAATATTAAATTCTTTGTTATACTTCCTGCAGGGATATTGCTTTTAAAACATGTGCAAAAATTAATTAGCCACGGAAACACAGAAATCACGGAGTATTAAAATTTTTCCGTGTTTTTCGTGCTTCCGTGGCAAACATAAATGCTTAGGCATGCGCAGAAAGAGCTAGAACTAACAGAGAAAAGTTAAAAGCGATTTCCCTGATACTTCCTGGACCTTCGGTCGGCGTGAACTTTCTTAAGTTAAGTATTTTCTGTATTTCACTTCCAAACTAAATTTCATTCCGCATACACGATTAACTTGGTGTATGTAAGCGATTTCAGGTTTCGCCAAACCTACTGCGTTAATTGCTGTTGCTAATGGTATACAATGGCTAAGTAATGGAGAAAAAGAACAAGACCAACACGATACGGGTAAAGGGTGCGCGGGAACATAACCTAAAAGATATTTCTGTTGAGATCCCCCGTGATAAACTGGTGGTATTTACCGGTGTTTCAGGATCAGGAAAATCATCGCTTGCATTTGGCACACTTTATGCCGAGGCGCAGCGGCGTTACCTGGAATCTGTTTCGCCTTATGCCCGCAGGCTTTTTAACCAGATGGGTGTACCCGAAGTAGACGCCATAGAGGGCTTACCCCCTGCAGTTGCCTTACAACAGCAGCGTTCAGGAGCCTCTACCAGATCGTCAGTTGGTAGCGTAACCACTTTATCGAACCTCCTCAGGATGCTTTTCTCGCGGGCGGGAGACTATCCTTCCGGTCAATCCATCATTTATGCCGAGGGCTTTTCTCCCAATACACCTGAAGGTGCCTGCAGCGAGTGCCATGGTATGGGCAGTGTATTTGAAGTGAATGAGCAAACTATGGTACCTAACGATACGCTGAGCATCAGGGAAGGTGCCATCGCCTCCTGGCCACGGGCATGGCAGGGCCAAAACCAGCGCGACATCCTGGTATCGATGGGTTTCGATGTGGATACGCCATGGAAAAAATTGCCAAAAAAGCAAAGGGATTGGATACTGTTTACAGAAGAAACGCCTACAGCGCCGGTTTATCCTGGCCTTTCGCCAAAAGAAACTGCTGTAGCGGTTGCCAGAAAGCAATCGCCGGATTATATGGGTACCTTTATTGGTGCCCGCGCCTACGTATTAAAAACCTTTGCATCAAGCCAGTCTGAACTGATGAAAAAAAGGGTTTCGAAATATATGATCAGCAAGGCATGCCCCGTTTGCGGGGGCAAGCGGCTCAAAAAAGAAGCACTGTCTGTAAAATTTAAGGGCAAAGATATTGCTGAAACTGCCCGATTAACATTAGCCGAACTTTCCAGGCTCTTTAGTGAACCTGCCGCGAATAAAAAGGAGGTAAAACCAGAAGAAAAGCAGCTGGTGATACAAAGAATTGCGGTAGACATACGCGCCAGGATCAGTGTGATGCTGGAGCTGGGCTTGGGTTACCTTACCCTCGACAGAAGTACCCCTACCCTTTCTCCGGGCGAGTTACAGCGCCTGCGTTTATCAACCCAGGTACACTCCAATCTTTTCGGTGTGGTTTATGTGCTTGATGAGCCCTCGGCCGGATTACACCCGGCAGATACCGAAGCTTTATTAAGTATACTGGAGAAATTAAAAAGCGCAGGGAACAGCATATTTGTAGTGGAACATGAAATAGAGGTGATTAGGCGCGCAGACTGGATTATTGATGTAGGGCCTGGTGCAGGCGCGCAGGGCGGACAGATTATGTACAGCGGCACCGTTGCCGGGCTGAAAAAAAATACCGCCTCTGTTACCGCAAAGTTTCTTAAGGGCACCAGCAGCCTTACCGAACACCAGCCCAGAACACCCAAAGGGCAACTCTGCTTGCGGGGTGCTAAAAGACACAATTTGAAGGATGTGGACATTGACTTTCCGCTGGGCGTGATGACCACGGTGACGGGAATTTCGGGTTCGGGGAAAAGCAGTTTGGTGAGCCAGGTACTGGTGGAGTTACTTGCCAGGCAATTGGGCATGCCGGCTGAACCCGATAGCGAACCTACAGATGAAGGTGTGTTAGCAGACAGCACAAAGCCGGCGGGAGGAAAAATAACCGGCGGCGGCGGGCAGCTAAGCAGATTGGTAGTAGTAGATCAGCGCCCCATCGGCAGAACCCCCAGATCAAACCTGGCTACCTATACCGGAATTTTTGACCATATACGCAAACGCTTTGCCGACACACCTGCGGCCAGAAAAAAACGCTACGATGCCGGGCGCTTTTCTTTTAACCTGGCCAAGGGCCGTTGTGCCAATTGCCAGGGCGAAGGTTTTGTGATGGTAGAACTGCTGTTTTTACCGAGTGTATATACCCCCTGCCCGGCCTGCGGAGGCACCCGGTACAACCCCGAAACTTTACAGGTAACCTATAGCGATAAAAATATTGCGCAGGTTTTGGAAATGACGGTTGAAGAAGCATGCTACTTTTTTGATGAAGACCTGCAGATTTACCAGGGCCTTAATGTGGTACGGGAGGTTGGCCTTGGTTACCTGAGGCTCGGCCAATCGGCCACTGAACTATCTGGTGGGGAGGCACAGCGCATTAAATTAGCAACTGAACTGCAAAAAAATAACAAAGGCTCTGCACTTTACATCCTTGATGAGCCCACAACGGGCCTCCACCCGGCTGATGTGGAACTGCTGCTGTTACAGCTGAACAGGCTTGTAGATACCGGAAACACCGTAATTGTGGTGGAGCATGATATGCAGCTGATTGCACAAAGCGACTGGGTAATTGATATTGGCCCCGGAGCCGGAAACGAAGGTGGAAAGGTGGTGTTTGCGGGCCTTCCTGAAGCACTATGCAAAAGCCCCGATAGTAAAACTGCCAGGTACCTGAAGGCGTACAAAAACCAGTAATCAGTTTTATGAAAATTGCTTTTAGAAAGTATAGCGGATAGAACTGTTGAGTCTGTTTGGCGCAATACCTGCATTGCGTATTGCACAAAACAAAACCAGGCCTGAACGGGCCATCATCATTTTACGCAAGCTGCCAGCCGTTACTTGCTCCTGAATACCATGTTCCTTTAATTGTATTAAGCAGTAATGATGCCTGTATAATCGCTTTAGGCAATGAGGCGAAAGCCGGTGGCATTGTCATGGGGCCGCTATTCCTTTAAGATTCATTTTTGCTGCTACCTTCTGGCAGTTGCCAACCCAAAACAAGCATAAAGAGAAGCCGCCCTATAAAAGACATCCGACACTTAGCCTTCGGAGCATTTTGTTAATATTAATTTAACATTACCGCTGTTTTTTATTGATACCTTCGCCCCCGCATTTTAAAATGATCTGATTAGCGCCAACTCGTTAGACATTTAAAAAACAATGAAATTTAAAAACATCCTTATCTATTCAGGATTTATCGGAGTCCTGTCCCTGTCTGCCTGTTCGAAAAAAATAGCCGTTGAAGGAGAAACACCCGTAACCCCACCAAAAGCGCCAACTGCTTACACCATTACCGAAACTTTTGAAGCCGGAACCAAAGCCAGTTATGCATTAGACAGTGTACAGCTGTTAACCGGTAAATGGACTTTGAGCGATGCCCTTTTGGGCAACCTTGCCGCTGATGCCAGGAATGGCACAAAATCAATCCGTTTAAGAACAGGTTATTTAGCGATGAACTTTGATGTGGTAGGTGCTAAAATGCTTTATGTATCGCATGCCAAATACGGCACTGATGCCAATTCTACCTGGCAGCTTTTAGCTTCTACAGATGGCGGAAAAACCTATGCCCAGCTGGGTACCGATATTAGCGAAACCAGTACCACGCTCGTAACAGATTCATTTAAGGTGAGCACGACCGGAAAAATCCGTTTCCAGATTAAAAAAGCGGGTACCACCAGAATCAATATTGATGATATTATTTTTAAAGGTACAGGTGACCCGGGTATAACGGTAGGTGCCCCGGATACCGACCCAACAGACAATGGCAATACCGGCACTGCTGCACCAGGCAGAGGTACGCCTGATGCCGGTGCAGATGCACCACCGGCAGGTGGCGACAATTCTAACCTGTTGTTTGGTAATCCCTCAGGCGCGCAGGCCAATATTATCTCAGCAGAAAATTACCTGATTGATCAAAAATATTATGTAGAGAGCTATAGCATGACCCGCGGTATACCAAATTGGGTAAGCTGGCATTTAGATCCAAACAATTTTAACGGGGCCGTAACCAGAAAAGACGATTTTGCTTCTTTTACCGGACTGCCAACCAACTGGTACCAGGTACAGAGCAATAGCTATTCGGGTTCGGGTTTTGACAGGGGCCATAATTGCCCAAGCGGCGACCGCACCAGTTCCAGCGGCGCCAACTCCGCTACATTTCTGATGACCAACATGATCCCCCAGGCACCAAACAATAACCAGAAAACCTGGGAATCGTTTGAAAGTTACCTCCGTGCCCATGCCTTAAACGGTTATGAAGTTTATGTAATGATGGGCAGCTACGGCACCGGCGGAATCGGCTCTGCAAGTGCATCGGTAATTAATACCATTAACAACGGGAAAGTAACCGTTCCGGCCAATGTATGGAAAGTGGCCGTACTGTTAAAAACAGGTGATAATGATTTAAGCCGCGTAACGGCATCGACAAGGGTAATTGCCATAAATACCCCTAACGTAAATACCATTGGTGCCAACTGGAAAGATTATATTGTAACGGTAAGGGATATTGAAAGCGCAACGGGCTATAACCTGCTTTCTAACCTGCCACAAAATATCCAGGATGTGGTGGAGAAAGTGAAAGACCCGGGTAACTAATTTAAATAAGATAAACACCCCAGGCCTAAGCGCATTTAAGACCATAACAGCCGTATCCCTAAAAAAGATACGGCTGTTGTGATGTTGGCCAGGTAAAAACAGCCCGCATGGTTTTATTATTTGCAAACCGTGTATCGAACCTGACCCGCCTTTAGCACACGGAGCCTGGTAGTGATTGCACTTACAGAGATATGTTGCCTGTTTATCGGCTGTTTAGGCCCCGCGCTGCCGGTAGCAGGGATAACACCAAATTTAACGCCTGAAGATTCCGCACCTGCAATACACCAGATTCCCCAATTCCCGCACACCAGATTAAAAAAACCTATCCCGTATTTTATTGTTAACCATAAAGCTTAGTTAACAAAACCACTATGGAAACAGATCCGCAGCACCCGCATCCCCAAGGGATGGAAACCCATTTAATTACCCTGAAGATAAATGGAAAACACCATAGCACCAATATCCGCCCCTGGGTGAGCCTGTTAGACTGTTTACGTGATCATCTGGATCTGACCGGAACCAAAAAGGGCTGTGACCACGGGCAGTGCGGCGCCTGCACCGTAATATGTGATGGAAAGCGCATTTTAAGCTGCCTGAGCCTGGCGGTAATGAAAGACGGGGCAGAAATTACCACGGTAGAAGGAATTGCAACTGAAAACGGCCTTCACCCCCTGCAGCAGGCTTTTATAGACCATGATGCTTTCCAGTGCGGCTATTGTACGCCAGGGCAGCTTTGCAGTGCTTTAGGCCTTTTATCAGAAGGCAGGGCTTCCTCGCGTGAGGAAGTAAAAGAACTGATGAGTGGCAACCTTTGCCGTTGCGGCGCCAATGTGGGCATTATAGATGCGATTATGCAGGTAAAAGACGGAGGAAATGATGAATAATTTCAAGTTTCTCACCGCGCCCGATGTACCTGCTGCCATTCAGCTTACCGATGATCAGCCCCTTGCTGCTTTCATAGCCGGCGGCACCAACCTGCTCGACTTATGGAAGTACAATCTGGTTAACCCTACAGCGCTGATCGACATCAGCCAGCTGGCCGCACTCTCAGCATTGCGTGAACTCGAAAATGGAGGGTTTAGGCTGGGTGCTGCTGCAAAAAACGCCGAAACCGCCTACCACCCTATCATCGAATCCCGATATCCCCTGTTATCAAAGGCCATACTGGCAGGTGCTTCGGCGCAGATCCGCAACATGGCCAGTAACGGGGGCAACCTGCTGCAGCGTACGCGATGTTATTATTTTTATGACCATCAGGTACCCTGCAACAAAAGGGTACCGGGCTCGGGCTGTCCGGCCAGGGAGGGTTATAACCGGATGCATGCCATACTCGGTGCCAGTGAAGCCTGTATTGCCGTGTTCCCATCGGATATGTGCATAGCATTGGCCGCACTGGAGGCTCGGATAAATGTAACGGGTGTAGATGGCGAACGCAGCCTGGCATTTTCAGATTTCCACCGCCTGCCCGGCGAAAGGCCCGAGCTTGACAACAACCTGAAACCAGGTGAACTGATTACCTCGATAGATCTGCCTGAAAAAGGCTTTCCCCTGAATTATTCCTACCTGAAACTCCGCGACCGCCACTCTTATGCTTTTGCGCTGGTTTCGGTAGCTACCGCACTGGAAATGGACGGCCATACCATCAAAGAGGCCAGGATTGCCCTTGGCGGGGTGGCCCACAAACCCTGGCGTTCCCTGGAAGCGGAAGAATTTCTCCGCGAAAAAACGGCATGCCGGGAAAACTTTGCTGCGGCTGCAGATATTATCCTTGGGGGAGCGGTGGGATTTGAATATAACCGTTTTAAGATTAAACTGGCAAAGAATGCCATTATACGCAACGGCATGATGGCACTCGATCCGGATGCACAGCTACCAGGCGCACAACCCTCCTTGTAATCAAATACCTAACAAGATCAACATGAATACAGATAAAAACGTAGGCCGGCCGATTAGCCGTTTGGAGGGAAGGGAAAAAGTTACCGGAGCAGCCAGGTATGCTGCCGAATATCCACTGGAGGGCCTGCTGCACGGCTATGTGGTGAGCAGCCCGATTACCAAAGGAAAGATTGTGGAAATTGATACCTCGGAAGCTATGGCCATACCGGGCGTGGTGGATATCCTCTCGCACCTCAACCGCCCCAAACTGGCCTGGTTCGATTTGCAGTATACTGATATGGATGCCCCTCCGGGAACTGTGTTTAAACCCCTCTATGATGAAAACATCCTTTATAATGGCCAGCCTGTTGCGCTGGTGGTTGCCCGTGACTTTGAGACGGCCAGGTATGCATCCACCAGAATAGTTTTCCGTTACCAGCAGGAACCGCACCAAAGTTGTCTGGAAAAACACCTGAATAAGGCCAGAGCGCCTAAAAAAGGATTGGCTACCGCACTTAAACCACCACCCCCGCCCCCGACAGGGGATTTTGAAAACGCGTTCGAAAACGCTGCAGTAAAGGTAAGCGCAACATACCAACACGGCACCGAACACCATAACCCCATTGAACTCTTTGCCACCACAACCCTTTACCAGGGGGATGGAAAGCTGACCATTTACGATAAAACCCAGGGCACCATCAATAACCAGCTTTTTATTGCCAATGTGTTCGGGCTCCATTATAAGGACGTAAGGGTACTTGCCCCGTTTGTAGGGGGTGCATTCGGTTCGGGGCTCAGGCCACAGTACCAGTTGTTCCTGTGTGTAATGGCAGCCCTGCATTTAAAAAGCCATGTACGTGTGGTACTGGACAGAAAGCAGATGTTCTCGTTTAGCCACAGGCCGCCGGCGGTACAACAGATGCGTTTTGCCACCGACATTAATGGAAAACTTACCGCGCTTGGCCACAGCACACTTGCCGAAACCTCGAATTTTGAAGACTATACCGAGCCCACCTCCAACTGGAGCCATAAACTCTACCCTGCCCCGAACACGCTTTTTGAACATAAAGTTGTGCCATTGGATGTTTATACCCCGATGGATATGCGCGCACCCGGTGGTAGTACGGCACTCCATGCCATTGAATGCACCATGGATGAACTGGCCTATAAGCTTAAGATAGATCCACTGGAACTCCGCCTGCTCAACTATTCGGATGTTGATCCATCGGCAGGAAAACCATATACCAGCAAAGCGCTAAGGGAATGCTACCTGGAGGCGGCAGCAAAATTCGGATGGGACAAACGTATTGCGGAACCGCGTAGCATGCAACGCGGCAATAAACTTGTTGGTTACGGCATGGCGACCGGGATCTGGGATGCCTTCCAGTTTCCTTCGAGGGTGCAGATCATGATCAACAGCGAAGGGAAAATGGTGGTTGACAATGCCACTACCGATATTGGTACGGGAACCCTGACGGTGATGACCCAGATAGCAGCAGATGAACTGGGACTGGAGATGGCTGATGTGGAATTCAGGTACGGGGACAGCAAAAAACCCTTTTCGATGTTCCAGGGCGGATCAGCAATCACCTCTTCAACAGGGGTTGCCATTGTGGTTGCCGCCAGATCGATGCGTAAAAAACTGTTAAAAAAAGCAGCGGAGATGAATGGTTCCCCTTTCAGGAAGGCAAAGGAAGAAGAAGTCGTTTTTTTTTCGGGCCATATCCATCTTAAAAATGATCCCACCTTAAAAATAAGCCTGAAGGACATCGTTGCCTTTAATAAAGGTGTGGCCATTAAAACCACAAAAATGGGCAGGCCCCACATGCTTAAACTGCGGAAATACAGCCTGGCCACCCACAGCGCTTCGTTTGTGGAAGTGGAGGTAGATCGCGACCTTGGAACCATCACCCTCACCCGGGCAGTAACCGCTGTTGCGGCCGGAAAAATCATCAACCCCAAAACAGCTAAAAGCCAGATCCTCGGCTCAATGGTATGGGGTATTAGTAAGGCACTCCATGAGGAATCGATTATGGATCCGCAGCTTGGCAAATACATCAATGCCAACCTGGGAGAATACCATATCCCCGTACATGCCGACATTGGTGAACTGGAAGTGATATTTGCCGATGAAAAGGACAGCCTGATCAATGAGCTGGGCACCAAGGGTGTTGGTGAAATCGGATTGGTAGGCATGCCGGCCGCAATCTCCAATGCCATTTACCATGCCACCGGTAAACGTATTTACAAGCTTCCGATCCATTTTGATGAACTGATCTGACCGCTGGCAAAAACGCCACGGGAAACGATAGCAAAAGTAGCGGGATATGGATAGCAAGAAACGGAAAGATTAAATGGAAAGAAATGATATCAAGGCCGGGCGTTTGCACCAACCCTTAATAAACGACCGCTGTTAAAGACCTTTTCATTTTTTAAACTAAATGAACAAAATGAGTATACAGAACATAGATTACCTGGGTTCCCTTTTAAATGCAGATGAGCTGAACTCACTTAAAAAAGCGGCAGAACGACATTCGCAGCAGTCGAATATAGATTTCAAAATCGTTTCAGTTGATGATAAGATGGTAGAAATAGAGACAACTCAAGGGGAGACCGCCTCAGGCAAATATGCTACCCAGCAGGTGCTACTGAAAAGAACAGCAGAACTGTTAAAAAAAAGGCTACCAGGATAAAAGCTGCAGATCACGGCAAATGCTGTTCTACCCGCTCCGGCCGATGTAGTTGATGTTTCCTGGATTGATCAGAAAATGCAGGAAAAGGGACTGCGGATCAAGCAGATTGCCTTTGAAACCGGTATTGACTGCGAAAGTATTTCAGACTGGGTAACAGGTAAAAAAGCTATGGGCAAAACCGTTAAGGCGATGTTTTATTTTTACCTGTCGGGATAATTTGCAGATCAGCCAATCCAAACGGAGAAATTAAACCAAAAAACCTATACAATTGATCAAAATGAAAGAACAAGGCAAAAGCATCCAGCCGTTTGAAATGGATATCGATCAGGATGGTGATCGTAAAATAATCAGTATACAGGAGGAAAACGGTGTATTTGAGATTATTCATGATGGAAGGTTGATCGGTGCACTCAAGCCACCAGGGGAAGAATGGCAGCTACTTGATTATAGGGAAATTACCGGGAAGATTGCATTGTTTGAACCTGACCTTGAAGCCGAAAAAAAAGGGATCGAACTGCACGCACCCCTGGTCAATCAGATCGTTGGTGAAATTGAGAATCACCTGAAGTAGCCGCTAAGTTATCGTGATGGTGACCAGCTTGGCCGGAATACAGTTTGGAGGCTTTGATTAATAAAAGAATATCGGAGCTACAGGAGATCAACCTGGAATTTAACCGGCCGGAACGATTATATAAAAAGAGTTTAGCACCGAAAAACGTGCATCATATTGCTATGGCAAATTAGAAATTCCGGAAAGACATTAAAAAAGGTGATGATAAATACTCTGCAACAATCAACACATTTTGAAATGGATATTGGCCGTGCTACCTTTACTCGCCAAAGAGAGATTTCAGCTTAAAAATTAGTCGGGATGAGAAGATTCGAACTTCCGACCTCCAGCACCCCATGCTGGCGCGATACCTGACTACGCTACATCCCGTTTAACAATTCAAGCGACCGCAAATTAAAATAAATACATCAATATCTCTTAAAATTCCGAAAAAAATGTTGGATCAACCAAACCTCAATAAGTCCATTGAATCCATCGAATCAAACGCCATGGATAATCATGAAATGGTCTGCCAAACACTTCATACCTGTAAAGATTTAGTAATTCGGTAACAGGATTAGCTTTGTAAACGGCTAATTATACCTGATGCGAATAAACATGAATGACCTTCCCTTAAAACGCAATTATTTAAGCTGCGTAACGGCTTCGACAAGGATAATTGCCATTAATACCTCTAAAAGCAAACCCTATCGATACTGATTGGTAAGATTATATCGTAGCGGTAACCTGCTTTTTAACTTACCACGAAGTATTCAGGATATATGGAGCAAGCTAAAGACCTTGATAACTCATTTAAACCATATAGAGACCCAGGCATAAGCAGAAAATCATAACAGTAGCATTACCACATCTTTCAGGCCTCCGCCTTTTATTGTTCGCAGCAGTCTTAGCGAGATGCTAAGACCAAAACGGAGGGAAGAAAAATATTATCCATGAATATTAACGTAATTATATTACTGATTGACTTCTTGTCGGCAACCTAAAAAAATCAGAAAATATCACAAAAAAAATTACTGTATAGTTCACTATTCATAGCTGGTAATCGTAAATCTTAGAATTGGAGCAATTGTGTCAACACAATTGAAATTTCCTTACTTTTCTACTTCACTATCATATTGTTCAAACATAGTAGGTAATTCCTCATAATAATTAGGTTTTAGCTTATCAAAATCATCGCCAGTTAACGCAACACTATATTCGAATAAATCGAAATTAAAAGTGAAGGGTATCTCATTGTCAAAAAATTCTTTGTGTTTATTGTACAGGTTGGGTTCAATAAAGTAACTCATTGCGTCATCAAATAAAAATCTTTCATTCGTTATTTGATCGATAAAAAGTTCCTTGAACTTTTTATAAGAAATATGAGAGATATTAATAAAGCCAAAAACAAAATCTGATCCATTTAAAACGACCTCTAAATGAATTTGGTAATAATATTTTTTTTTCACAATCTTATATTTTTGACTTGCGCCCTCATTAAATGTAAATTTAGGTTGTTAGTTTATTTTATTCAAATTAAACATCAATGTACCCTACTTACCTTAATTCCAATTTATATCACTGTAGAAGCATCGGCACCAAGGCCAGTTTAAAGTATATTTTTAAGTAAAAATCATCTACCCATATTACCAGTCTGGCCTTAGCCAAAGCCTAAGAACTAGTGATAGTAATCATTTTTCATTTATTAATTTTTGTTCTCTATCTTTGAAACTTCAGTTAAGTATTAACATCCTTTAAAATATCTTAACTTAACTGCCTTATTTATAGCAAAAAAATGTCAGAATTCAAAACATGGTTAAAGACAAACTCCTCAAGCTGGCAAATTCAATGACGCAGAATGTCAACCCAGTAAAACCATGATAGGATAAATCAATATAGAATGAACAAAGAACAATTATTTTGGGATTGGTTTAAAGCAAATGAAGCCCAGTTTTTTTTTCTTAATCAGATTAATGATACTAATGAGAAGGAGAGGATTTTAGAAGAATTTCTTCATCATCTACACAAATATTGCGACCAATTGTTTTTTGAAATTGGTGGTCATCCAAATGACAAGCAAGACCTCATTATTACTGCAGAAGGTAACAGTGCTCTTTTCGACAAAGTTGAAACACTTGTAAATGAAGCACCTTTGTTAGAATACTGGAATTTAATTGCGCTTAAACCAGCTATTGGAAATGGTACCATTGAATACAACGAGATTAAACTTGATCCACATACAATATACTTTATCCCGCTAAGCAGTAATGCTTCAAAAAAAATCGGCATAAGAATTTATATAGAGGATTATGACCCAGCTAACCTAAAGAATTTTTTAACCGCGGCTTACTTACTATTAGACAACATTTTAGGAGAACGGTCAAACGCATTAGATATTGGCCATTTAGAGATTGAAAGTCTCAATGTGCATACGAAAAGAGAAGAATTAATAGAACTCGTCAAACTTCCTAAGTATATTAAATGGAAGAAGGCTCAGGCAGATACCTAACAACGTGACAGATTTTTTATTTCTTCCATGGTATGAGAAAAATGTTTTTTATCAGAGAATCCAGCATATCCGAGACCGATGCATGGTGCTACATCGCCATCAACGACATCAGTACCTATAAACCTAAATGAGTTTAATGAATTCATTTTTTGTATAAACCCTATAGAAGGCATTATTCCACAATTATTATATGCCAATGTAGTTAAATGGTAAAATTTCGCTACATAAGAATAATTTGCAATAGACTTACAATGATTAAAAAGTAAAGATACTAAAGACTCTATACTTTCTTCAAGACAGCATAACTTCTCTAATTTACTACAATAATCAAATTCCATTTCCTCTAGTTGATAAAATTTATCTAATCCATTTAAAGTATGTATTGGCGATTGTACGATCTTTAATTTTTTAATATGATTAAGTTTAGCAATACTTAAACAATCTTTACTTTTTGGATTATACTTAGATATACTCAAATCACTCAAAGCCAAACATTTGTCCATATTAGTAAAATATGAACTCCATTCAATGACTAATTTCTTTAGTAAAGGCAAATAAGAAAAATCAATACTTCTTTTATTACCTGAAACGATTAAACTTTCTAAGTTTGATAGTTTATGAATCGCTCTAATATCATCAATTCCTTCAGATATAGAAAGGTTTTTAATATCTGGGTATCTAGAAAGAAAGTCTACGTTTTGAAGTCTATAATCATGAGAAATCGTGACAGCCACCCCATCTAGTTGATTATCGTTATAAACTTCCATACATTCATCAATGTAGTCAGAATTTATGATAATTGACTTTGTTCCATTCAAATTCAAATAAACTTTAAACCCATCAATCTCAATTATTGCCATCTTATATCATTTTAATTCAGAAAAAATTTGTTACGCCGTCCTCAGCCAGACGGCGTAACAAATTAATAATTTACACACTTCTACTAACAAGAATAATTAAAGAGCTAAAAGAGGAACCCACCAGTAATTAGCAACCAAATAAATAATTCCTGCTACAGTAACTCCAGCTGCAGCTCCAACCGCTACTTTTTTTGCTACAGGTTTAATGTTAGAACTAGAGATTTGCTTCGATGTGCTTTTTGCATCTGGCTCTTCTGACTTCTTTTTATCCTGCTCTTTATATTTTTTACCAGGTGATGCCCGTTTATTATAATTGTTATCACTATTATGTCCACCTTCATCCGTATTAATCCTGTCGTCTTCATCCTTGTAAGCTTGACGATCACTATCAGCAGGTTTCCAATCTGTATCTACAAGTGGATCGTCATGCTCTTTGGATACTCTAACACCAGATACTTGGGCTCTTTCTTCAGATCCTTTACCATGATATTTTTTGCCTGATTTATGTGTATTTGTATAAGAACCAGTTTGCGCTTTTTCATTTTTCTTTTTAGGTGGATCTTGTTTGCTTAAATCAGATGTTTGCAAAAAATTTACAGAATAACTTATATCATCCTCCTTAAAAACCTCTGTAAACGGCACTTCCTCACCTTTTTCATTCTCATATCGCTGCATTCCATCATTCCATTGAGCAGCCATCCCGTCAGGATCGATCATTACAATAGGATTGTTGTTGCCATAGTTATAAGGAGTTAATCTTCTGGCCAACTCAGCAAGCGGGTCTACTGAATTCCATCTCCCCACAATTGGATCATAATATCTTGCTCCGTAGTCATATTGTTCGTCCAGTTCGTCCTGTAACTCTTTACCATTGTAGAGGTATTTATTATCATTTGAGCCTGCAAGTATAGTTTGTTTTTTACCCAAGGCATAATAGTCGTCTTTCTGTAGTGGTACGATGGTATTTCCTGAAACATTGAAAGTTAACCGGACATTGCCTAGATGATCATTTAGATTATAGTTATAAGTATACCCGTTGGTTCCATTACTTTGTGCCACCCCCTCTTCAGTATGGATCAACTCGATTAAGTTATCTCTATATTCGATACCGCCTATGTAATCACGGCTTTTAGCAACACCATTGCGCACTGAAGTCTTATTGAGTTTCTGCCCCGCAGCATCGTAAGTATAAACTACACTTGTGCCGTTTCCAGTTGCTGTAGCAGGAAGATTCAGGTAATTATAAGTGAGCTCCATGCCATTACGTCCATCAACTTTTGCATTACCGTTATCATCGTAAACGTAAAACTTCTGGGTTAAATTATCTATCGAACTTAAACGGTTGCCGGTATAGTTGTATTGGTTCATAGGCGATCCATCCCGGCTCATTTTCCAGATATTTCCCATCACATCGTAGTTCAGGTTCTCGCTCATGGCACCTGTTGTTTTACCCGAACTGGTTAAACGGTTCAGCCTATCGTAAACGTAACTAAAAATATTGGTCGACGGGTTAGGGCTGTTAGCCCAGTCCCAGCGCTGGCTGGTGATGTTGCCATTGTAGCCCTCAATACCATCCTGATATCTTAGTTCCATGCTAAATTGATCGCTGGTACTGGTTTTTAGCCAGCCACGCTCGTTATAGGCTAAGGAGCTATGTTGGATATCATTGTGCAGATGTTTCGCTTTCAGCTGCCCTATTTCGTTATATTCCAAATGGCTTAAGGCTACTTCATCCTGGGCATTGATTTTCTCAAAAGTGGCAATCTTCCGGCCCATATGGTCGTATTCATAGCGCATGGCAATGGTAGTGGCGGCACCGTTTGCAGAGCCTGTATGGGTACGGATAGTTGTGGTTAGTTCGCCGATAAAGTTATAGCTATTGTCTACAATATCTTTGCCACCACGGTGGTTCTCACTTTTGGTTTGCACCACCTGGCCTTCCAAATCATAATAGTTAACTGTAAGTAGCATCGCCCCGTTGCCCAGGTTTTTTATCTTGGTACCCGTTAGTAGGCTTTTAACCCTTTCCTGAGGTGCCTGGCCTGGTGCAGGCTGGCCAAAGGTATTACCCGGAAAATCATAATCGTCATAATAGTTCAGCACATAATAATCCCCTATGCTGCCCTGAGGAATGGCATTGTTGCTGTAGCCAATCTCCATATTTGACCCATCACGTTTTTCGTAAGCAGCAGTTCCGTTTGCAATATCCTGAAAAGCGACCCTAAAATTGGTTCCCGACTGTCCGTTGTGAAGATTATCGATGTAACGGCCACTAATTAGCACCCTGCCAAAGGCATCATATTTGGTAAAGTTCCATTCCTGCGGGGATTTGTTCCGCTGGTTGGCATCCTGGCTCATCACCACCTGATCCAATTTGTTATAAACCATAAATTCCCAGCCCTTGCCCGGGATTTTCTTTTCCACTACCCTATTCCGTGCATCATGGTGATAACCATAGATAAAATCTAAGAATACGGTTTGGCTCTCATCAAAGTGATATAGTTCGGTCGATCGGTCGCTATTCTCATTTACCGCCGGCGGCAGCACATAACGTAAGTTACCGAAGTCATCATAAATATAATAGGTACTCAACTGCTGCAGGCTTTGGTCCGCTTTTTTATTAAACATTCTCTTGAGCACCACATTCCCCTCCAAATCTTTAAACTCCTCTGTGGTTCCAACCTGTCCGTCCACAGTTTTCCAGTTCTCGTCTTTTAATATGGTCTTGTATAATTTACCAGGATCATAACTTTTGATTGATTCTGCTCCATCTGGTGTTAAAACCCATTGCTTAACCTCATTTGCGATATTGGTTGAATGGTCAGTCTTTAACGTATGATCATCTCCGCTAGAGTCCGGTTGCCAGTCGACACCGGGGAAACCTTGCTTTTCTACCCGATTCAGCGGGCTCGCCTCAAACACTGAAATGCTGAATGGATAATCAGATTTGTTCACAGACCCGTCCCAGCTTGATGCACCATAGTATCTTCCTTGCTGGATAGCAGCACTTACCCGATAACTTCCGCTGGCATTGTCATTTTCAGCATAGGGCAGGAATTGTTTCGTCTCCCTACCAAAAATATCATATTCAAAAGGCTGTACAATATCTTTAAAGCCCGGACTTCCCTGTACCTGTAGGGTTTGCAACGCACGCCCAAGCCCATCAAAGTATTGGATGGTTTGGTTAACCTCGCAGGTGCTACGCTGATCGTTTAGGTTCTGTTCGGTTACATTTGGTTTTTTAAATACCCGCGTGCTGATATAGTTCTGGTTATTGCTAGGTAAAGAAGCAAAGGGATTACATTGCTGATAACTTTTTCCGGTAAACACCCTAAGGTTGCTCCCGGCGGGGGCATAAAAGCCGGCAGTAAGCGTTACACTGACCGGATCGCTGATCTGGCTTTCGTTCTGGTAAACCGACACCGTCTTTTGTGCCAAAGTACTCCCATAGAGCAATAGCATTGCACCAATGGTTATTAGATATTTTAAACTGTTCATGAGGCGTTAGTTTTTATAATTATAATCGCTGACTTTTAAAATGTGGCCGTTCTGATCTTTAACCGTTTTTAAGCGGCCGAAGTTATCATAAATGAAAGTAGTTTTTTCACCTTTTATGTCGATCTGGCTGGTTACACCGAATAACGTGTTATAGGTAAAACTTTCTATTTGCGCCTCAGGAAGGTTATTCCTTAAACTGTTTGTGAGCGCTTCTACACTGGCATCGCTTGGAGCCTTGTCGTTTCTGAAATTTTCGATAGCGCTGAGCCCCCCAAGTATGTTTTTAACCGCAGCATAATTGGCATTTGTGATTTTGGCTACCAGATAGTCGCCTCCATATCCCCAAACATAACAGATTGGCACGCCGCTGACCTGTTGAACGGCCACCACCGCCCCATGGGCATCATAGTCTGTAAACTGGATACGGGCTTCTTCGGTGGTATTTAATTTTTGGGTATACACCGTAGAGGGGGCAAAAAGATCTGCCGCCCAGGCATTATAATCCTTGCGCTGGTACATCAATTGCGTGTTGCCAATATATTGCTTCTCCCCGACAACATTTTTAATCATATTCTTTGCATACATGCCCGAAAATACGCCTGCGTTAGGGCCGGTAACTGCCCTGTCTTTAGGGTATTCAGTTATGATTTTACGCTCTTCATTTTTGCTGTTGGTCATCTTGCGCTCTTTCAGGTAATATTCTTGCTGATCGTAAACCTGATCAATAGTGGTGACCAGATCGGGTAATCCTGTCCGAGGTTCAGTGATGACGCTCTTAATCAACTCGGAACGCCCGGCTACAGGCGTAAAACTTGACATTAAAAAGTAATGCGGTTCTGCATTTGGAACAATATGCGGGGTAGACAACGGACCATCCCAAAGCATTTTGACCGGCGCAATGCTTATAGATCTGAAATTTTCGACCCGGACCGGGTTAGCTGCATAGCTGTCTGCATACGAGGCGTAGGTATTAACCGTTCTTCTCAATAACACATCGGCACTATTGTAAATTTCTTCTTTTTCCAAAAGCCCCAAACTCCAGGGGGTATACTGGGTAGGTATAGCTGGAAATACATCCTGAATAATTGGAGGTGAATCTTTAAAATTGGTAAAATAACGTACTGTTTTTCCTAAACTGGTCCCATTAGCAATTGTTTTTTCTATCACACGCTTGTAGGTAACCGGACTGCTATTGGCATAGGCAATATCGTTAACTGTTGAAGTTGTTCGTATGGCATAGTTGTAGTCAAAATTCCCATGATATGAAGGTTCCTGATATAAAGACGGACAACATTTATAATCATAGTGTACCAGGTAAGTATAAACAGGCCGAAAACCTAAAGATCCCGAAGAGGTTACCCCATCTTCATTGAGGTATTCATATTCCCTTGTTTGTGCAGGAACCTGGCCATTCGCAGTATAGTCGGAGATTTTCTTCGTCCTCAGGCCGCCAACGTATGGCTGAACATGACTTAGGGTGACCGTAGAACTGCTTCCCTGATTCGTTTCCCGCCATTTCACCTGCATATAGTCATAATAACCCATTAAGTTTACAGTATAGGCCCTAATGTAATATGTTTGGTTCTTTACAAGGTAATTGAGGGTAAACTGTTTGGTAATTTGGTAAGGATCTGGTGAAGGATCGGTGAAATTAATCTGTTGGGTTGCCAACAATACATTAGAGCTGTCGTAGAACTCGAGTTTTATCGCGCAACCTGAACTGCAGTTTCCACTTAAGGGATTGATGGTTACTTCAAAAGGTGTATTGGTATTGGTTTCTCCCTGAAAGGTAAAAGGAATATTGGCAGCAGGATAATTATCGCTGTTCAGCCCTTCGTTCATGCTTCTATCAGTGTACGGCGGGTTGGTAACTGTTACGGTTTCATTCTGTTCCAACCAATTATCCTTTGCCGTATTGGCTTCCATATCATACTGGGTATAGCCACCGGTTGGATAGGTCATTTTGAATAATGAACCGGCTTTTACCATCTCCGGATCCGTGTCGCGGTTGCCTCCGCCGAATTCACGCCATGGATTATATTGCCCACCTGGCGCCCGAACGTATTCATGCGGAAAAAAACCTCCGGTATTGGCGTTTGCATAACCCCAGTGATCTTGCCTGGGGCTAAATTTAGGCGGAAGAACAGGATAGGAAAGATACTCAAATGTATAGGGCCTGTCCATAACCTCATTTGTTCCCCCAAAAGGAGTAACACTAAGTAGTGTTGCACGCCCAGACAAGGAGTAATCTTGAGCAAGCAAAAAGCCGAAGCTTGTGCTTCCTCTGCTCATTTTAATTTTCTGCAATAAAAAATCTGAAGCTAAATCCTGCCTTTGCGTGGAACTATATAGGAAATCGACATTGTTACCATCAGGAAACACAATTTTCTTTAATCTTTTGCCATAAATATCTTGTACAGAGCCTCCGTTCATATCAGCTGGAGTACCCAACCCATCCCCAAATAGAGGCATAGCATATGTTGCGCTCACTCCAGACTCCTGTCTGAACCAATAGCTCTCGTAATTAAATTCCACCCAGTCATTATTGGTCGGATTATATACACGGGTTAAATACCAGGATGAAGTATAAGAACTGTTCCATCCTCCAGTACCTACCCTGGTAGTGATTTCATAATCCTCAAACACATATTTATAACCATATTCATCCGTTATGATAAATTTGGAAAACATAGGTTTCCCGTTAATAATGTCGATAAAACGCTCTACCTTTATTTTGGTCTGTTCTAAGAATAGGATATCGCCATTTTTTCCTAAAACAAATTTTCCGCTATGTCCGTTAAAATTATAGTTAAAAATGTCGTTTTGGGTATCAACCAAACCAGCACCCATTTTACTAAACAAACGTTCGTTATTTGGAACTCCATAAGTATTTCCATCATAAGTAGTTGCAGGCATAGCCTTATAAAGGAAACCATCATCAGGTAGTTCATCATATACTCCACGCATTGTTCTGGAGATTACCCCACCGGCATTCAATGCCCAACCCAACCCAATATTGGAAGCCGTTTCGTCAACCTTAATTCCGCCATTGTGGTAGTCCAGAGAGATAGCGAAAGATTTTCCGAAGTTTTTCCCATTCCAGCTGTAAATAGGCACACTGATACTGGGAATACCAGTCGACTGCCCAACAGGAATATTTCCGAATTTATTAATGGCGCTCACATTTGGTGAGGGGGGTACCACATTTTCAATGCTCGGTGTTAAGGTAGTGGTTTGGGCATGCATGGACAGTCCCACAAAGAGAAAAAATAGCAGCGAAACCAGGCTACGTTGTTTCTTTAATAAGGTAGATAACATAAGGTAATTGCGTTTTTATTTGAGATATAATAATATTTCCGAATGGTAGATTTGCTTTCGTACCTGTTTATAGATCCATAAGAAAAATAAAAAGATACCGGTTTAAGCGTGTATTCTTGCAGGCTTCTGGTAAACCTTTTTTTTGGCCACTATTAACTAAGCTTCACTTTTTAAAATTTATAAATCGTTTTAGTAATTTATGCTTAATGAATTCTCCAGCATAAGAGGTAAGTATCATTCGCACTATCCTTCAGATTCTGGTAAACGTTTGCTTTTTTTGATATACTGACATCCAGGTAAATTGTATGACTGGATCATGTCATAATCCAAACGATATGAAAATTGGGACAGATCAAGATCAATGGTAGCCTAATGGTATTCCGGTCGTCAAAATATTAAGAATGTTTGTAGCATTTAATACAGCTAACATGAAACTGCATGAATACAAAAAAGTTCTGCTGCCGGTACATTGACTGCGAGATAGAGGGCCGTTAACAATAGATTTGAATTTCATAATTTAAGTTTTAGTGATTTATTTTAACATCTAAGCGGAGTTTATTCAACTCAGTACCAGTATTTTTTGTATGACATAATATACAAATTAACACTAACCATATTAAAACTAAAACGATTTTCCAAAACTAATAAAATTTACATAGCTTTTTGATTCTCCTTAAAAATTATTCTGTCTGTATAATAACTACTTTTAATTTATGATTATTATCCAATAATCGCTTTGTATAGATTACCATACCGGATAGGTATTGCTTATTGAACATTATGATCCCACAAGGATTTTATAATTGAAAGCGAATGAGCTGGCTGAGCAAATTCCCATAACGAAAGGCATTTAGCTAATCCTTTAGCCTGCCTTAAATCGTGATTGCAATTATCGTGGATAAATGGTTGCTCCGTTAGTGCAATTTTAATCCTGTCTGGTGAAAATTATTCAACGATTTAGTTGTGGTGTTCCGTTATCAATGAGATAAAAAGATATCCAAAAGAAACCAATATAGTTAATGAGGCAGGTTTTGGCTACGAACAGATCGGTTTTGGCTACATTCAGGTTTAATGGCAGACATACCTTTGCTACATCTTAATTCTAAAAACAGAGTATGTTAGCTCAAAACAAAATTGCGGTATTTACCGGGGGAAGCCGCGGTATCGGAAAAAATATGGTCCTTAATCTTACTAAAAATGGATTGGATATCGTTTTCTCCTACAATAACCAGAAAGAAGCTGCAGAAGAAGTGGTAAAATAAATTGGAAAACTTGAACAAAAGGGAATTGCATGAAGCTTAATGTTTCCGGTTCTTCAGGTTTGATGATTTTAAGAAAACCTTAATCAGCATTACAGTCATAACTTAACGCAGACGGATTTGATTTTCTCATCAATAATGCAGGTTTTATCCATTATGCAGCATTTGAAAATTTAACGGAAGCGCAGTTCGCAGAAATGGAAAATGTACATCTTAAACGGCCATTTTTCCTAACGCAAAAGCTTTTACAAAAAATCAATCCGTTTGGCGCGGCATTGTGAATGTTTCTTCGGGCCTTCCGCGCTTTGCCACCCCGCGCTTTGCAGCCTATGCAGCATTACAACGTGCGATGGATCTGCTTTAGATAAACCAGGTTGAGGTTTTTTGTTACCGAAGAGCAATCGAACATCGGGCGTAAAACCAACAGTATAAGCGTTAAGATGATGTTAAAAAAGTAAATTCAGTACTATTGGTTTTGCAGTCAATATCATCAATATAGTTCCAACCTGGCCATTGCTATTCCAGCCGGGAGGTTTGGCCACAGCATGATAAGTTTGCCAGGCTACTAACATGCTGGTCTTAGCAGCGATTTGTTGACCGAAGATGAAGATGATAAAATATTTCCCAGTTCATCTTTTGGTGCTAAAATAATCAGGAAAATGTTCCTTTATTGTTCCTTAAACCAAAAAAATGATAATTTGCAGCATCAGATGCCAGCTCCGGCGGTTTTCTGGAAAAAACTGTTAATTAAAATCATGAAAAACTGGATGTGGATAGTGATAGGACTGGTGATTGTAGTAGCCGTATTTTACCTGATCAGATGGAAAAATGCTGGTGTGCTGGAACGCAATAAGGTGCCATTGGATCAGGCGTACCTGGATTTTCAGGAGATTAACGAACACTACCGGTCAAACCTGTTCAAAATCGAAAGACTTTGTACCGTAGCGATGCGCAGTGCCTCATCACCTGAGCCCATACGTGTATTCCCGACTGTAAATCAGCAACTGATTATTGATGCGGATCCTGAGGTAGACGAAGAAACCAAACATGATTACCGCTATTATAAACTGGATCAGCAAGGAAAGCTGGTAGATTCTATTTATATCAGATATGAAGGTTACTGGCCAAAATTTATAGACCGTTTTATGGTTTTCAGTAACGACCAAAAAGCCTATTACACCACCTGGCCGCTGGATGGGGATACGACCCGGCATCATTTTGTTAGCTTAAACGCCGACTTTAGCTGGCCAAAAGATAAGATTGATCAAAAAATCAGGGCGGTTAAAAAAAGTGGTAATTATTACTTCTTCAGTGCTTTCAGGAATCATGGAAAAGACTTTAGATGGATGGCGTTTTACGAACAGCAGCAATGGTATATGCTTTGGGAAAAGATGCCAGGTTATACGCAGGTTGCTGATGAGGATTCGGGCTATCGTTATCGTTCAGATGTATTTCATACGGGAACACCCGATCCGGTGATACCTGAAGACGTGAGGCTGATACATTTCTATCCCGAAGAAAAAATGGAATATAAACACGTAATTGGAGGAGGAACGCTACCATCTTCAGCTACGAACTGGCGTGGCAAAGGATTTTTTTCAACTGATATTGCCGGCAGGAATTTTTCTTTCAAGGTAGATCAGCTGGTGGTGGAGAAAGAAAAATATGACAGGTTTAAAACGCGTTTGTATACCTTGACGGAACCGGGCGGGGCGGCCCGGATTTACGAGCCCGCTTTTTACCGTTCGGAACATGGTTTTGCGCTTTATTCCGGTAATTGGGATGAACTTTATATCATCAAACCTCAACAATAACTTATCTACGCTGTGCCAACAATAGGGATTGGAGGATTTTTCTGTGGATTGATAAATGCCTGCAATCAACTGTAAATCTCAAATAAGTCTTTACCCGAGCTTTTTATAACTTAAACACCTTTCGAATGGGTTTTGGCTGGAGTCAACTTACGAACCAGTGGATAACGCCAATTCCTGAGCCTGAAGAACTGTTGATATATTGCTCCATGGTATAACCCATAATAGAGTATGACATCGTTTTAGCTGAGCCGTCACCATCAGACAGTATTAAATTGAACAATTATACAACACGAACAAAAGCGTGTAAGCTGTGGTTAAGCCTTCCAAAGAGCAGGCTAACTTAAGATTTAGCGGGAACAGTATACCAGCACTAAAAATAGGTCAACTTACTCAAAATCTCCTCCACCGAAAACTTAGCCCCACACACAAACTCATCGGCCGCACCATAATAAATGGTCAGTTCATCGCCATTAATCAGGTGGCCATTGGTAAATACCACCTCGCCAAAAAAACCATGCAATTCATAATCTTCCTTTGGGATCATAATCGGGCTTTCGGTTCTGGCCAGTACTTTAGCAGGATCATTTAAATCCATTAAAAAAGCACCTAAAGCATACTGGTGTTTCTCATTGGCACCATGGTAAATTTCGAGCCAGCCGGCTGCGGTTTTGATGGGTGCGGCCCCGGCACCTACGCGGGCACTATCCCAAAGGTTGGCCCTGGTTTTAATAATACACTGGTGTTTGCCCCAATGGATGCCATCGGGCGATTCGGCCAGCCAGATATAATTGCCACCCAACGCTACGCTGCTGGGGCGGTGCAGCGCATAAAATTTACCATTAATCCGTTCTTCAAACAGGGCACAATCCTTATTGTGCGGAGGGATGATCATACCATGGTATTCGAATTTTTTCCAGTCTGTTGTGGTTCGCAGCCCTACACCCACGCCATGGGCCGAAACGGCTGTGTAGGTTAAATAATAGGTGTGTCCGATTAAGGTTACACGGCAATCTTCAATACCAAAGGTCTCATCTTTGCCTTCGCCCTGTAACAGCGGGTAACCTTCGGGTTCATAAAAATGAATACCATCATCACTGCACACCAGCCTTAAATGTGATAGGGTAGTTAAATAATCGGCGCCTTTATAATTAATTATCCTGGGGTCGGTGGCATTTAGTTGGGGATCGTTTTCTTCAACGGCCAGAATTTCAATGCCACCTTGAGTTAAAATCGGGAAAGAAATGATACCCTGACTTTGTTCCGGCCTTTCGGCTACCCGGATGAGTAACCATATTTTCCCCGCAAAAGTGAAAACACCAGGATTGAGTAAACAGGCAATTTCCAGCCCTGCCCTGCTGGGTGGTAAATTTTGAGGGGTAAGTATGGGATTTTGTGTAAACCGTTGAGCGATATCGGCCATAAAAAAAGATTTTAAAAAAATACAGGCGACCAAAAAATTGATCGCCTGTTTTTGCTATTGATTCGAGATTATAAAGAGTTGATCCATTTTACCAGTTCATCTCTTCCTTTACCTGTTTTTTGCTGGAGCCTGCCTAATAACTCATCATCCTGCCCCTCTTCATGTTTTAAATCATCGTCTGTTAAATCAGCATAAGCTTGTTTAACTTTTCCTTTTATTTCGTTCCACTTTCCTTTTAATTCTAACTTATCCATGCCTTTATTTTTTTGGTGAATATTCTGTTTTGATACATTAATTAACAATTCTACCTCCGCTTTGTTTGGTTTTTTACTGCACTATACAAATGATTGATCTATTTTATCTTATTCGCCAAGGTTTTATGTATGTTTTTAATTATATTAAGGGTATTATTTCTGTCCATTACCAACATTACTAACTAAAACCAACAATTTGATGAAAAAATTACTGTTTAGTATGATTTTATCTCTTGGATTAATTTCGTTTGCTTTCGCGCAGGGCAAAGTCATTACCGGGAAGGTAACGTCGGCCTCGGGACCAGTTCCGGGTGTTAGCGTATTTGTAAAAGGCTCGCCAGCCAACGGCACACAGAGTGATGCCACCGGGGCCTTTAAATTAACCGTTGCAAACGATGCTAAAACGCTTGTTTTTAGTTTTATCGGCTACAAAATCAAAGAAGTGCCCATTACGGGTTCAATCCTCAATGTAAACCTTGAAGAAGAGAACAATACCCTATCAGATGTGGTTGTGGTGGGTTACGGTACGCAGAACAAACGGGATGTAACGGGATCGGTAGCTTCGGTTAAAGCTAAAGACCTGGAAAACTTACCGGTAACCAGTTTTGAACAAGCCCTACAGGGTAAAGCAGCAGGTGTACAGATAGCCGCACAGAACGGAAAACTGGGCCAGGGCATTACGGTAAGGGTAAGGGGAGCGGCATCTGTAACAGCGGGTAGCGAACCGCTTTACATTGTAGACGGCATACCGATCACTTCTGGCGACTTCTCAAGCACTACCGCGCCAACAAGTGCCCTTGCCGATCTGAACACAAACGATATTGAATCTATCGAAGTGTTGAAAGATGCCTCGGCATCTGCAATTTATGGCGCAAGAGCATCAAATGGCGTTGTACTCATTACAACCAAGCAAGGAAAAGCGGGGAAAACGCTGATTCAATTTAATGCTTTGGGCGGTATAAGTAGCCCTTCAAACCACCGTGAGTTTTTAAATGCCGAACAGTATGTTAAAATATTAAGGAGAGCAGGGCAAGGTGCGGCTAACCAAGACTTTCTGAATGGCGATTATGCAACTTTACAGGAAGCCCTTGATGATTATAGCGCTAGTGTTGAAGCCCGTTTGAACAGATATTCGGCCGGCAATAATGATTATCAAACTTATAAGGTAAATTCTAATTGGGAGGCGGCCTCGTTCCAGGATAACCCGGTTACACAACAATACGACCTGAACTTAACCGGCGGAAATGAAAAGACTAAATTTTATATGGGTGGCCAGGCATTGGATCAGCAGGGAATTGTAATCGGGAACAGTTATAAACGCTATAGTGGCCGGCTAAACCTGACCAATAAAGTGACTGATTTTTTGGAAGTGGGCATTAACCTCAATTTTTCAAACAGCATTAACAACAGGTTATCAAACGACAATGCCTTTTCGAGTCCTTTACAATCGGTGGCACTATCGCCCATTACGCCTTTTATCGATCCAAGGTCGGGTTTGATCAGCGGAACTTTGCCTGGTGCAGCATCAAACTACCCTGTATACTATAATCCATTCATCAGTGTAGATAATGCATTTTACAAGGCAACAGTGTACAGAACGATAGGTAAAGCCTTCGCCAATATTAACCTTGCAAAGGGATTAAAATTCAGCACCGACTTTTCTATAGATAATTTGAATCAAAATGAAGAAAGTTATTACGGTTCGTTAACTTTTAGGAATACGGGTACAGCAAATGGCGACGGGCAGAATATATCTACCTTTGTAATCAACACCAATACCAATAATTTTTTCAGCTATAATACAACAGCTGGCAAAAGTGCCTTTGATTTTGTTCTGGGTACCAGTTATCAAAAATCGACCACCAAATATAGTACTTTAGAGGGACAGGATTTCCCGAGTGATTCTTACATTAAACTGGGGTCTGCAGCAACGAAAGTAATTGCCACCAGTAACGAAAGTGCCTTTAGCTTTTTATCTTATTTTTTCAGGGCCAATTACAAATATAACGACCGGTACTTAGTTGGTTTTAGTGTAAGGGCAGACGGTTCTTCGCGTTTCGGGGCGAATAACAGGTATGGTTATTTTCCGGCAGGGTCATTGGCCTGGATTGCCTCTGAAGAAGATTTCTTAAAACAGAGCGAAACCATCAGTTTGTTAAAGTTGAGGGCAAGTTATGGTTTAACCGGAAATGCTGAAATTGGAAATTATTCTGCACGGGGCTTATATAGCGGTACAGGTGCCTATGGTGGCTTACCTGGCCAAAGCCCATCAAGAATTGCGAACCCTGATTTAACCTGGGAAAAAACCAAACAGCTTGATATTGGTTTCGACTTTGGTATTTTAAAGAACAGGATTACAGGCGTTTTTGATTTCTATCAAAAAAATACAACAGACCTGCTGTTAGATGTGCCAATTCCGCAAACTACAGGGTTTTCTACCAAAACACAAAACCTGGGATCGTTAAAAAACACGGGGTTTGAACTGGGTATTAATACAGAAAATTTTGTAGGTGCCTTTAAATGGTCAACCGCAATAACCGGTGCAATTAACAACAATAAGATTACCAACTTGGGCGGACAGGTTTTAAACAGCAACGAAATAAATGCGGCTATTTCAGGCCAGCCGATAGGTGTATTTTATCTTCCTGAATATGCCGGGGTAAATCCGGCCAATGGTGATGCTTTGTATTATAAAAACACTATTGACGATTCGGGCAATTTAGACCGTTCTACCACAACTGATATTAATAAAGCGCAAAGAATATTTGCGGGTAACCCAAATCCTAAATATACTTTCGGGATAAACAATAATTTCTCTTATAAGAATTTCGATTTGGGCATATTTTTTCAGGGTGTAAAAGGCAATAAAATTTTTAATGCAGGGGGGCAGTATATGAGTGCCAATGCATCAAATGGTTATGACAACCAAACAGCTGACCAAATGGCATATTGGGATAAACCCGGTGATATTACAGTAGTTCCAGAACCCCGCCTGTTTGCAGGAAACGGTGTGGGCAACTCTACCAGGTATATATCAGATGGCTCATATCTCCGTTTAAAAACATTAACGCTTGGTTATACCTTCCCAGCTTCTGTTTTGACCAAAATTAAACTGAGTAAATTAAGATTATACGCCACAGCTCAAAATTTAGCCACCATTACAGGTTATAAAGGCTGGGATCCGGAGGTAAATGCCGATTACCAATCAACCAACATTAATCAGGGCGTTGATTTTTATTCTGCACCTCAGCCACGCGTAATTTCATTTGGCATAAACATCGGCCTGTAATTAAAAACTATCAAAATGAAAAAGACATATATAAATCGTATCCTGTTTGCTTTTGTATTGCTGACGATACTATCATCGTGCAAAAAAGCATTGGAGATAAACCCTGTTGATACCATTGAGCAAAAAAATGCATTGCTTACCTCAAAAGATGTAGAGGGCGCCTTGGTAGGCGCATATGCTGACCTGGGCAACCGTAATTTCGTTGGTGGACGGCCATTTTTAATGGCAGATTTTCTGGCCAATACCAATGCTATAGAATGGTTTGGTACGTACGAGGAGTTGACCCAGGCCATTAACAAGTCGCTTTTAAAAACAAATACCTTTGTTGATAACGTTTGGGCATCAGGCTATACAGCCATTAACGATGCCAATAATGTGATTGCTGCAATTGATAAGGTTGATGCCGCAAAAAAAAATCGGGTTGAGGGAGAAGCCAAATTTATTAGGGGAGCAGCATATTTCGAACTGGTAAGGTTGTTTGGCAAAGCTTATAACGATGGCTCGCCAAGCGCAAACCCTGGAGTGCCTATTGTGTTAACGCCTACTAGCACGGTAAGTGAATCAAGCTATGTAACCAGGGCATCTGTAGCAGCAGTTTACAATCAGGCCATAACTGATTTAACTGATGCAGAAGCTAAACTGCCAGCTACAAACGGCTTTTTCGCAACCAAATCTGCTGCTGCCGCCATGTTAGCCAGATTATACCTGCAAATGGGTAACTATAGTGCTGCTGGCGCTGCTGCAAACCGGGTAATTACGTCTGGAAACTACCGTTTAACCAATTCTTTTTTAGATGCATTCCCTAAAATGCCTGAAAGTGGAAAACCAGCAAAACCGGGTGAAAACACTACAGAAGATATTTTTGCCATGCAGGTGACTACGTTAACAGGATTTAATGGCTTTAATGAATTTTACGGCTCGTCAACCTTCGGGGGACGTGGAGATGCGGTGATATCAAAAGATTGGATTGATGAAACTTATTCTGCAGATGACGACAGGATTAATGCTTTTTATGATGATGATGACTTATTTACCGCTAAATACGGCAATCAATATGGAAATGTACCGGTAATCAGACTTGCTGAAATGTATTTGATCAGGGCAGAGAGTAATGTACGTTTGGCACCAGCAGCTCCAATTGGCGGGGTAACACCACTCCAGGATTTGGCAACCGTTAGAAGTAGGGCAGGCTTAACAACAACTACTGCTACACTTACAGATATTATCAATGAAAGAAAACTTGAATTTGCATTTGAAGGATTTTCGCTACATGATGCAAAAAGAACACAGACCAATATTGGTAATTTACCATGGAATTCGACAAACCTGGTTTTCCCAATTCCACAACGGGAGATTGATGCCAACAAAAACCTTGTTCAAAATCCAGGTTACTAGAAATAGGACTACAACAAAAATGCCCTCGAAAATTTCGGGGGCATTTCTTTATCTTACAATTAAATTTAAAGTTTCTTCGCAGCTTCAATAATTTCTTCTACCACACCCGGATCAAGCAAGGTAGAGGTATCGCCTAAATTACCGGTATCGCCTTCGGCAATTTTGCGTAAAATCCTACGCATAATTTTGCCCGAACGTGTTTTGGGTAAACCAGACACAAATAATATTTTATCAGGCTTGGCGATAGCACCAATTACACGGGTAACCGTCTGTAAAATATCTTTTTTGGATAATTCTGCTTCGCCATGCATATCAGGATAAATAACAAAAGCATAAATGCCCTGCCCCTTTACATCATGCGGATAACCCACTACTGCGCTTTCTACCACACCGGCGTGCATATTAATGGCATTTTCTACCTCTGCGGTACCAATTCTATGCCCCGAAACATTTAACACATCATCAACGCGGCCGGTAATCCGGTAATAACCATCCTCATCCCTTAAACAGCCGTCGCCGGTAAAATATAAATTCTCGTAAGTAGAGAAATAAGTCTGCTTGCAACGCTCGTGGTCGCCATAAGTGGTACGCAACATACCTGGCCACGGGAATTTAATGCAAAGATTTCCCATCACCCCGTTTCCTTCAATTTCATTGCCGTTTTCATCTACTAAAATGGGCTGGATACCGGGTAAGGGCAAGGTAGCAAAACTAGGTTTGGTTGGAGTTACGGTTGCTATAGGTGAAATCATGATTCCGCCGGTTTCGGTTTGCCACCAGGTATCCACAATAGGCGCTTTGCCATGTCCGATCTTCTCATCGAACCAATGCCAGGCTTCTTCGTTAATCGGCTCTCCTACCGAGCCTAAAACACGGATAGAGCTTAAATCTTTGCCATTAAGCGGATCATCGCCATAACTCATTAAAGAACGGATAGCCGTAGGTGCCGTGTATAAAGTATTTACTTTGTATTTTTCTACAATATCCCAGAAACGTGATGGTGTAGGGTAAGTGGGGATACCCTCGAAAAGCACCGAAGTGGCACCCTGCGAAAGCGGTCCGTAAACAATGTAGGAGTGTCCGGTAATCCAGCCGATATCCGCCGTACAGAAATAAACTTCGCCGGGCTGATAATTAAATACATTGGCAAAGGTATAGCCCGCATAAACCATGTAACCGCCACAGGTATGTACCACACCTTTGGGTTTGCCTGTAGAACCCGAAGTATACAAAATGAAGAGCATGTCTTCAGCATCCATTTCCTCTGCTTCGCAGATATCGTTTACGTGCTTCACTTCATCTTCCCACCATACATCACGTCCTTTCAACATTGAAACAGGCGTACGCACATGGGTTAACACAATACATTTCTCTACAGTTGGACAGCCGATCAATGCATCGTCAATTACATCTTTTAAAGGAATCTGTTTGTTGCCACGGTAAGAACCATCAGCGGTAATCACCACTTTGCATTGCGAGTCGTTAATCCTGTCGGCAATGGATTTGGCAGAGAAGCCGCCAAAAATAACCGAGTGTACCGCACCGATGCGCGCGCAGGCCAAAACAGCAATAACCAGCTCGGGTACCATGGGCATATAAATGCAGATACGATCGCCTTTTTTGGCGCCATTGCGTTTTAACACATTGGCAAAACGGCAAACACGCTCATGCAACATTTTATAGGTATAGGTAACACTTTCTTCTTCCGGGTTGTTCGGTTCCCAAACAATGGCTGGTTTATCGCCATTGGCAGCAAGGTGCCGGTCCAAACAATTTTCGGTGATGTTAAGCTTTGCCCCTTCAAACCATTTGATATCGGGTTCGTTAAAGTTCCAGGATAATACCTTAAACCAGGGTTTGCGCCATTGGAAGTTTTGCGCCACTTCGCCCCAAAACTGCTCAGGGTTTTCTACGCTTTTCTTATAATCTTCTTCGTATTGCTTAAAAGAGGTAATTTGCATCGCTAGTTTTTTATATTTTTGGATTTAGTGGCAGCTAATTTAACTAAATAATGCCAATGAAAAATAGTCTTATCGTATCAAAATGGAGATCAAATGTTAAGCAGACTGTTTATTTTAAAAGCTGAGAATTTAAATATCCGGAATAACGAACAAGGCATGAACCTTTACCAGCTGTAAATATTAATTATAAAAAATAATTAGCTAGGCTATTGCTGTTTACAATTATTATTCAGATATTTGCAAACTCTTAAAAAAATTAAGCGGACGATATTAACAACTATATTTACAAGTCATGTCAAGAGTTTGTGATTTAACAGGAAAAAAAGCAATGGTAGGTAACAACGTTTCTCACTCGAACGTTAAAACCAAACGCAAATTTTACCCAAACCTACAACTTCAGAAATTTTATATTCCTGAAGAAAACCGTTGGATTACGTTGAAAGTTTCTACTTCGGCGATTAAAACCATCAATAAAGTGGGCATCAGCGAAGCAATTAACCGTTTCGTAAAAAAAGGATTTTTGTAAAAAACATTAACTGTTGAGATTAACAGTTTTCAATTTATATTAAAATGGCAAAAAAAGGTAACAGAGTTCAAGTTATTTTAGAATGTACTGAACACAAAGAAAGTGGCATGCCGGGTATGTCTAGATATATTTCTACCAAAAACCGTAAAAATACTACTGAAAGATTAGAATTGAAAAAATTCAATCCAGTATTGAGAAAAGTAACCGTACATAAAGAGATTAAATAAGGCTGAAGGTAAAAGGCTTAGGCTTGAGGGTTTAACCACTCATTCAATCCTTCTATCATTCAATCATTTAAAATTATAAGAACATGGCAAAGAAAGTAGTTGCAACCCTTAAAACAGGTACAGGTAAAGAATATTCGAAAGTAATTACAATGGTAAAATCACCAAAAACGGGTGCTTACTCATTCAAAGAACTTATCGTACATAACGACCACGTAAAAGATGCTATCGCATCTAAATAAGGTTAATATTTTTTAATATAAAATATTACAGGCCGTTCCGTTTTTAACCGGAAGGGCTTTTTTTGTTATATCAAATTTAGATATGGGTTTATTCGATTTTTTCAAAAAGAAAGAAACTGCGCCTGAAGCTCAGGAAGCGCTGGATAAAGGTTTAGAGAAAACCAAAGACGGTTTCTTTAATAAAATTACCAAAGCTGTAGCCGGTAAATCGACTGTTGATGATGAAGTTCTTGATAACCTGGAAGAGGTTTTGGTTACTTCTGATGTGGGTGTAAGTACCACCTTAAAAATCATCAAACGCATTGAAGAGCGTGTAGCCAAAGATAAATACCTGAATACCGCTGAGCTTAATTTTATCCTTCGTGATGAAATTCAATTACTGCTATCCGAAAACAACAGCAATGATTTCCGTCAGTTCGAATATGGCGATCATAAACCCTATGTAATTATGGTGGTTGGCGTAAATGGCGTGGGCAAAACCACCACCATTGGTAAACTGGCACATAAACTTAAAGAATCGGGTTTAAAAGTTGTTTTAGGCGCAGCCGATACCTTTAGGGCTGCAGCCGTTGACCAGATTAAACTTTGGGGCGAACGTGTTGGCGTAAGGGTGGTGGCACAAGCCATGGGCTCTGACCCTGCTTCGGTTGCTTTTGATACCCTGCAATCGGCCGTGGCCAATGGCGAAGATGTAGTGATTATCGATACCGCCGGACGTTTGCACAACAAAATTGGTTTGATGAACGAGCTTGGCAAAATTAAACAGGTGATGCAAAAGGTAGTACCAGGTGCTCCGCACGAAATTTTATTGGTATTAGATGCCTCTACCGGCCAGAATGCCTTTGAACAGTGCAAGCAGTTTACCGAAGCTACCGATGTAAATGCATTGGCCATTACCAAATTAGATGGAACAGCAAAAGGCGGTGTGGTGATCGGGATTTCTGATCAGTTTAAAATTCCGGTTAAATATATCGGTGTAGGAGAGAAAATAGGCGATTTACAGCTTTTTGACAAGAAAGAGTTTGTGAATAGTTTGTTTAAGTAGCACCTCGTGTATGATTCCACTGATTTAGGGGATCACACGGATTAGTAGATTTCATCGATTTTATATAGATTTAATAATGATCAAATATGAAAAAGATACGCTAACACAAAAGATCATCGGCTGCTGTTATGAAGTTCATAATCAGTTGGGACCAGGTTTTTTGGAAAAAATATATGTGAATGCATTAAAAATTAAACTCCAGCAAAAAGGTTTAAATTACATTGCAGAAAAGGAATTTAATGTAATATTTGAAGATATTATTATTGGGAAATTCAGATGCGATCTTTTTGTTGAAAATAAGGTAATTGTAGAATTGAAATCCGTTACGGGGTACCAACCTAAGTTATTTCAAAGTCAACTTATATCATACTTAAAAGCCAGCAAAATTAAAACAGGATTATTGATTAACTTTGGCAACACAAGCTGCGAAGTAAAAAGACTGTCCGTTTAAATAATATATCATCGGTATTTCACCTGATCGGTGTAATCATTTTATATCGGTGCTATTACACATAACATGAATACCAAAACAATAAAAAAAACAACAATCAAACAACCTAAAATCAATGTGATTACCTTAGGCTGTTCTAAAAACATATACGATTCGGAAGTATTGATGGGACAGTTGCGCGGCAACAACCTCAACGTTGCCCACGAATCAGGCAAAATGGGTAAAGATGATATCGTAGTGATTAATACCTGCGGTTTTATCGATAATGCCAAACAAGAATCAATTGATACCATTCTGCAGTTTAGCGAACTTAAAGAAGCCGGCAAAATTGGCAAAGTGGTAGTTACGGGCTGCCTTTCTGAGCGTTATAAACCCGAACTGGAATCGGAAATTACCAACGTGGATGCCTTTTTTGGCACCAACGATTTACAAAATATTTTGCACGAGCTGGGCGCGAATTACAAACATGAACTGATTGGCGAACGTTTGCTCACCACTCCATCACACTTTGCCTACTTCAAAATTGCCGAGGGATGTAACCGTCCATGCTCGTTCTGCGCCATACCGCTAATGCGTGGCAAACACATGAGTAAACCGATGGAAGAATTGGTTAACGAGGCTAAAATACTGGCTAAAAACGGCACTAAGGAATTAATTTTAATTGCGCAGGATCTTACCTACTATGGCTTAGACCTGTATGGCGTGCGCAAGCTGGATGAGCTCATGCGTCGCCTGTCAGATGTACCAGGTATCGAATGGATCCGCCTGCAATACGCCTACCCTTCTGGCTTCCCGATGGAAATTTTGGATGCCATGAATGAGCGCGACAATATCTGTAAATATCTGGATATGCCCTTACAGCATATTACCGATAACATGTTAAAATCAATGCGCCGCGGCACCACTAAGCAAAAAACCATTGACCTGGTTAACCAGATCAGGGATAAAGTACCGAATATTGCCATGCGTACCACTTTAATATGTGGTTACCCTGGCGAAACAGAACGCGATTTCGAAGAAATGGCAGCATGGGTTGCCGAAACCAAATTTGATCGTTTAGGCTGCTTTACTTACTCGCATGAAGAAAAAACACATGCACACACATTGGTTGACGACATCCCTGAGGAAGTAAAACAACAAAGGGTAGACGATATCATGGAAATCCAGCAGGGCATATCATTTGATATTAACCAGGAAAAAGTAGGTAAAACCTTTAAAGTGCTGATTGATAAAAAAGAAGGTGATTTCTTTGTAGGCAGAACCGAATTTGACTCGCCAGAGGTGGATAATGAAGTGTTGATCGATGCGGCAACAGGTTACGCCGCTAACGGAAGCTTTGTTAATGTGAAAGTTGACAGAGCGGAAGATTTCGATTTATACGGAACCATCGTTTAAAAAAATATAGTCAACAAAAAGTCGCAAAAGCAAGCTTTTGCGACTTTTTGTTTTTAAAGCTTATTTAGTCGCACATGTCACGTTAAACCAGTTTGAATGCCTCCTAAAACATTTGAACAGTTCTTGTAGACAGATGACCATCCCCTATTTAGGGAGTGATGACTAACTAATTTTTAGAAGCTGGCCTGTTTTTAATCTGACTAGGTTTTAACCAGATTTTAGCGCCTGTAGCGTTTACATAGTATTTCTCGTTCTTTCCATTGATATAAACATCAGAACCATCTGGTGCCATTTTACCTTTCCAGGTTTTATCCGCTACCTTCGAACTACCTTTTACCGCTACTTCAGCCGTTTTATTTCCTACTGATTTGGCACCTTTACCAATGGCTTTCCCGGTTTTGTCTAATGCTTTACCTACCTCAGTTTTTTTCTCTTGTGCGTTTACGCTAAGGGTTACACCGCCAAATAAGGCCATTGTTAATAAACCCATTACTAATTTCTTTTTCATGACAGCTATATTTTTTATTTAAACTGATAACAGTTGATGGTAACATTTGTTTTATTTCTGTTACATGAGTAGAGATAAAGTTTTAAATATTATTTTCTGAGCATGTAAAATCAAGTGTACAGGATAGGAAAGGGCGATCTCCGCTTAAAAGCAGCAAGCCCTGATTTACAAATAATATTTATTCTTTTTCGGAGCGCAAAGGCTGTAGCAACTATTAATGTCTGTTCCCGTGCTTCGCTGTATCCCTCGCTGCGCTTCGGGGATGCCGCTGCGCCCGGGGCTAAAAACTCAGTTGCTGCAAAGAACATTGTATAAACTTTTAATATCGGGTAAAATACTTCTTGATTTTTTATTCTGTCTCCCGTTCAATAAACCTTATTGAAGCGGCTATCCTTTTTGGCGCACCAATTAAAATGTTCCTACTAACCCTCACAAAAAGATAATAGCGAAAAGAAGGACTGCACTAACCGAAAGGCAACGAACCCTGATTTACAAATAATATTTATTCTTTCTTTGAAGCGCAAGGGCTGTAGAAACTATTAATATCTGTTCCCGTGCTTCGCTATATCCCTCGCTGCGCTTCGGGGATGCCGCTGCGCCCGGGGTTAAAAACAAAGTTGTTGCAAAGAACAAATATAAACTTTCAATATCGGGCAAAATACTTCTTGATTTCTTATTCTGTCTCCCCTTCAATAAACCTTATTGAAGCGGCTATCCTTTTTGGTGCAGAAACAAAAATTTGCATACTAACCCTCACAAAAAGATTATAGCGGAAAGAAGGACTGCACTAACCTAAAGGCAAAGAAACTTGCTTTACAAATGATTTTTATCCTTTTCTGGAGCGCAAGGGCTGTAGCAACGGTTAATGTCTGTTCCCGCGGTTTGCTGTATCCCTTGCTACGCTCCGGGGATGCCGCTGCGCCCGGGGCTAAAAACTCAGTTGATGCGAAGAACAAAGTATAAGCTTTCAATATCGTGTAAAATACTTCTTGATTTCTTATTCTGTCTCTCGTTCAATAAACCTTATTGAAGCGGCTATCCTTTTTGGTGAAGAAACAGTCATTTGTTTACTACACTTTCACAAAAAGATAATAGCGGAAAGAAGGACTGCTGTAACCGAAAAGTAGCAAGCCCTGATTTACAAAAACCCTGATTTTTCAGCATTTCTCTAATAATAAAGACCCTGAAATAAATTCAGGGTGACGGCTACTTTAAATAAGGTGATTTTAACTGCCAAAATGTAGATTTATCGAACTCTGGTTAAAAATATTTTTTTTGGAGCGCAGGGGCTGCAGCAATGATTAAAGTTTGTTCCCGTTCTCCGCTATATCCCTCCGCTGCGCTTCAGGGATGCCGCTGCGCCCGGGGCTAAAAACTCAGTTGTTGGAAATAACAAAGTTTAAAACTTTCAATATCAGGCAAAATACTTCTTGATTTTTTATTCTGTCTCCCCTTCAATAAACCTTATTGAAGCGGCTATCCTTTTTGGCGCACCAATTAAAATGTTCCTACTAACCCTCACAAAAAGATAATAGCGGAAAGAAGGACTGCACTAACCGAAAGGCAACGAACCCTGATTTACAAATAACTTTTATTCTTTCGTTGAAGCGCAATGCAACGATCGGCATTAAAACTATTGCCCGGCTACTTGAATCTAGAAAGTAAAGCTAATCTTTATTCTATTTAACTCAATTTCTCGGCTAATAACTTCATTTCAATCTGTGGGGACCGTTTCTCGTAAATAATGTTATGAACGGCCTTACAAATTGGCATATCTACATGATACTCCTGGTTTTTGATGTGCATACATTTAGCAGCATAATAACCTTCGGCAACCATATTCATTTCCAGCTGAGCCGATTTTACCGTGTAGCCCTTGCCCACCATATTACCAAAGGTTCGGTTGCGGCTAAACTGCGAATAAGCCGTAACCAGCAAATCGCCCAGATAGGCTGATTCTTTAATGTCGCGGTCTATTGGGTGAACCACATCTACAAAACGTTTCATTTCGCTTATGGCATTACTAATCAGCACGGCCTGAAAGTTATCGCCATAACCTAAGCCATGGCAAATACCACTGGCTACCGCGTAAATATTTTTTAAAACCGCAGCGTATTCGGTACCGAAAATATCGTCAGAAACGTTGGTTTTGATATAGCGTGTACTTAAAAGAGCGGCAAATGCGGCTGCTTTTTCTACATCGGTACAAGCTATGGTAAGGTAAGATAGTTTTTCAAAGGCTACCTCTTCGGCATGGCAGGGACCGCTTACCACCAAAATATCATGGTATGGGATGTTGTATTTCTCGTGCAAAAATTCACCGATAATCAGGTTATCTTCCGGCACGATCCCCTTAATGGCTGAGACTATTTTTTTGCCTTTTAAATCATCTGGTGTGATGGTAGAAAGGGTTTCTTTTAAAAATGCAGCGGGTACATTTAAAATCACAAAATCGGCCGATTCTATAATCGATCGTATATCAGAAGAGATATGGTCATGATTGAGCTTTAACTCAACAGAACTGAGGTAATGCGGATTGTGTTTAAATTTTTTAATGTGCTCAATGGCTGTTTCATTACGCATCCACCAAAAAATCTCTTTTTCAGACAAATTATCTGCAAGCATTTTAACGATAGCAGTAGCCCAGCTCCCGCCCCCTATCATTGCTATTTTAGGTACCATGATTATAGAAAAGGTTTTAGGTAAAAGATGTAAGGCAAAGGGTGTAAAACTTAAGGTTTAAAGCGAATGCCTTAAACCCTAAACCTTACACCCTAACCTTAGGAATACACCTTAAAGACGGCAAGTTACTATTTCTTACAGACATTTACGAGAAAAGTGTAAGGCGGACAGGCAAAACCTTACACCTCACACTTTTAGCATTATACCTTAAAAGGCTACTTCTTAACGTCTTTGCTGAACAATTGGTCTTTAGCAGTTTTTTCTACCACCATTCCATCTTTCAATTTGTTCTGAATAGCCGAATACGGACCGGTTACAATTTCCTCACCGGCTTTGATACCCGATTTTACAATGATAAACTGATCGTTCTGGATACCGGTAGTAACCTCTGTTTTTTTAACTTTTTTACTCTTGGCATCGTAAGTATAAACATATTGCTTTACCTTTTTGTCGGTCAGTTTCGATTTCTGCTTATCGGTATTTTCCTGGTTGCCCTGATTATTGTTGTCGCCCGATTTCGCATTATCAGTGAAAACCGCCTGAATTGGAATGGCCAGTCCGGTTAACGACTCACTTTCAATATCAACCGTTGCCGACATGCCTGGGCGGAAAATAGACTGTTGTTTACCCTCCATTTCTTCGCTGATGCGGATTTTTACCGAGAAGTTGGTCACCTGATCAACAGAAGTAGATGTTGTAGTTCCAACAGCTGTTGACGAACTTGCAATTTCGGTAACCACACCTCTGAACTTTTTATCAGAAAAGGCATCCACTTCGATCGAAGCTTTATCACCAATTTTAACACGGGTAATGTCGTTCTCGTTTACATCAACATTCACCTCCATTGATGAGAGGTTAGAAATACGCATAATTTCGGTACCCGCCATTTGCGAAGTTCCCAAAATACGGTCGCCCAGCTCAATTGATAGTTTAGAAACTACCCCATCAACCGGTGCATAAATAGTGGTTTTGGCTAAGTTTGCACCTGCTTCTTTAACATTTGCACCCGTTTGCTCCAAAGTAAATTTGGCACCGGTTACATTTTCTTTGGCACTGGCTAAATTTGCCTTTGCGGTTAAAAATGCTGCTTTGGCTGCATCGAACTCTGAAGCTGAAATTACTTTTTTATTAAAAAGTTCAACATTACGTTTGTAGGTAGCTTCTGCATTGATAAAATTGGCTTGGTTTTGGGCAAGTTGCTGTTGTGCTGCAGCTACACTGGCTTTTTGTGCGTTAAAAGTTGCCACCGTTCTTTCATAACCCGATTGCAGTACATCCGGACGCACTTTACAAAGTAATTGGCCTGCTTTAACAACATCACCTTCTTTTACCTTTAATTCTACCACCTCTCCAGATACCTCCGAACTTAATTTAACTTCGGTTTCCGGCTGGATTTTTCCGCTTGCCGTAACTGTTTCCACAACAGTTTTATCTGATGCTTTTTCTGTAGTTACCTTTTCGGTTTTGTTTCCACCGATTACGCCGGTCAGTTTTAACACAACCAGAAGGGCTACGATAGCAACTACGGTAATAATAATGTGCTTCAGTTTCATAATTTGTATTGTATTTCGTTTATTTAATTGTGTAATGTTTAAAGGCTAAAAGTTTTAAGGTTAAATTCAATTGGCTTTCAAGCTTTAGTATTTTACGTTTTAGCTTTAACCTTTGGTCTTTAGTCTTTTAGCTTTAACCTTAAAAAACAATCTGTTTGCCTAAATAATAATCAATCACCTTGGCACGGAACAGTAAATCGTATTTAGCCTGGATAAAGTCAATCTCTGCTTTATTTCTATTGGTTTGCGCTGTACTATAATCAAGTGAATTAACAAGGCCAACATTATAACGTTGTTCCACAACGTAAAAAGCATCCTTTTGGGCATTAAACGCATTCTGCGTTGAACTGTAGCGACTTTCGGCAGCCCTTAAATCAGTTGTCGCCTGAAAAATAACTTTATTCAAATTATTTTTGGCCAATTGCTCCTGGGTTAAAACATTATTATAATTAATTTTCGCTCTCCGCACATTTGACCTGGCAGTAAAACCATTAAAAATAGGGATCTGCAAGGTCATTCCAATACTTTGACCTAAACGTTGATTGATTTGATCAGCAAATGAGGATTGCGGAAATTGGCCACTGTAGTTGAATTGATAAGAATAAGAAGTATTTAATCCAGCTCCCAGACTTAAGGATGGGTAATACGATCCTTTTGCAACAGCTATAGCTTGCTTTGCAGCCAATGAACGCAAACTGGCCAGTTTGATATCAGGAAAGATGTTTAACGCATTGTTATAAATTTCCTCTGCACTTTGGTTTGTGGGCGCTGTTTTAACATTATCAATCAGCGGCGCTTGAACAACGAACTTTTGATTAGGCTGCATTTCCATGAGCTGTCCTAAAGTTAAGTATGAAATGGAAAGCGCATTTTGTGCATTGGTTAAATTCAATTCAGCCGTAGCCACTTGCGATTTCGCCTGAGATACATCCGCCAGGGTCTTATTTCCTGCATCTAATAAGGCATTCTCCCTTGCTAAAGTTTTATTAGCAATATCCAGCTGTTCTCTGGATGCCCTTTCTAAATCGGTATTGTATAAAACCTGTAAATATGCCGTAACAACATTTAGAACTAAGTCATTTTTTATTTTTTCAACATTACTTTTGCCAACTTCAAAGAGTGTTTTATTCTGCCGAATCTGATTAACTTTAGCAAAGCCTCTAAATACATCAACATTTGTACCGAGGTTTGCACTGGTAAATAACGAGGTTTGATTGGTTACCTGAAAGGTTGTTTGATCCAAACCGCGACCAAACGTCAACGTTGGACCTACAGAAGCATTTAGGTTAGGATAAAGCGCATATTTAGATTGTGTTAAATCCTCATTTGCCAATGCTGCACTAAATTGAGCCTGTTTAATCGTTAAGTTATTATTTAACGTGTTTTCAACCGCTTGTTGAATGGTGATAACCTGCTGGGCATTTACATCAACAGCAAAGTTCAATAATAATACAAAAGCAGATCCGGTAATTAACTTTTTATTGGTAAACATCTTCATAATTTGTTTCGATTCTAATATAAACAACTTTTAATCATTTCAATCTGTTCAGGCATTTACTAACTTTGAAGTTAAATGTACCTGATCAAATCACCGCTTCTGCTAAAATGGTATTATCCATCGCTGTTATGGAATAAATCCCGCACCGAAAAAGTTATTTATCTGACCTTTGACGATGGACCTATACCCAATGTTACAGATTTTGTATTAAAAACTCTGAAAGTCTTTAATGCTAAAGCTACCTTTTTTTGCATCGGCGATAATATTATTAAACATCCCGGTGTTTTTGAACGTGTAAAAACCGATGGACATGCCATTGGCAACCACACTTTCAATCATTTAAAAGGATGGAAAACCGATGATGAAACCTATCTGAAAAACACGCTTAAGTGCCAGGAACTCACACAATCCAACCTTTTCCGCCCACCTTACGGGAGAATCAAAAAAAGCCAGATTCGTAGTTTAGAGCTTGGAGCTTGGAGTTCGGAGTCTAATGCGCCAAACAACCCACAACTCACAACTCATAACTCCAAACTCGACATCGTCATGTGGGATGTACTCAGCGGCGATTTCGACATTAATCTCTCGCCTGAAAAATGCTACCAGAATGTGATCAAACATACCGAAAACGGTTCTATCATCGTTTTTCATGATAGCTTAAAAGCATTTGATCGTTTGGAATATGCATTGCCCAGGGTTTTAGCCTATTTTACCGAAAAGGGTTTCACTTTCGCTACGCTTTAGCGATTGTTGTGCCAAGTCAGGCATACCAGCTCCAGTAAGCTGAAACGGGCTTTCTGTCAGACTACCAATGAGAAGCTGTTCGAAAACGGACAAAACTGTACGGAATTGAACGATTAACTAAAGTAAGCAAGCTGTTCCCCTGATCTGTCTATAACAATTTAACCAACCTAGTTGTTTAGAACAATTCCAAATTACGTAATCACCGACTCATGTCCGATAAAAAGATTGCTTTTTATTATTTTTGTTCCATCCAAAAAATTCACTTTTTTGGCCTATAACCACAAATTAATCACAATTAATAGTATTCTTTGGGAATTGTATTGATATATAACACTCCGCGAAAAAGGATAAATAGCTAAGATGAGTATTTATAACGATTATATTAAAGAGATTGAAGAACGTAAAATCCAGGGTCTTCATCCTAAACCTATTGATAGCGCCGATTTATTAAGCGAAATCATCGATCAGATCAAAAATGTAAATAATTTTAACAGGGCAGATGCTGTTAATTTTTTCATATACAATACCTTGCCGGGTACCACGGCCGCAGCAGGTGTTAAAGCCCGGTTCTTAAAAGAAATTATTGCAGGTGAAACTGTTGTTGCAGAGATTACACCTGATTTTGCTTTCGAGCTCTTATCTCACATGAAGGGCGGTCCTTCCATTAAAGTTTTGTTGGATATTGCCTTGGCAGACAATGGTGATAAAGCCAAAAAAGCTGCCGATGTGCTTAAGACACAGGTATTCTTATACGATGCCGATACCGATCGTTTAAAGGAGGCTTACCACAACGGCAATGCCATAGCCAAAGAAATACTGGAAAGTTATGCCAGAGCCGAATTTTTTACCGGATTACCTCCTGTTGCTGAAGAAATTAAAGTAGTAACCTTTATAGCAGGTATTGGCGATATTTCTACGGATTTATTGTCTCCGGGTAACCAGGCGCACTCGCGTTCTGATCGTGAATTACACGGCAAATGCATGATTACACCTGAGGCACAACAGGCCATTAAAGACCTTCAGGCACAACATCCCGATAAAAGCGTGATGCTGGTAGCCGAAAAAGGTACCATGGGCGTAGGTTCTTCACGGATGTCGGGCGTAAACAATGTGGCCCTTTGGACAGGTAAAAGATCAAGTCCTTATGTGCCATTTGTAAACATTGCACCAATTGTTGGTGGTACCAATGGCATTTCGCCTATTTTCTTAACCACAGTTGATGTGACAGGTGGTATTGGTATCGACCTGAAAAACTGGGTAAAGAAAACCGATGAGAATGGAAATGTAGTGCGCAATGAAAATGATGAACCGGTTTTAGAAGAAGTATATTCAGTAGCTACCGGAACGGTGCTTACCATTAATACCAGAACCAAAAAATTATATAACGGCGAACAGGAGCTAATTGATATTTCTAAAGCTTTAACGCCGCAAAAAATGGAATTCATTAAAGCGGGTGGCTCTTACGCCATCGTTTTTGGCAAGAAAATCCAAACCTTTGCGGCCAAAACTTTAGGGATAGAAGCTCCGGTTGTATTTGCTCCGGCTAAAGAAGTATCTATTGAGGGTCAGGGTTTAACTGCTGTAGAGAAAATATTTAACAGAAATGCGGTAGGTTTAACACCAGGTAAGGTTTTACATGCCGGTTCTGATGTGCGCGTAGAAGTAAACATTGTAGGCTCGCAGGATACTACCGGTTTAATGACGGCTCAGGAATTAGAGGCTATGGCTGCAACGGTAATTTCACCAATTGTTGACGGTGCTTACCAGTCAGGTTGCCACACGGCATCTGTATGGGATAAAAAAGCACAGGCAAACATCCCAAAACTGATGAAATTCATGAATGATTTCGGGGTGATTACGGCGCGTGACCCTAAAGGTACTTATCATTCAATGACTGATGTGATCCACAAAGTATTGAATGATATTACAATTGATGAATGGGCAATCATCATTGGTGGCGATTCACACACCCGTATGTCAAAAGGTGTGGCTTTCGGCGCCGATTCTGGTACAGTGGCGTTGGCATTAGCTACCGGCGAAGCCTCTATGCCGATTCCGGAATCAGTAAAAGTAACTTTTAAGGGCGAGATGAAAGCACACATGGATTTCCGTGATGTGGTACATGCTACACAACTGCAGATGCTGCAACAGTTTGATGGCGAAAACGTATTCCAGGGCAGGATCATCGAGGTACACATCGGAACTTTACTGGCCGATCAGGCCTTTACTTTTACCGACTGGACTGCCGAAATGAAAGCAAAAGCTTCGATCTGTATTTCGCAGGATGATACTTTAATCCAATCGCTGGAAATTGCGAAAAACCGTATCCAGATCATGATTGACAAAGGTATGGACAACCATAACCAGGTGCTTCAGGGACTGATTAACAAAGCAAACAAACGCATCGAAGAAATTAAAACCGGTATTAAACCAGCTTTAATGCCTGATACAAATGCCAAATATTATGCAGAGGTAGTAATCGACCTGGATTTAATCAACGAACCTATGATTGCCGACCCTGATGTGAACAATGCCGATGTTTCTAAACGTTATACGCATGATACCATCAGAGATTTAACTTTCTACGGTGGTGATAAAAAAGTAGACCTTGGTTTCGTAGGTTCTTGCATGGTACATAAAGACGATTTGAAAATCGTTTCACAATTATTGAAAAATGTAGAGAACCAAACCGGTAAGGTAGAGTTTAAAGCACCACTGGTAGTGGCTGCTCCTACTTACAATATTATTGATGAACTGAAAGCAGAAGGCGACTGGGAATACTTACAGAAATACTCAGGATTTGAGTTTAGCGATGCCTTGCCTAAAAGTGTAGCGCGTACCGAATACGAAAACATCATGTACCTGGAGCGCCCTGGTTGTAATCTTTGTATGGGTAACCAGGAAAAAGCTGCTAAAGGTGATACTGTGATGGCTACTTCTACCCGTTTATTCCAGGGACGTGTGGTAGAAGACAGAGACGGCAAAAAAGGGGAATCATTACTGGCTTCTACCCCTGTTGTGGTGCTTTCAGCTATCCTGGGCCGCATTCCAAGCATCGAAGAATATAAATTAGCAGTAGATGGCATTAACTTAACCAAGTTTACCCCTATTTCTACAAAACAATAAGAAACAAAAAAGCATATTATTTGTTAACTTTTAGAAAAGGCTATCGGAGAAAATCTGATAGCCTTTTACTTTGCATAAATAATTGCATAGAATGGTTTTAAATAAGATATTATGACAAATCTCGAAAATAAATCTGTTTAAAATTGTTTACTTTAGAGAGTACCTTATTGATAATAATTATAAAAATTTAAGTATGGCTTTTGATATAGACATGATTAAAAAGGTGTATGCAAACTTTGGTAGCCGCGTAGAGGCTGCACGTAAAGTTGTGGGCAGGCCTTTAACATTATCTGAAAAAATATTGTATGCACACCTTTGGGATGGAGATCCTAAAAAGGCGTTTAAGCGTGGATCTGATTATGTAGACTTTGCACCAGACCGCGTAGCGATGCAGGATGCTACCGCACAGATGGCTTTATTGCAATTTATGCAGGCGGGCCGTCCGAAGGTTGCTGTGCCTTCTACTGTACATTGCGATCACTTAATTACAGCCAAAGAAGGTGCGGCCATAGATTTACCTCACGCCAAAACAGAAAGCGCAGAGGTTTTTGATTTCTTGTCATCTGTATCCAACAAATATGGTATCGGTTTCTGGAAACCAGGCGCTGGTATCATCCACCAGGTTGTATTGGAAAACTATGCTTTCCCGGGTGGAATGATGATCGGTACCGACTCGCACACGGTAAATGCCGGCGGTTTAGGCATGGTAGCTATTGGTGTTGGTGGTGCTGATGCCTGTGATGTAATGGCGGGTTTACCATGGGAACTAAAATTCCCTAAATTGATCGGTGTAAAACTAACAGGTAAATTAAACGGCTGGACGGCTGCCAAAGATGTAATCCTAAAAGTAGCTGGTATTTTAACCGTAAAAGGTGGTACCGGAGCTATTGTAGAATATTTCGGCGATGGTGCTACTTCCATGAGCTGTACCGGTAAAGGTACCATTTGTAACATGGGTGCCGAAATTGGTGCAACCACATCTACTTTTGGCTACGATGAGAGCATGGAACGTTACCTACGCGCCACCAACCGAAACGAAGTGGCAGATGAGGCGAATAAAATTGCTGCTTATTTAACAGGTGATCCGGAAGTTTATGCCGATCCTGAAAATTATTTCGATCAGGTGATCGAGATTGATTTAGATACTTTGGAGCCTTACCTAAATGGCCCTTTTACACCAGATTTAGCTACTCCGGTTTCGCAAATGAAAACGGAAGCAGAGAAAAATGGCTGGCCATTAAAAGTAGAATGGGGTTTAATCGGTTCTTGTACCAACTCTTCATACGAAGATTTGTCGAGAGCAGCTTCTATTGCCAACCAGGCCATTGCTAAAGGTTTAACCACCAAAGCAGAGTTTGGTATTAACCCGGGTTCTGAGCAGGTTCGTTATACTGCAGACCGCGATGGTTATTTAAAAACTTTCGAGGATTTAAATGCAACAATATTTACCAATGCCTGCGGTCCATGTATTGGTATGTGGGACCGTACAGGTGCAGAGAAAGCAGAAAAAAACACCATTGTACACTCATTTAACAGAAACTTTGCTAAACGTGCCGATGGTAACCCGAATACTTTCGCTTTTGTAGCTTCGCCGGAAATGGTGGCAGCCATTGCCATTTCGGGCAATTTAGGATTTAACCCATTAACAGATACCTTAACTAACGATAAAGGTGAGCAGGTTAAATTAGACCCGCCTACCGGCTATGAATTGCCAACCAAAGGTTTCGCGGTAGAAGATGCAGGTTTCCAGGCACCGGCAGCTGACGGCTCGCATGTACAGGTTTTGGTTTCGCCAACTTCGCATCGTTTACAATTGTTAGATCCGTTTGCACCTTGGGAAGGCACCGACCTGAAAGGGCTGAAACTCCTGATCAAAGCTAAAGGTAAATGTACAACCGACCATATTTCGATGGCAGGCCCATGGTTAAAGTTCCGTGGCCACCTGGACAACATTTCTAACAATATGCTAATTGGTGCGGTAAACTATTTCAACGATAAAACAGATACCGTTAAAAACCAGTTAACTGGCGAGTATGGTCCGGTACCAGCTACACAACGCGATTATAAAGCTGCTGGTTTGGGCTCAATCGTAGTGGGTGATGAAAACTACGGCGAAGGCTCATCACGCGAGCATGCAGCCATGGAGCCGCGTCACCTAGGCGTACGTGCCGTATTGGTAAAATCTTTTGCCCGTATCCACGAAACCAATCTTAAAAAACAAGGTATGCTGGCCTTAACTTTTGCCGATAAAGACGATTACGATAAAATTTTAGAAGGTGATACGGTAGACATTTTAGGCTTAACCGAGTTTGCTCCTGACCAACCGTTAACACTGGTATTACACCATGAGGATGGTACTACAGAGCAGTTTGCTGTTAACCATAGTTATAATGCACAACAAATTGAGTGGTTTAAAGCTGGTGGTGCGTTGAACATCATCAGGGCTGAAGCAGCGGCTAAGGCAGCGTTATAGTCTGAAGTCCGGTGTCGGAGGTCCAAAGTCCGCATGTAGGATATCAATCCCGTTTTGTTAAGTCAAAACGGGATTTTTTGTTTCATAAGAATCGTCATCTCGACTGAAACGCAGTGAAACGGAGAGATCTATTTAATTGGATTTAGCTTCGCTGATCATTTGTCTAGTTCTCAACTTTCTTACCAATAACGGCCGCATAGCTAATGGTCATTTCTTTTCGCTAACCATGTTAGGAATTCAGTAGTTTTTCCCCACCTGCACTTGCAGACAGAGCGAAATCTATCTATACAGATTTCTCGACTCCGTTGCACTCCGCTCGAAATCACGGTTCCTTGAAGCTTATACTGTTCGTTTTAACGCCTTTGTTTTTTTAAAAATGGTTGCCAGTAGTTACGATGGAATAGATAACGAGATAAAATTTACTCAAACTCATATCCACAATCATAACAATGATTGCACTTATTGGCTTTAATTGGGGTAGTGAAAGTTAAAAAAGCTAGTATGGTAGCCCAAAGACTATATTTTTTATCGGTTGCCATACCATAGCCTACGTTGGTAGAGCCGCATTTTTCACAAACGGTTTTACCTTCGGCTGATTTTTCTTCACCGGTAATTTCATCTGTTGATTCAAAATCCAAACTATTGTCTTCTGCCAACAAAGCATTAATGGCTTCCACATCGCGTTCAAAAACAATGAGTTTAACACCGCCAATGGCCTGGTTGTAGAGCGGCTGGATTGTGGAAACATTTTCATCAGCCAGGAAACAGGCAAATCCACTATCTTCCAATTTGGCTTTTATGATATTGGCCTCCATCGGGTTGTAATAGGTGCTATAAACTACGGTTCTATCATCCATATTCCAAACATAAGAATTTGTTTTATAATCAGAACGGCTGAAAATCAATTATGTTTTGAGAAATTCTTTCCACCAGTAGCCCGAATCTTTAATGGTACGTTCCTGGGTTTTAAAATCATTATAAACCAGCCCAAATCTGGCTGTAAAACCCTCTGCCCATTCAAAATTATCCATTAATGTCCAGGCCATGTAACCCGCGATATTTACTCCTTCATTTTTTAGTTTGAGCAGTGCTGAAAGGTAAAGTTTAAAATATTCTATCCGTTCCGGATCATTTACACGCTTATCAATTAATTTATCGTGGTAGGCAGCGCCATTTTCGGTAATGAGAATATTTTTGATGGCCGGATAGGCTGCAAACTGTTTTACAATATTGTAAAAGCTATCGGCATTAATTTCCCAACCCATTGCCGTATGCGGCTTTTTTCTGCTCTTGGCTTTCACTTCCCAGGCCTGGATGACCGGGATGAAAGCATTGTATTTCACCGTTAACGGAAAATAGTTTTGAAGACCGACAAAATCAAAGTCGAATTTCATCCTTTCCTGCAATCGCCAGGCACCATACTCAATCTGGAATTTTTCAAGTACATCCCAATCTGCCGTAGGAAAACCCATGCCTAAGGTAGGCTCTACAAACAAACGGTTCATTAAACAATCTATCCGCTTTGCAGCCAGTACATCATTATCGCTTTCGGTGTAAGGGATTATTTCTGAGCAGGAATATGTAGTTCCGATGTTAGCATTGGCCACCTCGGCACGTAAAATTTTGGCGCCATCGGCCTGGGCTAAAGCTGTATGCAATACTGCAGGAAAAAAATTGGTCAAGCCTGTTTTCCCCGGCGCATGTATTCCAAGCATATAACCCAAAGAAGTATAACCAAAAGGTTCATTCAGTACGATCCAGTTTTTTACTTTATCGCCATATTCTAGGGCACAGATCGTAACAAAGGCATTAAAGGCTGCATTAATGCTAAAGCTCGTCCATCCACCCTCGTCTTCTAAGGCCTGGGGCAAATCCCAGTGATAGAGTGTAACATAAGGTGTGATTCCCTGTGATAAACATTCATCAATAAGATGATGGTAAAAACGGATGCCTTCCTCGTTTACTTCTCCTCTTCCATCGGGCAAAATCCTTGACCAAGCGATAGAAAACCTGAACACATTAAATCCCAGATATTTAACGAGCGCGACATCTTCGGCATAACGATGATAAAAATCGCAGGCAGGATCTAATTTATGGTTCTTTTTAATCTTGCCGTTTTTTGCCGTAAAGGTATCCCAGATGGATGGGCCTTTACCGTACTGTGTTGCTGTACCTTCTATCTGCGCCGCAGCAGTCGCTACTCCCCACAAAAAATCCGAACCAAAATCACTTGCTTCAACCATTGTTTACCGATTAATTGCCATAAGTTGCGAGTTTAATATTAACAAATCATTAACAAGCAAAATGATTCGAAATAAAAACAATTTTTAATATTTTTACCCATGCGCTACTCATTCATTTCTTTTCTATTGGTATTACTAAATCTCGCTGCCTTTGGGAAATTCGCGCCACCTCTTAATGATGAACTGATAAATGCCATAAATATTACCAATACGAGTGCATATTGTAGTGCGGATGCCGAATTTAACAATTTAGAAGCTACAGCAAGTAACTATAATAAAGCCCTAAACTGGCCATCAGTTGGAAAAGATGTATGGTATAAGTTTACCGCATCTAAGTTTGATGTTAATATTTCTGTTAGCGGAAAAATTGATGCCGCTAGTAAAAATACCCTGATTGCCCCATTGGTGGCCCTATATTCGTTTGATTCGGCAACAGGCTCTATAAGCGAGCAGTCTGGCTCGCAAGCCACATCAAATAATGTTATTTCATTATACAAAGGCGCTTTAACAGTGGGCCAGGTATACTATGTTAGGGTAAGTGCAGCGAACGATGCTACCGGTACCTTTAAACTTTGTATTGATAATTATTTCCCACCCATACAACCGGGGCAAGATTGTGGAACCTTCTCGGTACTATGCACAAAAGAAACCTTTACACAGCTTAATGTAACGGGAGCAGGAGCTAACAATCAAGAATCGGCCGGAACCTGCCTGGGTAAAGAATCTAACTCCGCCTGGTATATGTTTAAGGCTTCCAAACCCGGTGATTTGACTTTTGTAATCACGCCTACGGTAACCTCAAATGATATTGACTGGATTTTTTATGATTTAGGCATAAACGGAGATTGCAGTAAAGTAAGTGGCGCAACAGCTATACGTTGTGCATCGGGCAGTGGTGTAGATTGCAGTCCTTCTTATTATAAAACCGGCCTGAGCATGACGGAAACAGATTTAACTGAAGCATCAGGATGCCCTGCTGGCCAAAATGGCTTTGTGAAATACGTAGAGCTCGAACAGGATCATGTTTATGCGCTACTCATCGATAATTACTCGGGAGGGAATAATGGCTTTACTTTGGAATTTGGTGGTACGGCAGATTTTGCAGGGCCAACTGCAGAGATCGATGTTAAAAAACTAAATCCATGTACCAACAGCCAGGCGTATATTTTCGAAAGCAAAGCATCAAACTTTGCCACCTTAAAATGGTCTTTTGGCGAAGGGGCAAGCCAGGCTTCTGCCACCACAGCAGGGCCACATACTATAACATATAATACACCTGGCGAGAAAATTGTGGTTTTAGAAGCCAAAGGTACAAACGGTTGCAATGTAGTGACCACGCAAACGTTTATTGTAGCAAATACACCTGAAAAACCAGCAATAAGCGCATCAAATGTGAATTTATGCCAGGGGGACGTACTAAAACTAACTACTCCCTTTTTAAATTTGGCGAGCTACCACTGGTCAGGCCCAAACAATTTTAATTCGACAAGCCAAAATCCCGAAATTCCGGCAATCGGACCTGAGATAGCTGGTACCTACAAGCTTTATGTTCAGGTTGGGGATTGTGTGAGTGAGATAAATTCGGTGAAAATCTTATCGGTCGATTTAAAACCTGAAGCAATGTTTTCGATTGAGGTGAATAATAAGTGCGAAACCGACCAATCTTTTTCTTTCATCAATGCCTCTAAAAATTATACAAAGCTTACCTGGAATTTTGGCCAGGGAATAAAAAGCCAGGTTGCCACGGGTAACGACAGCAAAACAATAACCTTTACTAACCCTGGACTCAAAACAATCACGCTAACAGTTGAAACCAATAATGGCTGCCTATCAACTTTTACAAAAGACATTTTAGTAGAAGTGAAGCCGGAAAAACCAGAAATAACTATTAATCAACCTGCTTTTTGTTTAAAAGATATTATAAAATTATCGGTACCGGCACAAGCGGGGATCACTTATGCGTGGACCGGGCCAAACAATTATTTTGCCAGCACAAATGCCATTGAAATTCCGATAACAGATTTTAATGTGGCCGGAGAATATCAGGTTGTATTAACATCAAGATCTTGCAGCTCTGCCCCTGCAACTATCGTCATTCCGGCTATTGCCAGAATTCCAATTGCTAACTTTTATACCGAACCCTCTTTTAATGTAAAATTTTCGGCTCCTGTACCCATAACATTTACCAATACCTCAGTTGACGGGGATTTTTATGAATGGCGTTTTGGTGACGGTTTTAGCTCCCCGGAAAAAAGCCCAACCCATATTTATCAAACCGATGGGGTATTCCGAATTACGTTAACTGCATTTTCTAAAAACGGGTGCTCTAATTCGGTCACCCAAGGTGATCTGATTATCAAAAAGAATACATCTACATTTGTTCCTAACGCGTTTTCGCCAAATGGTGATGGGATTAATGACGAGTTGGTTATTGGTGTAACCAACCTTAAAAAATATAACATTCATATTTACAATCGCCTTGGTACCCAAATATTCTTTACCAATAATATATTTGAAAATTGGAATGGTACTTATAAGGGTAACGAACTGCCAGTTGGTGTCTATTATTACATCATTTCTGGCCTTGACTTATCAAATAAAAACATTAAATATTCAGGTTCAGTAACCTTAATAAGGTAACTTGTCAAAATACCTTCATTCGATCTCAAACTGGATGATGGAAAAAAATATTTTCTTAGTGCCAGATGGTAACATCAGGCACCAAAATTAGACACCACAATTAGCTAAATTCACAATTATTAAACAGCTAATTTTGAACGAATTCGGTCTGGCTGTCTTCATTCCTTAGCGGATAAGTTCTCATGCTGATAATGGTAATGAGAAACGTAGGTCCATAGGTAATCACAAACTCATCAATTGAAAGGTACCTTAATTTTCCAAATAACAACAAATACACCAAAAAGATGATAACTGACGCAATAAAGGCTTTACCTGCAATAGTGCGTTTAACATAAACTATCTTAGTTTTACCATCAATCTTCCTCATGTTAAATAAAAGTGCACAAAAAGTTAATAAAAGGAATACGCCAGCGTCCTTTATATCAAGATTAACGTTGAAATTGTAGTTTGCAGATACAAGCGACAGGAGATTTATATACCCCATCATAATGACAAAAGTGATAGGGAGGCAAAACAATAAAGTAGTTAATGTTACTTTTAAAGAATAATTGACTGCTTCTTTCATAGCGTATTTAATTTAGATTGAGCTTAGGTGTACTAAGATACAAATTCTCTGATTTTTTCGCTACGTTTTTAGTACAGTCTGGTTTTAAGCGGTCTGATTGATCAAACTATTTTTTGCCACAAGGAAAGATGGTCAGATCTTACACCACTTACAGCTGGTAAAATCTGGAATCATTTATCAATCATCCAGCTTTAATCCAATCTCTTTAAGCAAAATAGCAGCATTAAAAGTTTTGCACGGACCGTGTTTTAACTGATAATCAAATCTCATTTCTCCATCTGTAATCTGGATATCAAAATGGAAATTCCGGACTGCTTCGGGATGATCGATAATCAGATCAGCCAGTTGCAGGTCGTGGGTAGCAAAAAGGGCAGGCGTGTTTTCAGCAATCAGCTTTTGGATAAAAACCTTTGATCCTAAATATTTATCGCGGCTGTTGGTGCCCCGAAGCATTTCATCAATCAACACAAAAGTGTCTTTATCTTTTACCACATTATCCAAAATCATCTTCAAACGGTTCAGTTCTGCTTTAAAGGTAGAGGTACTTTCGTTCAGCGAATCTTTAATCCGCATATAAGTATTGATGGAAAAAACAGCTAATTGCATTTTTTGGGCGCAAACCGGTGCCCCTGCATAAGCCAGCACCATATTAATGCCCAAAGTGCGCAGAAAAGTGCTTTTACCAGCCATATTAGAACCTGTTACAATATCAACAGTTGGTTTGGCCTCCACCCGAAAATCGTTATTTACCCTTACCTCCTGATGAATAAGTGGATGACCAATATGAGTAGTAGCCAGTGCAAACTGATCGGTAATGACCGGAAATACCCAATCTGGCTGATTGTAAGCCATTGTAGCCAGCGAAATCAATTCTTCAAAATCGCCCAGATGGTCAAGTGCAGTAATTACATCTTTTGAAGATGATTGATACCAATTATCTAAATGAATACAGCATTTTAAATCCCAAAGTAAAAGCGCATTGAGTACACCTCCCACGATGATATTTAGCCTGGCATCAAAATTTTCGATAATCCTTGTTAAAGATCTAATTTCCTTACTCACCGGAATTTCCGAATCAAGTAAGTTTAGTGTGTAGCTGCTTTTCCAATTTTGGCTTTCCGTCCATAAAATGGCCCTTGCATATCCGTTTAGCTGGTTCGAACTTCCGCCGAAGCTATAAAACACTTTGTTTATTTTTGAGCCCAGCAATACGTTCCACCCAATATGGATTACAACCAAAAGCGCTAAAACTTTCCAGAAAACACTACTTACCAAAATTGCAGTCAGTAGCATAGCAATAGAAACATATGGCACCAGCTTAACATAAAACCGTATAAAAGATCCTTTAACAAAGCTCAACTGTTCACCCAGCAGGTTTTTTAGCTGCACTTTGATCTGCTCTATTTTTTCAGGATCGTAGCCATGCAGGTTAGCCCTAAAACTATAGGTTTCTGCTATATGATGTTTTATTTCATTTATGGCTTCCTGCCGGAGCAATATCCGATCCCTTGTCGTTTTCTCTGAAAAATTTTTAGCCAGCAACCTGATGCCGGTTTTGGTACTGCAACGGTTGGTGAGCGCAAACAGTGATGAGGTACCAAAAATATCAAGATCGGATGTATAAGGATGCTGTTCAGCCTCGAATGCTTTACCATGGTCATATCCGTTAGGGGCACCATGCAGCATGTTCCATTCGTTTTGATAAACCCATAAAAGTTGTTTTTTATAATCGATTTCACGATCCAACCGGCTTTGTCTGCGCACTACAAATGCAAAGGCAATAACCGGCAGTACTAAACAAATCTGGATTAATGTGCGCAGGTTGTCGTCTGCTGAACGCAGCAGCAAAACAAAGAATAAAATTTCGGCCAGAAACAAGCCTATACGCAATAAGGAAAGCTGATCGATCAGCTTTTTTGTTCGATCTATATGGGCAGTAACCTCATTGATTTTCTCCTGGTAACCGGCTATTATGGCTTCTTGTAGTTTCTGCATAAACTTTATTTTCTATATATTTCCGAAGGTATCAGATCGATAGATTGTCTTTTTTGTTACAATTTCTCTAAGTTTGAATTTCAAAATCCTAAAGATAGGCAAATTATTAAATGAAGATTACCCTGATCGCCATTGGCAAAACTGAAGATAAATATTTAATTGAAGGAATTGAGAAATACATCAACCGGCTAAAACATTATATCAACTTTAGTTTTTTAGCCATACCTGATGTAAAAAATGTTAAAAACCTGAGTGAAGCGCAACAAAAAGCAAAAGAGGCAGAGTTGCTACATAAGCAGATCAATAATGGCGATATGGTAATTTTACTGGACGAGAAAGGGAAAAAATATTCTTCGGTTGAATTTTCCAGCTATTTAAACAAACAGATGATCGGCAGTGTTCAACATTTGATCTTTATTATTGGCGGCCCTTACGGATTTGACGACAGTATTTACAAACGGGCAAATGGCTTAATCTCACTATCTGATATGACTTTTTCGCACCAGATGATCAGGTTGTTTTTTGTGGAGCAGCTTTATCGCGGATTTAGTATCTTAAAGGGGGAACCTTATCACCATGCTTGATGATGGGAAATGCTTGAGGTAAGATGTGCGATGGGAATAAGATATGGAAAAAGGAAATATAAATCATCATTAAATAAAAAGACACCATGTTATTAGATAAATATAAAAGGGAATACAGGTACAAGAGCCGCCAGGGCGGCAGCAACAAATACTTATGGATCAGCATTATCATTTCACTGATTATTGGTGGCTTGATCTGGTATTTCGGTTAGGCGCATAAAAAAACACCAGACAAACTGCCTGGTGTTTTTTTTATTTCCAGTATTAAAGCTTAAACTCCTTTTTTACTGGTCATATTCGCTTTTTTAGCAGGAGCTGAAGTTTTAGTAGTTGCTTTTGCACTGGCTGCTGCCTTAGCGCCCGTAGCTTTTACTTTTTTATCGCCTGCTTTTTCTTCAGCTAATTTAGCTTCAGCAGCCGGAGCCGGAGTTTCAGGTGCTTCTTCCGTAAACAAAGGCAAATCTTTTAAAAGGTTATACCAGGTAATGATTTTTTTCATATCTGAAGCATAAACTTTTTCCTGATCGTGCCCCGGAGCAACTTCCAAAAAGAAAGCGCGTAAATCGCCTTTAAGATCCGGAGTACTTCCTTTTGCAGAAATTTTGGCAAAAATATCAGCCAGTTTAATTTCTTCTTCTTCGCCATATACCGTAATATCTTCTAACGAAGCTAATTTTGTGTTGGTGATGTTGGCTACAATTTTAGTTTTTTGCGCATCTAAGCCTTCTAAAATATAACCCACCTTATTTTGTCCAACCAGTTTAAATAAACCTGGTCTGCCAGATACGGCAACAATTCCTCTTAAGTTCATATGATGTGTGTTTAGCGGTTGGGGGTTAGCGAAATAAATTGTCTACCGCCAAACGCATAATATATTTAATGTTTAAAAACCATTACTGAGCACCTGGCGTAGTGCTTTAAACGCTTACCACCAAACGCCTAGCGCTCTTAATCTTCTACAACTTCAATATTTACAATCTTATCACCCTGACGGATATCATCAACAAGATCTACATTTTCGATAACTTTACCAAAGCAAGTGTGGTTACGGTCTAAATGAGCAGTATTGGCTCTGCTATGACAGATGAAAAACTGTGAACCACCAGTATTACGGCCAGCATGTGCCATCGATAAAACACCACGATCGTGATATTGATTTTCACCATCTAGTTCGCAGTCGATTTTGTAACCCGGGCCACCAGTACCTGCTAAATGTGCCTTAGCAGGATCTTTTGAATTCGGACATCCGCCCTGAACCACAAAGTTAGGAATTACACGGTGAAAAGTTACGCCATCGTAAAAGCCCTCTTTAGCTAATTTTTTAAAGTTTGCAACGGCTTTAGGCGCATCGTTATCGTAGAATTCTACGGTCATATCACCTTTTTCTGTTTTTATTATTGCTTTACTCATATCAATATCGGTACTAATTTTAAATTTTGTCCGCCAAAAAAATTTTATAATTTTCAGTAGAGGGCAAAAATAACAAAATTGTATAACTTATAACATCATTAAATTTTTCTATCCAGTTTAAATGCGGTATTTTAGTGTTTTAAGCTAACGATTTGATAAAGAAATATTATATCCTGCTCATCTGCCTGCTTTGCTCTTTAGGGCTAAGGGCTTCTTCCCTATTAATTTATATGGATGAGGACCAAAAAAACCACTTAAAAGCTTATGGTATTGCCTATTGGACCATCAGTAAACAACTGGAGGTGGATTGGCTTTTAAATTATCGTGGCGGAAGTTTTTTGATTAAATACAATAAAATAGTTGAAGATGAGCTTAAAATCCGCGGCGTATCTTATGAAGTAATGGCCGATGGAAAGGTAACCAGCCTGCTAAACGAAATCAGCGATCCTGCTGTGAATATGGAAATGGTTAAACTGGAGAAAACGCCCAAAATTGCCGTTTACTCTCCAAAAAGCAAATTGCCCTGGGATGATGCTGTTACACTTGTTTTAACCTATGCAGAAATTCCATACGATGTGATTTACGATGACGATATTCTTCAGGATAAACTAAGCAAATACGATTGGCTGCACCTGCACCATGAAGATTTTACAGGTCAGTATGGCCGTTTTTGGGCTAACTTCAGGTATGCAACCTGGTACCAGGAAGATGTTAAAAACCAGGAAGCACTGGCCAAACGTATGGGCTATAAAAAAGTTTCGGAAATGAAGTTAGCCGTAGCCAAACATATTAAAGAGTATTGTGCCGGTGGCGGTTTTTTGTTTGCCATGTGCTCTGGTACCGACAGTTTCGACATTGCATTAGCTGCGGAAGGTGTAGATATCTGTGCCCAGATGTTTGACGGGGATCCTGCAGACCCGAATGCACAATCGAAGCTTGATTTTAACAAAACCCTTGCTTTTCAGAATTTCAGGCTGGATAACAATCCCATGAATTATGAATTTTCGGATATTGATGTCACCCAGACCCGCACATTAAACCAAACCAATGATTATTTTACTTTATTCGACTTTTCTGCCAAGTGGGATCTGGTGCCAACCATGCTTACCCAGGATCATGATAAGGTGATTAAAGGTTTTATGGGACAAACTACTGCCTTTAAAAAAAGCCTGGTAAAAACAAGTGTAACCGTTCTGGGCGAAAATAAGGGCGCAGCAGAGGTACGATATCTGCATGGCGAAATCGGCAAAGGTCAGTTTACTTTTTACGGCGGACACGATCCGGAAGATTATCAGCACGCAGTGGGCGATCCGCCAACAGACCTAAGTTTGCATCCAAATTCTCCCGGCTACCGCCTGATCTTAAACAATGTACTTTTTCCGGCAGCCAAAAAGAAACCTCAAAAAACTTAAATTTATAAAATTTAATGCCTGGTATTTTTTTGCCTGAGCTTAAAAGTCTGTCTATCCTTGCTGTATTCCTATTATGTATACAGTAAATGGTTCCTGATATCATTTCTAAAGTAGACCGTAAATACACCTGATCTTCACTAAAATTATACTGATAGCCAATAATTTAGCTAACAAATTGTAACACACTTGATACTTTGGCACAGCTTTTGGATAGATACTGGCAATTAACAAACAGGGTAATACCTGAAATTTAAACCAGATTTTTATAAAAGAAAAATATCATGAAAAAGTTATTATTTAGTGCTTCAATCGTTTTATTAGCAACAGGTGCTTTCGCTCAAAACACTATGACGGGTAGCGATGCGAGATTTGGAATAAAAGCCGGAGTAAACCTGGCAAGATTTCACGCAAGTGGTACTGATGGCAGTACAACATATAATGACAATGCAAAGGATAATGTTGGTTTTAATGTTACTGCATTTGCTGATTTCGGTGTAGGAAACAATTTCTTCATTCAGCCAGGAGTATCATTACAGAGCAAGGGTAATAAATTTGAATCTACCGGCACAACAACAGTTGGTAACAACAGCATTACTACCACCTCATCTATTAAAACAAATTTAATGGCTATTGAAGTACCGGTTAATGCAGTGTTCAGAATTCCTACAGGTACTGCAGGTGCGGTTCAGATTAGTGCGGGTCCTTATATCGGCTTTAACATTTCAGGTAAAGATAAAGGACAAACGACAACTACAACGGTCAACAACAGCAATAATACCAGCGCAACTGTAACTACTTCTAATGACAGAGACCTCTCTTTCGGCAGTGCCACTGACAAGAATTATGGTAGCACAGATTTTGGTGCAAACTTTGGTTTAGCTTACCGTACAAATTCTGGATTTTTAGTAGGTGCGAACTATGGTTTAGGACTTTCAAATTTAATTCCTAAAGATAGCCGCGGTAATTCTGATGCAAAATTGACTAACCGTGTGTTAGGATTTTCAGTAGGTTATTCATTCTAGTCTGGAAAAAATACAGCATAAAAAAACCTTCCTGGTATAATCAGGAAGGTTTTTTTATGCTTTTAATTATGCTCTACCCTAATCATAAAAATTCCAGCTTACGCCGAATTTTAGTAAGGCGTCTTGCATAGGGTATCTATTTACCGTATAATAACCCGGTTGGAAAAGACCTTGATTTACAAAATCATATTTAACAAAAATATTGGCCCTTTTCAAATTAGCCTTAAAAAATACATCAACTATTGGTCTTGACGGCAGATTCGTTGGATTACGCTCATCAATATAAAATTGAGCTGTAGCCGGTGAATATAAGTAATTTGCATATTCAGAGTTATACCTCACATCAAATCCTACATTGGCTTTTAATACTTTGAAAAAGGTATTATCAAAATAAATACTGTTATAAGTATAAAAATCAGGTGTTCTTAATACGGCATTTTTATCTGTTTTCTGATAAGCAACATAGTTTTCCATCACAAATTTACCAAACCTGGTTTTCTTGGATACATCCACCCTGATTAGGCTAATATCAGCGGTAGTCTGTTTTGGTAAAATAGCAGTTGTGCCATTAGTATGATCTGCAGCAAAATAAAGATAGTTGCTGGTTAAGTAATATTTGGCGCCTGCAGTAAAACCATACCGATCATTAATGTAATTGAAGGATAAATTGGCAATTTTGGTATTCTTAAAATCGTTGTCTGTCCACTGGTAATGATTGCCATGGTAATAATTAAAAATAGCCGCCGGAGTTTGGTTCTGCGCATAAGCCCCCAACTCAATCCTGCCAATGGTTTTGCCTAAAAGAATTTTACTTTTCGCTTCATATAAATAATCCCCGGCGTTTTCGCCCTGCAAAATTTGCTGTACATCTAGATTGAAATCTATGTTATTAGAAAACCGATAACCCGCCGCGCCTAAAATAGTGATGTTTTGATATGCAAACCTGCTTTGTTCATAACTGGTGCCATCCTGCTTTAAGCCCAGGTATTCATGTGTATAATAATCGTGCCTTACACCCGCATCAACCTTTAACTCATTTTTTATAACCGAACTATTTTTTGGCCTTAAAAAGAAACTGTAAATAAATTCATTCTTGATGTGTTTTACATGGGTAGAATCGTCGGTATATACCGTACTCGCCATTCCGGGAGGCAGCACATTGTTCGGATCAGCTCCGTTTTTATAGAAATCATAACTATCATTATTATACTCAAAAGTGTATGAAACCTTATTGGTAGGCAAAACCGCATTATTAACATTTACGGAGGTATCTATCCTGCCTACATAATAGGTTTGTTTCAAGAAAATGGTATTTTTCCGGTACAGATTTCTGGCGTCAGATAAGTTTATAGGCTCTGCCTCTCTTGAAATTTTAGAATAGTTAGGTTCGAATAACCCTGTAGCTACTGTAGAACCATTCTCATAGGCGCGCATGGTGTTGAAAATTGCCGATGCCCACATATTGTAACGTTTATTGGGCGACTGATACCATGAAAATATGGCAACATTCAAGTTATCGCCACGCTGCCTGGAATAAAAACCCTTGGAATCGCCACGGTTAAAATTGACACCAACGTTCCAGTTTTTTTTAATATTCTGTGTATGTACAGCCCTGAAAAGCTGCTCTTTTTGGCCTGCACTTATAAAGTATAAGCTGGTAAAGGGCGTTCTTGCCTGATAGTAAATGATATCATCAGGTGTTAGCGCATAATAATCAAGAGAATGAAAACCTACGTCAAAACCAATGCGCTTACTGGGTTCGTACAGTAAGGGCCTTGCCGAAAGCCCCATATTACCATTGTTAATGGTTGGATGGGTGGGCTGTAAAAGCGGGCTATAGTTCTGAATATTAAACGTTGAGGTGTCAAGCGGCAATAGCACAATGCTATCTTTCGTTAAAGACAGCTTGGTAAAACGAATATATTTCGCGGTAAAAACTACAGAATCTTTGGCGCCATCCAGCTTTTTCCTAACTGAATCGAGTTCTTTATTGGTACCAACACTTGTTTTTAAATCTTGTGAAAAGGCTTTGCTTAAGCCTAAAAGCAGGAAGAGAAAAAAACAGATCTTAACAGCTTTATGCATCTTATAGTTCAGAAATTAAGCGGGTTAAAATCTCAGTCATCTTAGGTTCGGCTTTAGCGGCCGCGGCTAAAATTTCATCCAGGTCAAAAGGTTGCAGATCTTCCGGAAAACCTTCGTCTGTAAGTACCGAAATGGCAAAAACAGGCAAACCAGCATGGTTGGCCACAATAACTTCTGGCACCGTACTCATACCTACTGCGTCAGCTCCAATTAAACGCAGGTAACGGTACTCAGCCTTTGTTTCTAAATTAGGTCCGGAAACTGCAACATATACACCTTTATGACATTTGATATCAACACTTTTAGCGATTTCCAAAGCTTTGGCTATAATATCGCGCTTATAAGGCTGGCTCATATCCGGAAAACGCGGACCTAATTCACTTTCGATCAAACCACGCAACGGATTATCCGGCTGTAAATTGATATGATCGTCGATAATCATCAAATCGCCCTTTTTAAATTCGGGATTTAAGGAACCCGCAGCATTAGACACAATTAAATTTTCAATACCCAAACCTTTCATTACCCTAACCGGAAAAGTGATTTGCTGCATGCTATAGCCTTCATAGTAATGCAAACGACCTTGCATGGCTACAATTCTCTTCCCGTTTAATTTCCCAAAAATGAGTTTCCCGCTGTGGAACTCTAAAGTAGAAATGGGAAAATTGGGGATATTAGAATACATCAGTTGATGTTCAATTTCGATTTCTTTTACCAGACCACCCAGGCCAGTACCTAAAACAATACCTATTTCGGGCTTAAAGTTCTCTGTTTTGCGTTTTATATATTCAACGGTTTCTTCTATTGCTCTTAACATAATTTAAAATGAGTTCGTCAAAGGTAATCTTATCTTCTTCAAATAATTCAACCTCTATGGGTAAATAATATATAGGTAAATCTACCAGTAAATCTTTAAATCCGGTAGCTCTTAAACGTTTGCTATCCTTTTCTGTTGTGATTATGATTTTATCTTTTTTATCACTGGCCATAAAAGCCGATTTAAATTTCTTAAGATCATCAGTTTTAAAGCTATAATGATCAGGAAATTTTTCGTGTTTGATGTTTTCAGCGTATTTTTCCAGTTCTTCGATTAAAGGATCGGGATTTGCAATTCCAGTGAGCAGGAAAATTTCGAAATTTTTAATCGACTCCAGCGTATGGCGTTCGTTCTGGTATAAATGGATCAGATCGCCATATTTTAAGTAAGAATGTAGTACAGGCTGATCTGCATTTGGCTGTAATTCATTTACCGATGCCTGTTGGGCCACATGCAATAAAGGCACGGGCGATTTGGTAACCAAAAATACATCGGCTCTTTTGCGTGAGGAGAAAACATCCCTTAAATTACCTGCAGGCAGCAAAAATTGCAAAGTGCCTAGTTTTCTGAACTCGAAAAGCAAAATATTTAATCCAGCCCTAATGGCGCGGTGCTGAAAAGCATCATCCAGAATGATCATATCATGATTGTTTTGCAACTGTTTTACCCCTTTTACCCGGTCTTCGCATACCGCCACGGTAACCTGCTTAAATTTCTGGTAGTACTGTAAAGGTTCATCACCAATCGTTTCGGCAGTAGCATCATCATTGGCCAGGATAAAACCGCTGGTTTTTCGCCCATAACCCCGGCTTAAAATAGCTACTTTATAGTCCGAAAGCAACCTGACTAGGTATTCGGTAGTTGGTGTTTTTCCAGAGCCACCAACAGCGAGGTTGCCCACGCAAATCAAAGGTAGGTTGAACGATACACTGCGCATGATTCCCCAATCATAAAGCTTTTTCCGTAGTGTAATGGCCATGGCATAAACCAATGAAAAAGGAAGCAATAAAAGGCGTAAATAATTAACTAGCATAGTATCGTGTTTTCAAAATTACTGATTATTTAAAAAAGAACGGCATTACTTTAGGCAATGCCCTTTAACTGAACCTTTGCCGTTTAAAAATGTTTGCTGAATAATACCCACTCGGAAACTACTATGGTTTAAATTGATGAGGTTATATTTTTATTTTTATACTTCCTTTTTCACTAAAAACATAAATACATATCTCCAAATGAGCGGTTAGTAGCTGGCCAGTTATTCCCATTCTTTTATAACCGCGTTGGCCCTACTCACACCCCGTATTTTACTATCGATCGATAAGGCAATAACCTGCTGGAGGGAAATTTTATCCGGATAAAAACAGGTTTGCAAACGAGCGTAAACAGAAACGCTAAAAAATGAAACGTTCAGATGGCAACATCTGAAAGCACATTAAACGATCACATGAAAGTAGCCTACACCGCGTTAGCACATTGTACAGCCGGCTTGCATACCCCGGCATGTTCTCTACAGTTCCTTCTGTGGTTAAAAACAACAAACGGAACAAATAGCACATTAAAACGTTATATTAGCATTCCATCTTATTCTATGCAGGCCAAAACAGAAATTTTAATTATTGGGGGTGGATTGGCAGGCTTAACTGCGGCACTTCACCTGAATAAGGTGGGTTTAATGGTTACATTGATCGAGAAAGATACTTATCCCCACCATAAGGTTTGCGGTGAATATATTTCGAACGAAGTAATTCCTTATTTTAAATGGCTCGGCCTGGATATTGAAAGCCTCGCACCTACATTCGTCAGCGACCTGCTTTTTACTTCAAATCTTGGTAAAAGTATACAGACTAAACTGCCACTTGGTGGTTTTGGTTTGAGCAGGTATACGCTCGATCATTATTTGTATAGCGAACTGATCAAAAGAAAGGTAAATATTGTTCATGACCGTGTTGTAGAAATCAGTTTTGCCAACAATCAATTTACAGTAGCCACTACAAACCATACCTTTAATGCTGCTTACGTAATTGGTGCATATGGAAAAAGATCTTCTATTGATATTAAATTAAACCGGCCTTTTATGAGCAAGCAATCGCCTTACCTGGCCGTTAAAGCACATTACAAAGGCAATTTCCCTAATCATCTGGTTAGTCTCAACAATTTTGAAGGCGGTTATTGTGGTGTTTCAAAGGTTGAAAACCAACGGTTAAATATTTGTTACCTTGCAAATTATGAGCACTTCAAAAAACACAAAAACCTATCTGGCTTTCAGGAAAACGTACTATATAAAAACAGGTATCTAAAAGATATTTTAGAAAATGCGACCAGCTTATTCGATGCTCCGTTAACCATTAGTCAGGTTTCTTTTGAATGTAAAGAACCCGTTTATGAACATATTTTAATGGTTGGCGATACTGCAGGCTTAATCCATCCGCTTTGCGGTAATGGTATGGCTATGGCCATTCACGCTGCAAAAATTGCTTCAGAACTTTTGCATCAAAGGATAGATGGCAAGATCAGTTCGCGTGAGGCACTGGAAGCAAGTTATACCGCATACTGGAACAGGGAATTTAAAAGCCGCTTAAAAACGGGAAGAATGTTAGCCTCCTTGTTGAGGAATAACCAATTAGAAAGCTTAGCGGTAAATACATTAATTAAAATGCCATTTTTGCTCCGTACCATAATTAAAAAAACACATGGCAAGCCCATCACAATATCGTCATAAATGCCAGTAAACACCGAATTCAGAAGCACAGCACCAGAAATTATGGATGATTTCGCCATGGAGGGCGAAATATTGCGCGACGCGCTCGACAAAATAGCCAGCATTAATCAACTTCTTGGTGGCAATAAAGTTACCCTGGCCGGAGTTAAAATGTTAATCGCCAGCAAACCATCCGATCAGGTTTTCCGTATTACCGATATTGGCTGTGGAAATGGAGACATGTTGCGCACTTTGGCTGATTACGCAAAAAAGAAAGGTTTACATTTTATTTTAAAGGGAATAGATGCCAATACATTTACCATCAGTCATGCGCAAAGTTTATCAACCAACTACCCCAATATAACCTATGCCTGCAGCGATATTTTTGATGATTTAAGTAAAACAGAACCTTGCGACATTATGCTTTGCACTTTAACGCTTCATCATTTTAAAGATGAAGAAATTATAAATCTGTTACAGAATTTTAAAAGATCTGCAACAATGGGGATTGTAATAAACGACCTGCAGCGAAGCGCAATAGCCTATTACCTGTTCAAGGCGCTTTGCTATGTTTTCAGGTTAAATCATATGTCGAGAGAAGATGGATTAATATCCATTTTACGTGGATTTAAAAGGGCAGATTTACTAAAGTATACAAAACAATTAAACCTAAAATCAAGTTCCATAAAATGGAAATGGGCTTTCCGCTACCAGTGGATAATTAAAACAACATGAGCGTAACCATAAAAGCAGTAAGTAAAGCCTTACCAGCATACTTTCGGTCAACCGCCGACATTTTACCTCTTTTAGATAGCTGGCTGATCGATCAGGATGACCGCTTCATCAGAAAGGTAAAAAAAATTTTTGAAGGTGCTGCAGTAGATAAAAGATATTCGATCATGGCGCCCGAAGATGTTTTTAGTGATTTAAGCTTCGAGGAAAGAAACGATATTTATGTGCGCGAAGGCATAAAGCTCGGAGCCAAATGTTTGGAAACCGCACTCGAAAAAGCCAGTTGGCAGGCACAGGATTTAGATTATATTATTACAGTAAGCTGCACCGGAATCATGATCCCATCTTTGGATGCTTATCTGATCAATCTGCTTAAACTCCGTCAGGATATTGTTCGTTTACCCGTAACCGAAATGGGTTGCGCTGCTGGTGTATCGGGTATGATTTACGCCAAGAATTTTCTGAAAGCTAACCCAGGTAAACGAGCAGCGGTGATTGCGGTAGAGTCGCCTACAGCAACCTTTCAGTTAAACGATTATTCGATGGCCAATATCGTTAGTGCGGCCATATTTGGCGATGGTGCTGCCTGTGTGTTACTAAGCTCGGATAAAGAAGATACCGGGCCGGAGATTCTGGCAGAAGAAATGTACCACTTTTATGATGCAGAGAAAATGATGGGCTTTAAACTCACCAATACCGGACTGCAAATGATACTGGATGTAGCCGTTCCTGAAACCATTGCTAATCATTTCCCGGATATCATCCATCCATTTTTGAAGAAAAACGGGTTCGAAATCAATGATATCAATCATTTGATCTTCCATCCGGGTGGAAAGAAAATTATCCAGACTGTTGAAGAATTATTCGGACAGCTTGGCAAAAATATAAACGATACAAAAGAGGTATTAAGGCTTTATGGAAATATGAGCAGTGCTACGGTTCTTTATGTTTTGGAACGGATGATGGATAAAAAGCCGATGCCGGGAGAAAAAGGGCTGATGTTAAGCTTTGGCCCAGGTTTCTCAGCACAACGCATACTCCTACAATGGTAATGTTTATCCACTCAATAATCTGCTCATGACAACAGAAGAAATACTAGATCAACTGCCTTATGGTAAACCGTTTCTTTTTGTTGATGAGTTACTGCACGTTAATGAAAATGGAGCTAAAGGCACTTACACCTATGCTAAAGACCTAGCCTTTTATAAGGGCCATTTCAAAAATCACCCTGTTACGCCAGCAGTAATCCTTACTGAAACCATGGCGCAGATCGGCTTGGTTTGCCTGGGCATTTACCTGCTTAAAGGGAATGGAACGGATCAAAATATATCCATTGCCATGACTTCAAACGCAGTTGATTTTTTAAAACCTGTTGCACCGGGCGAGCAGGTGACGGTTACGAGCGAAAAAGTGTATTTTCGGTTCAATAAACTCAGCTGTAAGGTAAAGATGGAAAATGCAGCCGGAGAAGTAGTTTGCAAAGGAAATATTTCTGGCATGTTAATTCCGAAAGAAAATGGATAATAGAGTGGTCATTACGGGTTTAGGGGTATGCGCTCCCAACGGCACTACCATTAATGAGTTTTCTGATGCCATAAAGCAGGGTATTTCTGGCGTTCGGCACCAGCCGGATCTGGAAATCTTAAACTTTTCCTGTCAGATAGCTGGTAAACCATTGCTTAGCGAAGAGCGGATCAGCCGATATTTTTCACCGCTTGAGTTGCGGAATCTAAATAGCACAGGGATTATATATGGTGTTATTGCAGGTTTAGATGCCTGGGAGGATGCAGGTTTAAATATCGAAAATAATAACGAACCAGACTGGGATAGTGGCACCATTTTCGGAACAGGTACTTCCGGTATTGATAAATTCAGATGGGCAATTAACAAAATAGATGCCCTTGAAATAAAAAAACTGGGCAGTTCAGTCGTGATTCAAACCATGGCGAGTGGCGTGAGTGCTTTTATTAGCGGGAAATTGGGCTTAGGCAACCAGATCAGTACCAATTCATCTGCCTGCGCAACCGGAGCAGAAAGTATATTGCTGGCATATGAGCGGATTAAAACAGGCCAGGCCATCAGAATGTTGGCCGGGAGCACCAGCGACAGTGGCCCGTACATTTGGGGTGGTTTTGACGCGATGAAGGTTTGCACATTTAAACATAACCGCGATCCTGAAAAAGGCAGCCGACCAATGAGTGCCACCGCAAGTGGTTTCGTACCTGGAAGTGGCGCAGGGGCTTTGGTATTGGAATCGCTTGAAAGCGCACTGGCAAGAAAAGCCAAAATTTATGCTGAAGTATGTGGAGGACATGTCAATTCGGGCGGTCAACGGGGTTTAGGCTCCATGACAGCACCAAACCCTGTTGCAGTACAACGGTGTATCCAGGCCGCATTAAGAAATGCGGAAATTGAAGCACATGAAATAGACCTGATTAACGGCCACCTTACCGCAACAAGCAAAGATGCGTTGGAAATTGAAAACTGGAAAATAGCCTTACAGTTGCCCGATGATGATTTTCCATACATCAATTCTTTAAAGGGCATGATTGGTCATTGTATCGCAGCATCAGGCAGTATAGAATGTGTAGCCTCGATACTTGAACTTTCGGAGGGTTTCATCTTTCCCAATATCAATTGCGAAGACTTAAACCCTGATATTACCGCTTTAATTGATGCGAAATGCATTCCACAAACTGTCATTCACCAACCTATTAATATTTTAGCGAAAGCCAGTTTTGGTTTTGGCGATATTAATGCCTGTATTATTTTTAAAAAGTATCCACATGAATAGAGAAGAGATTATAGAAACCCTGAAAACAATTATTGAACCCTACAGTGAAGATGCAGCAGCCTTAGCTGATATCGACGAGAACACCGATTTTATAAAAGATCTAAAAATAAATTCGGCTAATCTGGTCGATATTGTTCTGGACGTTGAAGAGAAATTCAATATCGAAATAGACAACGATTCAATGGCTAAAATGCTTACGGTAAAAGCTACAACCGAAATTATAGCTCAAAAACTGGAAGCACATGCTGGGCAATGACATTGTTGACCTGAATCTGGCCAAAATCCAAAGTAACTGGAGGCGTAAAAATTACCTTGATAAGATTTTCACCACAGAAGAACAGTTATTGATTGAGTCGGCAAATGACCCCAATGAAATGGTATGGCTGTTATGGAGCATGAAAGAATCAGCCTATAAAATCCACAACCGCAAAACGGGAATTCGTGATTTTTCACCCAAAAGTTTAAACTGTGCCGTCTATGCAGATAGCCTTGGAGAGGTAAATATTAATAACTGTACCTATTTCACCAAAAGCAATATACAAACAACCTTTATACACACGATAGCTGCTCCTGTTTTCGATAAACTGGCAGCAGTTAAAGTAGCCATTTATGAATTACCTGATCATCCGGATGATTACAAACGCACCCAACCTGCTTCTGTAAGCCATCATGGGCAGTATTTGGCTTTGGTGTATTAATAAATCCTTTTTTTCTTTATAATAGTTGATAATTGTCAGTTGGTAACAACTGACACCACAAAAAAGTTGGTAACAACTGACACAACAAACAAACCGACACGACAAGAAATACCATTAACGCGTCATTTAAACAGCCAGATTTTAACCCTAATAAACCTATAATTAACGCATATTATCATTCCTTCAGACAGTCTACCGTTTACGCTGTTTTCTTTACAGAATAATGGGATGGCCTACCCTAAAAAGCATTATCTTTGTGCAAATCATAAAAAATAAAACATGCTTAAAGGATTTTTTAACGTACCCACTCCGGTAAACGAACCTATATTAAATTATGGCCCTGGCAGTAAAGAACGTGCGCTTTTGAAAGAAGCACTTGCAGAAGCCCGCTCACACCAGCAAGACATCCCGATGTACATTGGTGGCAAACAAGTTCATACCAACAAAAAAGGGAAAGTTGTTCCTCCACACGATCACCAACATATTTTAGCCCAATTTAGCATTGGCGATAAAACCCATATTACCCAAGCGATTGATGCTGCTTTAGCAGCAAAAGAAAATTGGGAAAACCTGGCCTGGGAACACCGTGCAGCTATTTTCTTAAAAGCTGCCGACCTGATTGCAGGTAAATACCGTTACAAATTAAATGCGGCGACCATGTTGGGGCAGAGCAAAAATGCCTATCAGGCTGAAATTGATGCCGCATGCGAGCTGATCGATTTCTTACGCTTTAACGTAAGCTACATGGTAGAAATCTACAAACAACAACCGCCAGTTTCGCCCCGCGGAAGCTGGAACCGTGTTGAACAACGCCCGTTAGAAGGTTTTGTTTTTGCCCTTACCCCATTCAACTTTACAGCAATTGCTGCAAATTTACCGGCATCAGCGGCGATGATGGGTAATGTGGTGGTTTGGAAGCCTGCTGATACACAAGTTTACGCGGCTAACCTTTTAATGGAAATTTTCCGTGAAGCAGGTGTACCTGATGGCGTAATTAATTTGGTATATGCCGATGGACCTGAAGCAGGTGAAGTGATTTTCAACCACCCTGATTTTGCAGGAATACACTTTACAGGCTCCACAAAAGTTTTTCAGGAAATCTGGAAAACAATTGGAACAAACATCCATAAATACAAATCGTACCCACGCATAGTTGGCGAAACCGGTGGTAAAGATTTTATCCTGGTTCACCCATCTGCACAAACAAAAGCAGCCAGTACGGCAATTGTTCGCGGTGCGTTTGAATACCAGGGACAAAAATGTTCAGCTGCTAGCCGCGTTTACATTGCAGAGAGCCTTTGGCCAGAAATTAAAGAACAGATGTTGGCTGATCTTGCCAGCTTTAAAATGGGCGGAACAGAAGATTTCAGCAACTTTATCAATGCCGTTATCGATGAGCGTTCTTTCGATAAATTAGCAAAATATATCGATCAGGCTAAACAAGATCAAGGTGTAGAGATTATCGCAGGTGGGAACTATGATAAAAGTAAAGGTTATTTCATCGAGCCGACGATCTTAGTGGTTAATGACCCGAAATATACAACGATGTGTGAAGAACTGTTCGGTCCTGTTTTATCTGTTTATGTTTACGCGGACCAAGATTTCGACCAGATTTTAGAAGTGATTGATACAACATCTCCTTATGCATTAACCGGTGCATTAATTGCTCAGGACAGATATGCCATCGAAAAAGCAAGCCATGCGCTACGTAATTCAGCTGGAAACTTCTACATCAACGATAAATGTACGGGTGCAGTTGTAGGTCAACAACCGTTTGGTGGGGCCAGGGGTTCTGGTACAAACGATAAAGCCGGTTCTATGATCAATTTATTGCGTTGGGTTTCTCCACGTACCATTAAAGAGGTTTTCGAATCGCCAACAGACTATCGTTATCCATTTTTGGCAGAAGACTAATAAAATATAAACATGATATCGAAACCTCCGGAATGTCCGGAGGTTTTATTTTTTACAGGAATGGCCGCTCTGGCTGCCTGATCATCCGGAGAGAATTAAATTATCTTATTGTTTACCGCGTAAGAAAGGGCTTCTACAATATTCCCAACGCCAAAATTCTCGAATATCTTTCGTCTATAGTACTTTATGGTATCAGGAGATACAAATATCTTATCGGCGATCTGGTTAATGGTTAAACCTTGTGCATATAACCGTAAAACTTCGATTTCGCGATCACTAAGTTTCGGTTTCAGTTGTTTGCTCCAAACCTGTTTTGCTACATCAAGCTTCCAGATCTGATCGGAGCCATGTTTATGAATAGCAGCATTACCTTCCGTTTTACTTGAAGAAATGGAGACCACGCAAACAGCTTTCCACATCTTTCCCGCTGCATTCAGAAAAAGCGGGGTAAGCTTATGGTTAATCAAAGTCGTTTTTCCGCCTTTATTCAGCAAATGAAAATCGTAAGTAATACTGTATAACTTTTTTTCTTTAAGGGGTATTTTCTCAAAAAAATCAAATCCCGATTCGTTAATTAAATTCAAGAGATGCAGATCATTTTCAGGTACGTTATTCATATAAAACTCATACCCTAAGGCCATTACTTCAGCTACACTATGGCCACATAAAAAAAGTGGATTGCTAGATACATATTCGAATTTCATTTCTGCATAATCGATCACATACAAGCTTTGATAGGTTAATTTTTCGAAAGCGCTGATGGCTTCCAGATAATTATCCAGCTGGAGTATATCTTGAGAAGTGATATTGTCTATTTTGTTTTTGGTAAGTAACCCTCTATGCTGATCAGCTTTCATGACACTACTAAAGTAGCAAAATTACACTAAAGTGTAATCGCCAATCAGATTACATTTCTGAATTTTGTTGAATAGCACAAATCAATATGGCAGCAGAAAAACTATCTAAGCTGGATTTTTCAGAATTAATTAAAAATAAGGCAAAATTAAAAGCTATAATCATAGCGGGTACAATTGTTTGGCTATTTCTGATGGCCTGCGTGGTATACCTGTTTATATCTAAAACAAAATCGGCTACTCCATTTATAGCCATTCTCACTGCTATACCCATCGCATTCTTACCGGCTATTAACAGCCTTATTGAGATTAACAAGGAAATTAAATTACGCAATAAATGATGATAACGGCAACCTGTATCAGCTGCAACCAGGATATACCTGAAAACTATTGTCCAAGATGTGGTGAACCAGCCAAACTCAAAAGAATCGACTGGCATTATATTCAACACGAAATAGAGCATGTGCTGCATTTAGAAAAGGGAATATTCTATACCATTAAAGAATTATTGATCAGGCCAGGGCAAACCATCCATAAGTTTATATCCAGTGATAGAAGCAGACTGGTAAAGCCGGTTGCATTTTTAATCATAACCTCTCTAATTTACACGCTGATTAATCATTTTTTCCATATTGAAAAAGGCTACTTTAATTTTGATCAAACCAAAAATGCGGCCGTAAACCCAATTAACGAATGGGTTCAGAGCCATTATGGTTATGCCAATATTATGTTAGGCGCATTTTTGTCACTATGGCTGAAACTTTTTTTCAGAAAATATGCTTATAATTTTTTTGAATTGCTGATTCTTTTGTGCTTCCTTCAGGGAATGGGTATGCTTATGTTCTCGGTTTTTGCCACAATTGAGGGACTAACCCATAAACACCTTTTGCAGTATTCTGGTATGCTGTTTATCGTTTACTTTTCATGGGCTGTAGGGCAGTTTTTCGAAAAGGGCAAATACATTAATTATCTGAAAGCTTTGGGTGCTTATATTTTGGGTGTAATCCTCTTTACGTGCTGTACGCTGATATTAGGAATACTGATCTATACCGTTGCCAAACATTAACATCGCTTTGTCTCTAAAATTAAATCAGGTTCCACAACATATAAAAAGCATTTTAGTTCCGGTCTTTTAATTCAGGAAGCTAAAGCCAAAACATACCGAAAATAAAAGCGGCTGTATCATATGACACAGCCGCTTTCGCTAACAACTAAAAAATGGCTTAATAATGTTGTCTTTATCCCACCTGGAAGGCAGGCGCAACATCATCAACGCAAGTACATGTTACCTTCATGTCTTTAATAATTCCTGTTTTTAAACTGTACACCCAGGCATGTACTGCCAGTTCCTGGCCACTGGCCCAGGCACTCTGCACAATTGAGGTATTGGCTACATTTGCAGCTCCTTCAATGGCATTTAATTCCACTAAACGGTCAAATCGCTGATCAGGATCTTTGATCGTTGCCATTTCGCGTTCATGGGTACGATACACATCACGGATATTTCTCAACCAGTTATCGATAATTCCAACCTGTTTATTGCCCAATGCCGCTTTTACCCCGCCACAACCATAATGGCCACAAACGATAACGTGTTTAACTTTTAATACATTAATGGAATAATCTAGCACGGAGAGTAAATTCATATCGGTATGAACCACTACATTGGCGATGTTCCTGTGTACAAAAATATCACCCGGTTTAGTGTTTGTGATCTGGTTTGCAGGTACACGGCTATCAGAGCAACCGATCCACAATACCGGTGGGCTTTGACCTGCCGACAGTTTATCAAAAAATTCAGGATCGTTATCAATCGTATCTTTAACCCAATCTTTATTGCCTTGTAACAAGGTATCATAAGTAATATCTTTCGTTTCTATTGTTTTTGCGCACATAATTATAATTTATTAATTTCTTCTTCTACTTTAATATTTAATTTTGGTACTCTATAATGTTTTTGGATATTCTCCAGGGTTACGATAATGCCTTTAGTATAAGCATTATGCTTATAATTGTAAATTGTTTCCAATACATCAGGATCGATATACCTGGCATTTGAACCATCAATAATTACATTTGTTTCTTTTGGAATATTCGTTAAAACTACCTGTATCGCTGCCTTATTTAAAAAAGAAACCTCTTCTGCCAATTTAATTCTGATATTCTTTTTATCGCCTTCATTCGTAATCCTGTAAAAGAATGGGTTACGCATATTGGTCCGCAGTAAATAAAAAATAGAAACCAGCATACCAATGGCTACGCCTTTTAACAGATCGGTGAACAATACCGCCAATACAGTAACCACAAATGGCACAAACTGGTCCCACCCTTTATGATACATATGTTTGAAAAGACTGATTCGTGTAAGCCTATATCCGGTTACCAAAAGAATAGCCGCCAAACACGATAACGGAATCATGTTAATGAGTCCGGGAATAAACAATAGCGACAATAATAACCAGATACCATGAAAAATAGCCGACATTTTGGTTCTGCCACCAGCGTTTACATTTGCCGAACTCCGCACGATTACAGATGTCATAGGTAAACCACCAACCATCCCGCTGGTAATATTTCCTATCCCCTGTGCAATCAGCTCCCGGTTTGTTGGTGTTACACGCTTAATCGGATCAATTTTATCTACCGCTTCGATACTGAGCAAAGTTTCCAGGCTTGCTACAACCGCAATGGTAATGGCCACGATGTACACATTTTTATTGGCCAGTTGTGAAAAATCGGGCATTGTAAATAGTCCCAAGAATTCACCGAAGCCATTTACTACCGGTATTTTCACCATTTGATCGGCCCGTAACGGATAATCGGTTCCGGCAAAAACCAGGGTTCCCAGAATCCCTAAAGTAACCACTACCAATGGTGCAGGTACAACCGCCAGTTTTGGAAACTTTGGCCATAAAATCAGGATAGCTATTGATAATAAACTGATAACCACCGCAGCCAGACTAAAATGGCTTATTGCTGCAGTAATTGCAGAAAAAGTATTTTCATGATCCTGTTGAAAGAAACCCTCGTCACCAGTAAAATCGGTATCAACACCCAATGCATGCGGTAACTGTTTTAAGATTAAAATCAGTCCGATTGCGGCAAGCATCCCTTCAATCACACTAGAAGGGAAGTAATTACCAATAGTTCCGGCCTTAACCAGCCCTAAAATCAACTGGAACACCCCTGCCAATACCACAGCAAGTAAAAACGTAGGATAGCTTCCCAGCGAGGTTATTGCACCTAATACAATAACTGTTAAACCTGCTGCAGGTCCGCTAACGCTTAACTGCGAGCCGCTAAAAGAGGCCACTACAATTCCACCTATGATTCCGGTAATTAAACCTGCAAATAGCGGCGCGCCAGAAGCCAGGGCAATCCCTAAACATAATGGTAAGGCCACCAAGAACACCACAATACTAGAGGGTAAATCTTTCTTTAGGTTCTTTTTTAGAAAATATTTTTTCACATCCGAACCTGAAAAGGCCGGGTTAATTTTTTGCATAATGATTATGATCTAGTAAATTTTAACGAATAAAATCGTAGGGGATCAAAATATTCTGCACAAAGCATTTACGTATTGCATAAATTTAAATATAGCAACAGCGCTCAATGGCATTGAGCAGGTGATTTACCCCAAATAATTAAAACTAAATCAAGTTAGGCGGAGGTGTTGGAACAGTAGGGTGATATGGATCTACATATCTTTTGAAATGCTCTATAAAACTGCTCTTCAAAAAGAAATGGCTGGAAGAGAACTCATAAGAAAGGATAGGATGATTCAGCTCGGTGAGTTTGAAATCAGTAAATTTTGCGGTGTCTTTGGCGGCATCTTTACCGCCTTCATGCTCTAACTCAATTTGCATGATAACAGCATTCATCATTTCCTTATCAATACTTGTATAAAATACAGGTGCACCGGAAATGCCCATCTTCGCTATGAAGATGACCATAAATGTAGCAACAATTAAATACTTGTATTTCCTTAAAAACATTTAAAATTCTAATGCTGTTTTAATTCCTATGCTTACAAAAATAAACGGATTATTGGTTTTTCAATACAATCAGTTGTAAAAAAAATATCATTTAAATAAAATACAGGTATTCCTTTAAAAAAACGAGGTGCTTATAAGGTTGGGAAACAGTTGGTTTTGTTATTATCGGTCAGTTCAGTCCTGCCATCCGCTAAATCTTTTTGGCAAAAATGGCTGTAAATTCGAAATCAATCGGAGCCAAAAAGATACCGCTTCTGTCAGGTTTAGGAAACAGAGGTTCGTTTTCCATGTACTGACCTAAGTGAAATAAACCCGATTGTCGGGAAGAGCTTCCGATCCTTCATCGGAACCCGTACCAAAAGCGGGACCAGACCTGCCAAAAGCAAAGAACCAACCGTTTCCTGATCATGTCAACTATCCTATCTGAAAATGCCAGATGCACAGTATCGTTCATTTCCAATTTATAGCAACATAATTATTTTTAGGAAATGAAAGGACAGTATTTCATAGGTACTTTAGCCCTGCCATCCGCTAAATCTTTTTTGCAAAATTGGCTGTAAATTCGAAATCAATCGGAGCCAAAAAGGATACCGCTTCTGTCAGGTTTAGGGAACAAAAATTGTGGTGCTTCGGTAAATAACACCCCACCAGACTTGCATTACCGATAGTAATTTTTAATTTTAAAATCTCATAGCTTCAGCCATGGATAAAAAAATAGCATTACTCAGAGATAAAATAAACCAGGCCAGTCTTGGCGGCGGACAGGCCCGTATCAACAGTCAGCATAAAAAAGGGAAACTTACTGCCCGCGAGCGCATTCATTTTCTAATGGATGATGGCAGCTTTGAAGAAATCGGCATGATGGTTACCCACCGGAGCACCGACTTTGGCATGGAACGCGAAAAATATCCGGGCGATGGTGTGGTAACGGGTTATGGAACCATTAACGGCAGGTTAACCTATGTTTTCTCTCAGGATTTTACCGTGTTTGGTGGTTCACTATCTGAAACCCATGCGGAGAAAATTTGCAAGCTGATGGATATGGCTATGAAAAACGGGGCTCCGTTAATCGGCCTAAACGATAGTGGTGGTGCACGTATCCAGGAAGGTGTTGTTTCTTTGGGTGGTTATGCCGATATCTTTTATAAAAATGTACAGGCTTCTGGCGTAATCCCACAGCTGTCCGCAATAATGGGCCCTTGTGCGGGCGGAGCCGTTTATTCGCCAGCTATCACCGATTTTATTTTGATGGTAGAAAATACGTCATACATGTTTGTAACCGGCCCGAATGTGGTTAAAACAGTAACACACGAAGAAGTAACATCTGAAGAATTGGGCGGTGCCAGTACACATGCAACAAAATCTGGTGTTACCCATTTTGCCTGTGCCAATGAAATTGAGGCCATTAACCATGTTAAGAAACTTTTAAGCTATATGCCCCAAAATTGTGAGGAAATAGCCGATCAATTACCTTACGAAACAGCCGATGAAAACCGGCCACAACTTAGCACAATTATGCCAGAGAATGCTTCACAACCTTACGATATACGTGAAGTGATTGAAAGTGTGGCCGATACTGATAGTTTTTTAGAAGTACATGCTGCTTACGCAGAAAATATTGTGGTGGGTTTTGCCCGTCTGGCCGGCAGAAGCATTGGTATTGTAGCCAATCAGCCCGCCTACCTGGCAGGAGTTTTAGACAGCAATTCTTCGGCTAAGGCCGCACGCTTTGTCCGCTTTTGCGATTGCTTTAACATTCCATTGCTGGTATTTGAAGATGTTCCGGGTTTTTTACCAGGCACAGATCAAGAGTGGAACGGCATTATTACAAATGGTGCCAAATTGTTATACGCCTTTAGTGAGGCTACCGTACCACGCATTACCGTAATTACCAGAAAAGCGTATGGCGGTGCCTACGATGTAATGAACAGCAAACACATTGGTGCAGATATGAATTACGCCTGGCCAACTGCAGAAATTGCCGTAATGGGTGCTAAAGGTGCAGCAGAAATTATTTTTAAACGCGAAATCACCGCAGCAGAAAATCCGGAAGAAAAATGGCTCGAGAAAGAAAAATTATACTCCGATATCTTTGCCAATCCTTATCGCGCTGCTGAACGTGGTTTTATTGATGAAGTAATTGAACCGGCCAAAACCCGTACCAAGTTAATCAAAGCATTTAAAATGCTGGAAAATAAGGTGGTGAACAACCCGAGAAAGAAACATGGAAATATACCTCTGTAAGGATGGAAGACGGATAAGTTAAGATGGTAAATGGATTAACTCCACCATCATCCATCTTACATTATTACATCTTACTTATTTAACCCCATCTTACATCATTACATTTTACATCAACTTACATGTTAAAAAAAGCAGATATCCTCCTCATGGCTTTTTGCACAGGCCTCATTGTTGCAAATATTTATTACTGCCAACCTTTGGTCATCTTGATTGCAAAAGATTTTGACCTTACCGAACCCGTTGCCGGGAAGATTACCTACCTTACCCAGATTGGTTACGCTTTAGGCCTTTTCCTCTTAGTGCCACTGGGCGATATGTTTGAACGCAAAAAGCAGATTCTCGTAATTACCGGACTTGCCATTTTTGCTTTACTTATAGCGGCAGTTTCACAAAGCTTTTTTATACTGGAAATGGCATCTGTATTCATCGGTGCCTGCTCTATTGTACCTCAATTAATATTGCCATTGGCAGCCAATCTAAGTTCCGATGAGAATCGTGGCGCCAACATTGGAATGATTATGAGCGGTCTGTTGGTTGGCATTCTGGCTTCACGCGCAGTGAGTGGCAGTATCGGGTTTTGGCTAGGCTGGCGGGCTGTGTATTATATGGCTGCAGGGATTTGTGGCCTGCTTATTTTTTTAATGGCCAAGCGCTTTCCGCAAAGTTATCCTCATTTTAAAGGCTCCTATAAAGAACTCATGCGTTCGATGTTTGGTTATATCAAAACACAACCTGCCTTAAGGGAAACTTCGATTATTAATTTTCTGGCTTTTGCCATTATCAGTGCTTTCTGGACAACCATGGTATTATTCCTTGCTAACCCGCCCTTTAATTTCCAAACGTTGCAAATTGGTCTATTTGGAATTGCAGGAGCAGCAGGAGCTTTGGCTGCACCACTGGTTGGAAAATTAAGCGACGGCAACAATCCGCGCAAAAACTTAATGATCGGCTTTATATTGCAACTCATCAGTATCGCTTTGTTTTATTTTACAAACAGCCATTTATACCTGTTTGTAATCGGTATTGTTCTGATCGATATCGGCCAGCAAGCAATACATGTAACCAACCAAACCCGGATTTATACCCTAATACCAGAAGCCAGAAACCGGCTGAACACCATTTTTATGTCGGTTAGTTTTATTGGTGCCAGCTGTGGCTCGGCACTGGGTTTATGGCTTTGGGACCAGGGCGGATGGAATTTATTCTGTTATGGAATGACAGGCATCATTATTCTTAACATATTAATTTATCAGTTTTACGGAAACAAAAAATCACAATTTAAATAACCTTTACAAATTTTATGAAATCTAAAAACGCAATCAAAGCATTTTCAGTATTATTCGTTTTCATGACTATTGTTGGTAAAACGAAGGCGCAGGACAGTACAAAATTAGAGCAGCCAACCGAAGTAAAATCGTTTAACAAAATAAGGCTTAATCTTTTGGGCATAGGTTACGAAAGAGAACAAAAAGTAGGTAAAACAACTTCGGTTTATTTTGGCGCAGGAGCCGAAGGTGCATTTATTTATCAAACCGAGTTTACAATGGATAACAATTATAATATCAGTGTCAACACAGAAACAGATTTCAAGATTTATCCATCATTAAATGCAGGTTTCAGGCACTATTACAATTTTAACCGGAGAATTAAAAAGGGTAAAAGAACCATAAACAACAGCTCCGGTTATGTTGGCCTTGATGTATTAACAATCATCCCTACCCAAAGCAATACTTTGTACGGTTCACAGATCAATATCATGCCTCAATGGGGTTTTCAAACCTATGTCGGGAGAAAAATTAACTTCGAGTTATCTCTTGGCCCACTTGCGGCCATAAATAAAATTGATACTTATTATGGAATTGGTGGCCGGATAGGTTTTAGCTTTTTATTATAATTATGGTTCAAATTGAGCAGATATTTCCCTCGCTAACCTGGCGGATCAGGCATGAAGCCATGTATCCGGAGTTACCTTTTGACAGCGTAAAGCTTGCCAGCGATTTTGATGGCATCCATTTTGGATTATACCTCGATCATAAGTTAACAGGGGTAGTTTCTCTATTTTATGAAGGAACTGTATATCAATTCCGTAAACTGGCCATCTTACCTGGTGCACAAAAAATGGGTTTGGGTTCACAATTAATGGCCTATATCCTTGATTTTTGTAAAATTCAAAAAGCGACAAAACTATGGTGCAATGCACGTGTAAATGCTAAGGAATTTTATTTTAAATTTGGCTTCCACGAAACAAATAAAACGTTTTGTAAAGATGGTTACGATTTTGTGGTCATGGAAAAAGAAGTATCATAATAATTAACAAGACGGACAAACGCATCATGCCATGCGCTTTGCCCCATGCTATAAAGCAAATAACATATGGCTAAGAAAAAAGACGAAGAAAAGAAAAAACATGTTGCTGTGGTTACTAAAAAATCGCTGCAGTTTCTTGAAGAATACATCAATAATCCTGCTCCAACCGGTTATGAATGGGAAGGACAAAAACTTTGGTTAAATTATTTAAAACCTTATATAGACGAACACTTTATCGATAATTATGGTACCGCTGTGGGTGTGATCAACCCCAAAGCTGATTTTAAAGTGGTTATAGAAGCCCATGCTGATGAAATTTCCTGGTATGTGAATTACATTACCAGCGACGGCTTAATTTACGTGATCCGTAACGGCGGTTCTGATCATCAGATTGCACCTTCAAAACGTGTAAATATCCATACCGAGAAGGGCCTGGTTAAAGCAGTATTCGGATGGCCTGCTATCCATACGCGCCATGGCGAGAAAGAACAGGCTCCGGAATTAAAAAATATCTTTTTAGATTGCGGTTGCACCTCAAAAGAAGAAGTAGAAAAACTAGGCATCCATGTGGGCTGTGTAATTACCTACGAAGATGAGTTTATGGTATTAAACGACCGCTATTATGTTGGCCGTGCTTTAGATAACCGTGTGGGTGGTTTTATGATTGCCGAAGTAGCCCGTTTATTAAAAGAAAACAAGAAAAAACTTCCTTTCGGTTTGTACATTGTAAATTCGGTACAGGAAGAAATCGGTTTACGTGGTGCCGAGATGATTGCCCAGCGCATTAAACCGAATGTGGCCATTATTACCGATGTAACGCACGATACCACTACGCCAATGATCAATAAAAACGTTCAGGGTGATCTATCAGCGGGTAAAGGACCTGTGGTTTCCTATGCTCCGGCTGTTCAAACCAATTTAAATAAACTATTGATCCAAACGGCTGAGAAAAATCAGATCCCCTTCCAGCGCCAAGCGTCTTCACGTTCTACAGGAACTGATACCGATGCTTTTGCTTACTCAAATGGTGGTGTACCATCGGCATTAATTTCGCTGCCGTTACGTTATATGCATACTACGGTAGAGATGGTGCATAAAGAGGATGTTGACAATGTAATCAGCCTGATTTATGAAAGCTTATTGAACATTAGCAACGGTCAGGATTTCAGATCATTTAAATAATGGAAAAATTAAATCACCGGAAAATCATGATCAGCACCTTATTAAAGGTTTTGCTTATGATTGTAGTTATCTTTATCCTTAACTCCTGGCCAAGCATTAAACAGAGTTTTATTGGTAACGCACCACCGTTGGATTATTGGCTCGATCATAGCTTTAAAGTAAGCAATATCATCCTTATTTTAGGATTTGGTGGTTATTTTTATTACAAAGATTTAATGAATCAGAAAGAACTGATCGAAAAGGCAAAAGTCTCAGATCAGCATTCAAATTAGTAACTAAGACTAAAATGCTATATCGCGAAAAATCTCTGAATTTTTCTGTACTAAGCATAACTTTTACTGAGCCTGCCAGATGAACAACATCGTCATGTAGTTTATCTGGCAGGTTATCTATTTCAATACAGCCGCATTAATATCCAAATATGAACTTTAAAGCGCCTGCATTGCCAATCATTCAAACGTTTATCTTTTGATTTAGAGATAATCATAGGTACGCAGTGTTTCCCGTACATTAATTTTTGTTAATACTCAACATATCTTCACATAGTTTGTGTAATTTACCTTCATAGTTATCCTTCTTATTATGAACACAAACAAAAAAAATGTTGATCTATCCGTTATTTGTGATGATCACTGGGATGTCGTATTCGACCACCTTCGCCTTGGTTTTTGGGAACTGAGTATAACAACCGGTATACTTCGTTCAACCCGATCTTTTAAAGAGAATTTTGGTTACCCGCCAGATGGCGTTTTAAACTATGAAACCGTTTTAGGCCTAATCCTCCCCGAAGACCTCGATCATGTTCAGGATGAGATAGAGCTTACCGTAACCAGAGAAAAAAACAGCTATGATGTATTGTACCGGATCCGCCGTCCGGATGGAAAAATCCGGTGGATCAAAGCCGATGGAATACTTTCCCAACAGGATGGCGAATCGTTAAAACTGATCGGTACAACATTGGATGTTACCGATTTGAAACCATCCTGATTTACATGTCATCCAATTCTATCCATACAGGTCCGTGGTCGCTTGTTTTTTCCCATCCCCTAACGTTTTTATCCACTCCTGCTGATTTTAAGCGATCGCTCACCTGAGGACTCAATAAAAAATGGTCAATTCTTAACCCGGCATTTCTGCCGTAAGCATTGCGGAAATAATCCCAAAAGGTATATATTGTTTCTGCTGGATATAACTTTCTGATCGCATCTGTCCAGCCCTGTGCAATTAGGTCTTGAAATGCCTGCCGGGTTTCCGGACGAAACAAGGCATCTTCAACCCATCGTTCAGGTTTATAGGCATCGAGTTCGGTAGGAATTACATTATAATCTCCAGCCAAAACCACCGGGATATTCTGCGCCAGCAAAGTCGCTGCATGTGCCGTAAAACGCTCAAACCATCGCAGCTTATAATCAAATTTGGGCCCTGGCGCCGGGTTACCGTTAGGAAGGTACAAACAACCAACTATGATACCATTTATCATTGCCTCTATGTACCTGCTGTGTAAATCTTCAGGGTCTCCGTCTAAACCACGCTTCAGTTCGGTTATTTCTAAATTTCTGGCAAGTATGGCCACTCCGTTCCAGCTCTTCTGCCCATGCCATATGGCGTTATACCCGGCATCTTTAATCGCCTGTTCAGGAAACTTTTCCTGCGGCGCCTTTAGTTCCTGCAGGCACACCACATCTGGCTGGGTTTCTTCCAGCCAGCGTAAAAGTACGGGCAAACGGCCATTTACACCGTTCACATTATAAGTAGCTATTTTCATTCTATAAATCTTTGCATTAAAAATTCAAAAATAGATGATTGTTGTATTGATCTCAGCCTATTTTAAGCAACATTTTACACATTAATTAAAGATAATTTAAAATTTGGCATTATCTTGCACCTCATTTAGGTTGACCGTTTAAATAACCATGTTCAAAGCAGTATTAAACAATCGTTCTGCAGAGCCGGAAAATATCCGTTGGTTCTATGATCAGTATGCGCCCATGCTGCTTGGTTATATCAATGGTATTGTGCAAAATCCTCAAAAATCAGAAGATCATCTGGTTGCTATTCTCACTTCATTCGTGAAAGATGTTGTTGTTTCACCAGAAAAAAACAGATTAAATATGTGGCTGGAACTGCGCCAATATGCACAAAGTAAATTAACTTTGTATACGGCTAAAGATCGTCCGTTAAATCTTAACCAATCAGTACCTAAAGGTGGGTTGGATGTGTTAGATGATTTACAGAAAAGAATATTTTGTGCAGTGTATTATCACGGAAAATCAATTCAATACCTGGCGACAACAATTGGATGTGATGAAAGCGAAATCCGTAATCAGTTAAAATTATCAATCGATAAAATGAGGAGGGCAAGTGGAAATTAATAAAATCATTGAGAGCGGTTTAATGGAAACCTATGTGATGGGAATTGCCACCGAAGAGGAGGTACAAAAAGTTTTATCACTAAAAAAGGAATATCCTGCATTTAAGGCTGCTTTGGAGCAGTTGGAATATGATATGGAGGTATTGGCGCAAAACATGAGTATTGAGCCTCCGGCAGGCACTTTGGCTAAAATCGAACAGGAGATTAATGAAATACAACGCCAAAACCAGGCGTTACAAAACAATTTGAATTCCGAATACAGTTATGATAAAATTCACCAGGAAAATAAACGGGAAAAATATATAGAGGTAGAATCAGAGTCTAACCAAATGCGTGTTAACAAAGCCTGGAAATGGGTATTTGTTGCCGTTTTTGTATTGGGCAAGATATTTCTGGCCTTTGCTATTTACTTTTACCTGGAAAACAGACAGATTAAGGAACAGATTAAAGAGTTGAAGATAGAACTCAAACAAAAGAACAGGTAATATGTGGAATATAATAGATAAACCTGCCTTTTTAAAACCAATACTAAACTGAAATGTTTAGTTGTTAAGATTCATTCATGTTTGAGCGCATGTTTGAGTTTAGATATGGGGATAGGCTGTTGGTCTATCCCCTTTTTTATTTCCAGGCATTTTTATTTATCCAATAATGCCTTAACTTTTTGCTGGAAATCGGTGATATCAAAAGGCTTTTCAATGGTGTCATCAGGCGAGCAGCTTAAGTTATCCATATTGACTGCAGAAAGCAATATTACCGGCAAAGATGATGTTGCAGCATTATTTTTTAACCTATTGCAAACATCACGCCCGTCATGCTGGCCGATAAGTATATCAAGTAAAATAACATCTGGTCGAAAATCAGCTATGGTACGCTCTAACTCAGACTCATGAGCATTCAAAATACCTTTTATATGATAATGTTCTTCCTCAAAAATTAATTTAATAATATCATGAATGTTCTCGTCATCATCAACTATTAGAATCTTTTTAACTAGCGCGTTGCTCATACGCAACAAATCTAGTTTAAGTGATCTGGTTCGCGCAACGTATTTATACGTGAATTTACCGAATAAACCATAAGGTTAGGCGGCCAAACCCGATTTATAGTTTTTAAGCATCTTTTTAAGAAGACCTCTGGCTACATGTATTTTAGTTTTTACAGTACCCAAAGGGATATCGAGCTCGGCGGCGATTTCGTGATATTTATAACCTTCAAAATAGCGGCAAAAGCAGAACCTACAATCCTCAGGTAAAGCATCTAAGGACTTTTGGATATCTTCCATTATAAACTTGGTGGCACCATTATTTAAAGATGCGCTCGGAATCAATTGAACAGAGGTTAAATCCTCTTCCTGCTGGATCATTTCGTTCTTACGCTTAACCTTATAATAATGATTAAGAAAAGTATTTTTCAGAATGGTAAAAAGCCACGCCCGCACGTTACTTCCCATTTCAAATCTTGCCGAAAACCTAAATGCTTTCATAAAGGTATCCTGAACTAAATCAGCAGCATCATCTTCATCATGTGTGTATGCTAATGCACGGTCGAAAAGTGGTTGTCTGTATTGGTAGATGTCGCAATTAAAATTTAATGTATCCATAATTCGTTTTAAGGCTGATGTAAATATTCAACAAACCTCAACTCCTTATGTTATTTGTAGAAATACCCGATTTTTTACGGTTTATTATAAACACTTAAAAAAGGGGCAAAAAACGTTCAAAAATGCTAGTCTACATAACCATTTCGCATGGCAAAACGAACTAGAGATGCGGAATTTTTAGTGCCGGTTTTACTGATTAAAGCTTCTCTCTGGCTCTCCACAGTGCGCCTGCTCAGGTATAATTTATCAGCTATTTCCTGGTTGGTTAATCCATCTGCAATGAGTTTTAGTACATTAATCTCACGCTCCGTAAAGTTGATTTCCGTATTCAGTTTTCGCGAAAGTATATTCAACTGCATATTAAAACGCTCTAAAATGGAGATGCATAAATTAGAAGAAAGGTAGCGTTTTCCCTTCATAACATGCTTTAGGCAAAACAACAGTTCATCTTCTTCAATATCTTTTGACAGGTAAGCAAAAGCTCCTGATACAAAAGCATTTGATGCATACTTTTCATCATCCAAAATGGATAGAACAACCACTTTCGCGGTGTATTTACGTGCTTTAATCGTACTTGCCAGGGCAATCCCGTCTAATCTTGGCATTACAATATCCGATAAAATAATATCAGCTTTTATTCCTTTTTCCAAAAGTTCCAGGACGGCCAAACCATCTGGTACTTCTGCAACAACATTGATGCCTTCGTGTTTTTCTATGAGCGCTTTAAGTGAGGCCCGGATAATATGGTGATCATCCGCAAGAATAATGTTAATCATAATTCAAATATAACTTACGCCGTTTTAAAATTAAAAACGTCTACTTTGGCAGCTCGATATAGAAGGTTGTTCCAGCACCGGTTTTACTCTCAAACCAAATTTTTCCCTGATGTAAATCTACAATCGCTTTGATAATACCCATCCCAAATCCGCCAGACTCTTCCCCCTTAAGACCCGGCCTTAAAGTTTCTGGCAAATGGTTAAAAAGTCCGGCTTGTAACTCTTCCGGAATCCCAATCCCATCGTCGGCCACAGTAATCAGCACTGTACTTTCATATTCTTCGGCATGGATAGTAATGGTTCCATAATCGGCAGTAAATTTTATGGAGTTTGAAATGAGGTTATTGATGACCTGTATAAACTTCATACTATCAAGACGCAGATAAATCTGTTCAGCAGAGCTTGTAAATTTAATATGCTTCATTTTGCCCAGCTTCGATCGTTTATAAAAACGAACCACATCTCTCAGTTCCCAAACCAGGTCAGCCCGCTCCTTGCGGATTTCTACGATGGATGATTTTAAGAACTCTTTGTTAACCATGCTACGTACGAGAAGCAGGTTGCGCTCACACATGTCCTGTATAAAAGCCAGCGAGTTGATCATCCGCTCATCGCCAGTTTGCGCAATGCCCTCTTTCATTGATGAAGCAATTAATTTCATCATGCCCAGTGGTTCTTTTAAATCATGCGCCAATACTTCTAAGGTAATATTTTTTCTTGCGTTGATCTGTTCGATATGGATCTGATTGTGGCGCATCACCGTGATGTCTTCTACTGTACCCACTAAAAACTTAAATTCACCATCAGTAACAGCAAATACGGATACCCGAACAAATTTCTCCCTTTCAGGAAACTGTAAACGGAATTCATATTTATTTTCCGTTTCTTCTTTAATGCATTCTTTATAGCAGGCCTCTACATGCGTCAAATCTTCAGGATGAACCCGCTCTATCACTAACTTTGGATCAATAGTCACTTCATCCGAGTCCAGCTCCCATATATTACTTAACGATCTGTTTAGATATGAAAAATTTTGCGCTGCAGCGTTGAAAATAAAATATCCGTCCAAAGAACGGTCACCGAGGTTACAAAAAAGCTCTTTATTTAATTCGACCATGATTAATGTTTGATAATTTGCCAGTAAATAATATAATTATGAATCAGCAGTCAAATCTCAAACAGCATAGGAGTAAAAATGTTTTATACAAAAAAAGCCGTTACCATTTTACCTGCAAACATTTTTTCACAGCGGCTAACTGCGCTGAAGATATTAACATTTTCCACACAGTGTGCAAAATTATTTACGCTATTAAAACCAACTAATGCCTAAATTGTTAATCATAAAAAACAGATAAAAAAGTCCTGTGAGCGGGAGATCCGCGGAGGGCAGGCACAACATAGGGAAGGCACCATTCTTCTTACCAATAGCCATCATAGAGGTGGCTATTTTGTTTTTGATAACTGCCCATTCAACATCACTTTTTTACCGGTCTTAGCCGAAATTTTTGCGGCCTCTAAAATGCGCACTACAATTAAATTATTCTCCAGAGACGAAAGATCATTTTTAGGCTTGATTTCTCCTTTTAAAACTGCCGAAAGATAGTTCAGGTGGTTAGCATAAGCAGGTGCCAAAGTTTTGGGCTGATAGATTTCATAACCTTCTTTATTGCTTTGCCTTGCCCTGATGTTTTTCTCATTAATGGCTTGCATATATCCCTTTTCGCCGAATACTTCCATATCTTTTATACTAAACGGCCAGTTCCATGAGGCTTCAATAATCCCTGTAGCATGTGAGTACTCCAATAAAATAGTTGCATCATCATCTACCTTAGGGTACATCTCCTTCTTTATTTGACGGGTAATGGCTGTAACCGAAATTGGCGCTTTACCATCCATTAACCAAGTCATTAAATTAGCACCATAACAGCCAAAATCAACCAGTGCCCCTGCTCCATTTTTATCAGGGTCGGTCAACCATTCCAAAAATTCTTTACTTACGCCGATTTCTTTCGGTCCCTGGTGTCCATCGTGTACAATCATTTTTCTGATTGCGCCTATGGTATTGCTTTCTTTTACATTTTTGTAAACCTCTTGATTGCTCGGATACCAGGTGGTTTCGTAATTGGTTAGTATATGTACTTTATGCTGTTCAGCCAGTTCTGCCATTCGTGCGGCCTCTTTAACCGATATTGCCAAAGGTTTTTCTACCATAACCGATATGCCAAGCGGAGCGGCAGCCTCTACAACGGCTAAATGATCGCTGATGGCATTATAGGCCAGCACCACATCTGGTTTCTTTTTCTTTAACAGACCAGGAAGGTTATTATAAAATATACTGTCAGGTATTTTATAGCGGGTTCTAAACCGGCTAACCAGTACAGGATTACTTTCTGCAATACCAACCACGTTAACTTCGCCCTTTTCGTAGCTGTTCATAATCAGATAAACATGATCATGGTTTAAGCCAGCTATAGCTACATTTAATTTTTGCTGTGCCTTGGTACTCATAAAACAAAGTAAGAAGACCAAAACCAGAGTATTGAACCGACAAAAATATTTTATTTTATGATGAACTGTTTTCATGCTGTTTTCTAAATTGTTGTTTACAAATTATAAATTTATAAAAGGCTTAAGGCTAACACTTAAAAATATTACAAAGTAAAGGATCGGACTCATTAACCAATGCTACTTTAAACCTTATATTCATTATCAAAAACATGGCGAAGAATAAAACTACAGAAAACGATTTAAGTGTTAACGATTTTCTGAATACGGTAACAGATGAAACGAAACGGAAGGATTGTTTTAATCTTTCGAGTATTATCGCTGAAACAACAGGTTTTAAAGCGAAAATGTGGGGAACAGCTATTGTTGGCTTTGGCAGCTACCATTACAAATATGAAAGCGGTAGAGCAGGTGACGCTCCGCTGGCTGGGTTTTCGCCACGGAAAGATGCAATAGCGCTATATTTATCATTAGGGTTTGAAAAACGTGATGAACTATTGGCTAAATTCGGAAAACACAAGACCGCCAAAGCTTGCATATACGTAAAACACTTAAGCGACATTGACGTGGAGATATTAAAAGAAATGGTCGCCAATTCTGTGGCAAGGATTAAAAGTTTATACCCTTAAAATGAAAAATATAAGGTGGGGATGAAATTAATAGCCAACCCGTTCTTAATAGAGTATCCTGTTAAATCACTGATTTCGGTTAATACATTGATTGCTTTGGAGACATTCTCTGTTTAATTATCAAAAAAAATACCTTCTCCAAGAACGCTGTCAAATTCGGATAAATAGCGAAATACGCCTCACTAAGAAGTTACGCAGCAATAAGTGAAATTTTACAATATTTGATCATTCCTTATTTCGAATAAAAAACCGGAAATGATTAAAAAACTAAGCCTTTATTTATGGATAGCAGGCACTTGCATTTCGCTTAATTCTGCCGCGCAAGATGCAGTGAGCTACCAAACTCCCCCAAAAGAAATTGCAGATTTATTGCTGGCTAAACCAACTCCTGGCGTAAGCATAGATGGCAAAGCTGAATGGATCTTATTCAGCGAGCGTAATTCCTATCCTTCGGTAGCAGAATTGGCCATGCCCGAATACAGAATTGCTGGTTTAAGATTAAACCCGAATAATTACTCGCCCAGCAGACAAACCTATATCAACAATTTCAGTCTCAAAAACATAAAATCAAATCAAAATTTTCAGGTAACCGGCTTGCCAAACCCATTGTATGCTGGCAACGTTAGCTGGAATCCATCCGAAAATAAGATTGCTTTTACACACACCACGCAAAAGGGAGTAGATCTTTACATCATTGATCTGGCTACAAAAAAAGCGACTAAAATCAATAAGGCTTTTTTAAACGTTATTTTAGGGAGTGGTATCACCTGGTTAAATGATCAAACCGTTGTTTACCGTACGGTAACTAAACCTGCCAGTGCTGCACCTACAAAACCATTAATGCCTAAAGGGCCTACCATCCAACAAAATTTAGGAAAAGCTGCACCAAGTGCTACTTTTCAGGACCTGATTAAATCACCGTTTGATGAACAGCTGTTCGAATTTTTTGCCACCTCGCAATTGGTCAAAAATACAGCTGGAGTAGAAGTGCCTATCGGTAAACCAGCTATTTATGGCTCGGTAAGCTTGTCGCCGGATAAGAACTATATGCTGGTCGAAACCATCCGCAAACCATTTTCTTATCTGGTTTCGGCATTTGGTTTTCCATCAACCGTTTCCATCACCGATTTAAAAGGTAAAACGGTTAAGATAATCGCCGAGTTACCATCATCAGAAGGTACGCCATCTGGTTATGATAATACACAAAACGTGCCCCGCGGTTTCGACTGGAGGGATGATGAACCGGCTACACTGGTTTGGAGCAAGCCACTGGATAGTGGTCTAATCAAAAAAAATGTTCCCTATCATGATGCAGTTTATGCGTTAAGTGCGCCTTTTACCGGAACCGAGAAAGAATTGTTTAAAACACAGACCCGTTACCGTGGTGTACAATGGGGCGATGCCAATCTTGCGCTTATTATGGAAGGCCTGCGCAGCAAGCAAACCACTAAAGTAAGCCGTTATAATCCTACAACAGGGGCGGTAGAAGAACTGTACAGCCGTAACCAAACCGATGCATACGGTAACCCAGGTTCTCCGGTTACGATCAAAAATAAATACGGCCGGCAGGTAATCAAAACGGTTGATAATGGCACGAAACTGTTAATGAACAATGTGGTGGGTTCATCCGAAAAAGGGGATTTGCCATTCCTGGCTAAATTCGACTTAGCTACTAAAAAGAACGAAATTATCTGGCGCAGCGCTGAAGGAACGTTTGAATACGTAAGTGATGTCATTAACCCTGATAAACTAGTTTTAATTACCCGTAAAGAAAGCCAGAAATTAGTCCCTAATTATTTCATCAAAAACCTGTTGCTTCGTATTGCCGACCAGCCTGTTACTAATTTCACTAACCCTTATCCTTCTTTAGAAGGCATCAGCAAACAAAAAATTTCTTATAAACGGGCCGACGGAGTGGATTTAACCGGCGATTTGTATTTACCAAAAGGATACAATAAAGATAAAGATGGTCCGCTGCCAACTTTGATCTGGGCTTACCCACGCGAGTTTAATTCTGCTGCTGATGCTGCACAGATCCGCGGATCGAAAGATAAATTCACCGCCATTAGCTGGGCCTCCCCTATTTTCTGGGTAACCCGCGGATATGCAGTTTTGGATAATGCTGAAATGCCAATTGTGGCCAAAGATGGTAAAAAACCGAACGATACCTTTGTAGATCAACTACAGTTAAATGCTGAAGCCGCCATTAATAAACTGGCTGATTTAGGTGTAGGTGATAAAAAACGTATGGCTGTTGGTGGCCACAGTTATGGTGCATTTATGACTGCAAACCTACTGGCGCACACCAATCTTTTTGCCGCAGGTATTGCCCGCAGCGGAGCTTACAACCGTACGCTTACCCCATTTGGTTTTCAGAACGAAGAACGTACGTATTGGCAGGCCCCTCAGTTATATTACGAAATGAGCCCCTTTAGCTATGCTGATCAAATCAAAACTCCATTGTTACTAATCCATGGTGATGCTGACGATAATCCAGGTACTTTCCCCATTAATAGCGAACGCTTGTTCAACGCCATTAAAGGTGCAGGAGGCACAACCCGTTTTGTATTTTTACCCTACGAAGCACATAGTTACCGTGGCAAAGAAAACTTGTTGCACATGTTGTGGGAGCAAGACCAGTGGTTAGAAAAATATGTGAAGAACAAAAAATAATCTTTCTCTACCTATTAATCAAAATGCCCCTACATGGGGCATTTTTTGTTTATCATGCTTCTATGTGGTGTCAGATATTTCTATCTGACACTGATCACACTCTGAAATCCAATATTCAGCGGCTCTCTGTCAGCTGGTAACAGCTGACAGCACATTCAATGGGGCATTTTTTGTTTATCATGCTTCTATATGGTGTCTGATATTTCTACCTGACACTGATCATATTCTGAAATCCAATATTCAGCGGCCATCTGTCAGCTGGTAACAGCTGACAGCACATTCACTCTATGCCCCATTTCTGCTTTGCGCTACACGCTTTGCCACTTGCTCTCCGCCCTATGCCATTTCACGGCAAAACCTTACATTTATACAATAAAATTGAACATTCCCACTACTAATTTGTTAAGCCATTATGGACTACATAGACTATTATAAAATCCTCGATCTAAAAAAAGATGCGACAACAGAGGATATTAAAAAAGCTTATAGAAAATTAGCCCGAAAACACCATCCGGACCTCAATCCCAATAATGAGGAAGCGAATAAAAAGTTTCAGCAGATTAATGAGGCTAACGAAGTTTTAAGCGATCCGGAAAAAAGAAAGAAATACGATAAATATGGTAAAGATTGGCAGCATGCCGATCAGCTGGATGCCCAGCAACAGCAACAGAGGCAATACCAATCACAAGGACAGGCTTATGGTGGCAACAGCTATTCTGGCGGTTTTGGCGGTGAAGACTTTTCTGATTTCTTTTCTTCCATGTTTGGCGGCGGCGGTGGCAGAAGTAGCAGAAATTCGCCATTTAAAGGCCAGGATTACAGTGCCGATTTACAATTGAACCTGCTTGATGCCTATACCACACATAAACAAACCCTAACGGTTAACGGCAAACAGGTACGTATTACCATTCCGGCGGGTGTAGAAAACGGGCAAAAGATCAAACTTCCGGGTTATGGTGCCCCAGGTGTTAATAACGGCCCTCCGGGTGATCTGTATATCAAATTCAATATTAGCGATGATCCCAAATTTAAACGGAAAGGCAATGACATTTACATTCAGGAAGAAATAGATCTATATACAGCCATTTTAGGTGGCGAAAAAATTGTAGAAACCTTAAACGGCAAAGTTAAACTTAAAGTACCGGCAGGCACACAGCCTGATACCACTTTAAGGTTGAAAGGCAAAGGCTTCCCGGTTTACAAAAAAGATAACCAGTTTGGCGATCTGTATATTAAATGGCAGGTTAAGATACCAACCAATTTAAATGCTGAACAAAAAGAATTATTCGAAAAACTTTCCAAATTCTAACCATTATGGAAACTTATCTAATACCAGTAGAAGATATCTGCGCTTATCATCATGTAGAAATTAACTTTATCCATTCTCTGGAAGATTTTGGACTAATCCAGACAACTGTAAAAAAGCAATCTGTCTTTTTGCCCTTGGATGAACTGGGTAAACTGGAGCGGTACCTCCGTTTGGCAAACGATCTTCAGATTAATTTAGAAGGGATTCATGCCGTTTCGCATCTGCTCAATCAATTGCAAAATATGCAACAGGAAATAACAGTGCTCCAGAACGAATTAAATTATTACAGGCAGCTTAACCATCAACAATAAACAACTATTTAGGCCGTATTCTGGATTATATTGCTGAATAAAAAACATAACCTTTCTAAGATATGTTTACTAAATTGCCAGTCTAATTTTAAAAAATGAGCGATCTTTCTTCAAAATTCATCGAAAAAATAAAATCATCTTATGCTCCTTCGGGCTCGTACATTTATTTAGGCGCCGGAATTTTAGATGGACAGGTTTATAGCGAAGCCGAAGTTAATTTGTCATTAAAAATGATGAATAGACACGGTCTGATTGCCGGGGCAACCGGAACCGGCAAAACGCGAACGCTACAGTTATTGGCAGAGCAACTGTCTGACGCTGGTGTACCGGTTTTTATGTTGGATGTTAAGGGCGATTTATCAGGTTTAAACCAATCCGGTTCAGTTAATCCTAAAATAGAAGAAAGGGCACAACAGCTCAATAAAACTTTTTCGCCAACAGGTTTCCCTGTCGAGATTTACTCCCTTTCAGGCAAAATGGGTGCGCAGATGCGCGCAACCGTACTGGAGTTTGGACCTACACTTTTATCAAAGATTTTAGATTTGAACGATACACAGACAGGTGTTTTAGCCGTTATCTTCAAATATGCTGATGATCATAAACTACCGATAATCGATTTAAATGATCTAAAAAAGCTGGTATCCTATCTTTCAGAAGGCGCAGGCGCTGCAGAAATTAAAAGCAGTTATGGCAGTATCTCCAGTGCTACTGCTGGTACCATGCTGAGAAAAATAGTGGCAATTGAACAACAGGGCTTAGGTGGTATGTTTGGCGAAAAATCCTTTGATCCCGGAGATCTTTTCGAACGGATTGATGGCAAAGGAGCCATCAGTTTATTGAACATTTCTGATGTTCAGAACCAGCCTGTATTATATTCTACCTTTTTATTAAGCTTATTGGCCGAATTATTCAATACCATGCCCGAAGTTGGCGATTTAGACAAACCAAAGCTGGTATTCTTTTTTGATGAAGCCCATTTATTGTTCAAAAATTCTTCTAAAGCATTTCTTGAGCAGATTGAAACCATTATCAGGTTAATCCGTTCTAAAGGCATTGGTGTTTTCTTTTGTACGCAGGCACCTACCGATGTTCCGGAAAGCGTTTTGGGCCAGCTAGGCAACCGTGTACAGCATGCACTGAGGGCCTTTACCCCAAATGATGTAGATGCCCTAAAAAAGACGGTTAACACTTATCCAAAGTCGGATTTTTACCAGATTGACCAAATGTTAACCTCATTAGGTACGGGACAAGCGTTGGTGACCGTATTAGATGAGAAAGGCATCCCGACCGAAGTAGCGGCAACGCTGCTTACCCCGCCAAGGGCGTTGATGGGACCACTTACGGCTGCCGATTTCGATCAGCTCGTACGTTCCAGCCCAATGTACGCCAAATATAAAGATCCTATTGATCCTGAAAGTGCATACGACATTTTAACTAAACGTATTAATGAACAAACTGCAGCAGCAGAAAAAGAGAAACAGGAAGCTGAAGCGCAAAAAGAAAGCAAACCAAAACCTGGAGAAAAGAGTTTAGTAGAACAGGTAATGGGTGCTACCATAACCCGGCAGATTGGTAAAGAAATTGTCCGTGGTATATTTGGCATGCTTACCGGTAAAAAAACACGTTCAAAAACCGGTGGCGGACTTTTTGGATTTTAAAAAACTTATTACACAAACAAATTGCTCAAATAACTAATTTCGCAGGTTGAAACTGATGGTGTATTAATTATCCCATATTAAGGTTTCAACCCATAAATAAAATAATAAACAATAAATGAAACCCACCCTATTGATATTGGCAGCTGGTATGGCCAGCCGCTATGGAAGCATGAAACAGATTGATGGTTTTGGTCCCAATGGCGAAACGATTATCGATTATTCAATATACGATGCAATAAATGCCGGTTTTGGTAAAATTGTATTCATCATTAAAGAAGAATTTTTAGATAATTTTAAAGCCATTTTTGACCCCAAACTTGCCGGAAGAATTGAGGTAGATTACGTTTTCCAAAATTTCGATTTAAAACAGTTTGGTATAGAAGAAGAAATTTATAGAGAAAAGCCATGGGGTACTGCGCACGCAATCTTATCGGGCAGAAAAGTAGTTAAAGAGCCATTCTGCGTAATTAACGCTGACGATTATTATGGTTTCGACGCCTTTAAAAAAATGGTTGATTTCTTAACTACAGAAGTAACGGACAGCAACTACTCCATCATCGGTTACCAGATCGGAAAAACTTTATCTGAATTTGGTGCAGTTTCCCGAGGTGTGTGTAAGGTAGATGCGGCGGGCAATCTTGAGGAAATTGTAGAACGTACTAAGGTTTATCCCAAAGATGGCAAGATTTTTTATGAAGAAAATGGAGAAGAATTCCCTTTAGCATACGAAACACCGGTTTCAATGAACTTTTGGGGCTTTACACCAGCTGTTTTTAAAATTACAGAAGAAATGTTTAAAGCGTTTGCAGAAGCCAATAAAGACAAACCTAAAGCAGAATTTTTTATCCCGTTAATCGGCGAAACTTTAGTTAAAAACAATACCGCAACCTTTAAAGTAATACCTACTTCGAACAAATGGTTCGGCGTAACTTATAAAGAGGATAAACCATATGTTCAGGATAGTATTAACCAATTGGTTAAGAATGGAACATACCCGGAAAAACTGTGGGATTAAATTCAGATTCCGAAGCTATACAAGCTTAGGTGTATATCTAAAGAAAATGCCTCAGGTTTTAAAAGCCTGAGGCATTTAAATAAAATAACATAGCAACAAGTCCTCCTCAAGAAGCAAATAGCAGTATTTTTAAACTTAATTCAATTAGTTCTTACATCTTGCGATCAATTTTAGCCTCTTTCTCCAAACGCGATCGTCATGCTGAACTTGTTTAGCATCCTTTCTACCAGGAGAGATTCTGAGCCGAATATCTACTGAATCTTAAAGCCATTTGGTTAAATTAGGTTTTTGAAAATATTAGATAGAATATCAATTAGTTGCATAATATAAAAGATGCTTCGCACCAACCATTGCTAGACTCTAAAATAAGGTCGTCATTGCGAGGAGGAACGACGAAGCAATCTTTTTGATCCTTGCGCTAAAGATTGCTTCGTCGGCTGAAAAAGCCTTCTCGCAATGACGATAAAATAAAAAAGCGTCCCTGAAGTTAATCAGGAACGCTTTCTATATTTAGATCTTCGGACTTTACGGACCTCAGACTTTCCGACTTTAAGACTATTTCTTATCGTCTTCTTTTACTTCTTCAAAATCAACGTCAGTAACGTTATCGCCACCTTGAGCTTGTCCTTCAGCTTGTGGTTGTTCACCACCCTGAGGCTGCTCTCCAGCTTTGTACATTTCTTCTGATGCCACGTTCCAGGCAGCTTGTAATTCAGCCGAAGCTGCGTCAATATCTGCAAAGTTACGTGATGAGTGCGCTGCTTTCAATTTCTCTAAACCAGCTTCAATTGGCGCTTTTTTATCAGCAGATAATTTATCACCAAACTCTTTCAATTGTTTCTCAGTAGAGAAAATTAAAGCATCAGCGCCGTTAATTTTATCAGCCTCTTCTTTTTGCTTCGCATCATCTGCAGCATTAGCTTCAGCTTCTTCTTTCATTTTTTTGATCTCAGCATCAGTTAAACCAGAAGATGCTTCGATACGGATTTTTTGCTCTTTACCAGTAGCTTTATCTTTTGCACTTACGTGTAAGATACCGTTGGCATCAATATCAAATGATACTTCTACCTGAGGCACACCACGAGGTGCTGGTGGAATACCATCTAAAATGAAACGGCCAATTGTACGGTTTTGAGCAGCCATCGGACGCTCACCTTGTAAAATGTGGATTTCTACTGAAGGCTGGTTATCAGCTGCAGTGGAGAAAGTTTCCGATTTTTTAGTTGGGATTGTTGTGTTAGACTCAATTAATTTAGTCATTACACCACCCATAGTCTCAATACCTAATGATAAAGGAGTAACGTCTAATAACAATACATCTTTAACATCACCAGTTAATACACCACCTTGAATAGCAGCACCGATTGCTACAACCTCATCAGGGTTAACACCTTTACTTGGCTCTTTACCGAAGAAAGCTTTAACCGCTTCCTGGATAGCAGGAATACGTGTAGAACCACCTACCAGGATAATTTCGTCGATATCGCCTGTACTTAAACCAGCATTTTTCAAAGCAGATTTACAAGGGTCGATAGTACGTTTGATTAAGCTGTCAGCCAATTGCTCAAACTTAGCACGGGATAAGGTACGTACCAAGTGTTTAGGACCGCTGGCGTCAGCAGTAATATACGGTAAGTTAATTTCAGTAGAAGTTGTGCTAGATAACTCAATTTTAGCTTTTTCAGCAGCTTCTTTTAAACGTTGTAACGCCATTGGATCTTTAGAAAGGTCCATGCTGTTTTCTGATTTAAATTCCTGAGTTAACCAATCGATAATGATGTGGTCAAAGTCATCACCACCTAAGTGAGTATCACCATCGGTAGATTTTACCTCGAAAACGCCATCACCCAATTCCAATACAGACACGTCATGAGTACCACCACCACAGTCAAACACCACAATTTTCATGTCTTTGTGTGCTTTATCCAAGCCATAAGCTAAAGCAGCTGCAGTTGGCTCGTTAATGATACGTTTTACAGATAAACCTGCAATCTCACCAGCTTCTTTAGTCGCCTGGCGCTGTGCATCATTAAAATAAGCAGGTACTGTAATTACTGCTTCTGTAACTTCTTGTCCTAAGAAATCTTCAGCAGTTTTTTTCATTTTCTGCAAAATCATTGCAGAAATCTCTTGTGGAGTGTATTTTCTGTCGTCGATTTCAACACGTGGCGTGTTGTTGTCACCTTTTACAACTTTATAAGGTACGCGTCCAGCCTCTTTCGCACTTTCGTCGTAGCTGCTACCCATAAAGCGTTTAATTGAATATATCGTTTTTGTTGGGTTGGTTATAGCCTGACGTTTAGCAGGCTCGCCAACTTTACGCTCACCGTTTTCTGCAAAAGCAACAATAGACGGTGTAGTACGTTTACCCTCACTGTTTGCGATAACTACAGGCTCATTGCCCTCCATTACGCTCACGCAAGAGTTTGTTGTTCCTAAGTCTATTCCAATAATTTTTCCCATTGTATTTTTATTTTCTCTTTTTAAAGTATTATAATTTCTACTGCTATTAAACAATGCTTGTGCCAATTGGTTTTTGGCAGATAATATAGACAAAAGACTGATAAAATGTAAAAAACGATCCTATTCGATACTGACAGCATGACAGAAAACGATGGAAGATGCGGGATGGAAGATGGATTTAAGGGAGACTAAAGACCAAAGGTGAAAGCAGAAAAACTAAAGCTTAAATAGAAGATATTTTAAGTGATTTGAAAATGAGCGTTCGAATCTCGTCGGGAGCACCTGCCCCGCTAACCGCTTTACTCCGTTGCACTACGTGTTCGCTATTATCGGGTTTATTGAACAGCGTTTTTTGTGCTTCGGTCATAAAAACACAGCTGAAATAGTAAGTGATCATATAAAAGCCCTCAAAGTTTTATATCTTTAAATTACAATCAATCGGTACACTCATTTAAATCTGTGTAATCACCTAAAATCCTTTTAATCACCAAAAAAATGCAAATAGCAGCTCAAATCGTAATTGGCTTAGTCGCCTTCATCCACATTTATATTCTTTGGTTAGAAATGTTTGCGTGGACAACCAAAGCACCACAGGTATTTAAAACCATTCCTAAAGACTTATTCGTACCAACAAAAACATTGGCTGCAAATCAGGGCTTATATAATGGCTTTTTAGCAGCAGGTTTAATCTGGTCGTTATGCATAAATGATCATCAATGGAAAATGTACGTAGCTATATTTTTTCTATGCTGCGTAATTATTGCGGGTATTTATGGTGCCGCAACGGCGAGCAAGAAAATTTTGTATGTGCAATCAATCCCGGCATTGGTAGCGCTTAGCTTATTACATCTATAATTACGAATTCAATATATCGGTCGGCGGCGTACCGACCGAAAACCAATATAGGTAATTAGATTTAGAAATAAGTTACCGTTGACAAACTCTCCATAGAATGGCTTCATTCGGAATATCATCAGGGCTCTTGCCTGAAAAATCGCGATGACGCTCTAAACCTGTATGCGCTCGTATGTCTTATATGGTAAAAAATATTTTGATTATCTGTTTTTTACACAAACATCGTCTGATACAACTATGAAAAGATTAGTTGAGCTGCTTAAAACAGGAAAGAGCCTGTTTTTACTTTGGGAACATGTTTAATCACTTTTAATACATACTCGTTGTGGAAATCTCTTCAGTTCTATATCATTTCACAAACCAAAAATCAAAATGAAGAAATATTTTATCGCAATCGCATTCTTTGGGATCATTCACGTAGCAAAATCTCAGGACACCAAACCTGCCGAAAGTTTTGAAAAAATAATCAGCGACAGTAACCTAATGCTAGATCAACCTGAGGGTTTTGTAAAAACAGAACCTATCAAAAATTCAGCTATGCTATATGAATATGCAGTTATTGATACTTCAAAACACATAGAAATCAGATATGCTATACGTTCTTTAACAGAAAGGGTAAAAGAGTACAAAAAATGGTTGGAAACAAAAAAAGAAGGAGAAATTAGGATAAATCCAAATACTATGTTATCAGCTACACTTATGGCAATAGCAATGAACATAGCCGGCGGATCTAATAAACCGCCTTCGATCCAACAGTTTCCGAATCCAGCTGTAAAAAAGGATTTTAATGCCGACGCAGGATTTTTCACTATAGTTACGCCAACCAAAAATTTCGGCAAAGACTACAAATTCTGCATGGTAGTTGCCATACATAAAGAAGACATTGCTGATGCCTATACGTTTATATTAACTGATGAAATGGAAAATCTTAAAAAATATATCACCCCTACTATTTTTAACGCTTTAAGATTTAAATAATTCCAGCTGCTATGTATACCAAGGATGGCTCGTATTCTTTATGAGCCATTCAATAAAAAATCCGTGTCCTTGCGATTAAACTACAATGCCAACAATCGCTCCAAATGATGATAACCAATTCCAAAGTATTCCTTACTCGCTTTAATTTTCCCTAAAACTTCCGCTTTCCGCTCTGCGCTTAACGCTTTGCCCTTCATCCCAACCACAAGCACATTTTTAGGCGTATGCGCATCAGAAATAAATTCGAATACCTTCGTTTTATAGCCAAAATATTCTAAAATCAGCGCACGTATGCCATCAGTAACCATTTCGGCCTGACGTTCTAAAAAAATTCCATATTTTGTTAAAAAAGAAACATCGTTTTTCACTTTGCTCTTCTCTATTTCCCTGCGAATCTGTTTATGGCAACACGGCGCAACCACAATCAGTTCGGCATTGGCTTTAATTCCTTTATAAATGGCATCATCAGTTGCGGTATCACAGGCATGTAATGCAATTAACAGGTTTACATCCTCAGCTTGATAATCTTCAATAGTTCCCTGTACAAAATTCAATTTATCGAAAGCAGATTTAACAGCCACCTGGTTACATAAGTCAACCATATCCTGACGGTACTCTACTCCTATCACCTCGCTTTCTAAGTTTAAAACAGAATGCAGGTAATCATATAGTGCAAAGGTTAAATAACCTTTACCCGAGCCCATATCCGCCACTTTTTTAATCGTCCCTTCCGGCAGTTCTTTTATCAGCGTGCTTAAAATTTCAATGTAATGGTTAATCTGCCTGAATTTATCCTGTGCATTTTTAAAAACCTTACCTTCTGCATCGGTAATCTTTAATTCAGTTAAGTAAGATTTTGAAGCAGGTTTGATCAACCTGGCTTTTTCTTTGTCATGACTGGCAGACGGCACTTCCACACTCGAAGCTTTACCTTTACGTAATACCACTTTTCCATTGTTCAGCTCTTCTAAGATCAGGTCGTTTTCGGTGGTAAACAGGGTAGCTATTTTAAATCCGGTCGTCAGGTAACCCTTAATTAAATCAATAGCCTCATCGATAGCATAGTTTTTTACCACGTCGCGTGTTTTGTAACGATAGGTAACAGCCAGTTTACCTTCACGCTTGATGATCACCTTACGGATCAGCAATTGTTTTAAGGCTTCCTCTTCCCCTTTATAGTTCCCTAAGGAAATTTTCACAAAACTTCCTTCTTCTAAGCTGGCCTTTAAAGCGGCAATAAATGAGTTGATATTTGCTAACACTTAAATGGATTTGAGATGCAAAGATAATCAAGTTTATCCGGAGCTGAACACATAATGAATAATGTAACAATAGAGCGACCATATTAAAAAGATGGAAGAGGTAAAATGTAATATGGACTGTCATCTTCAACCATAAAAATCGATGATATTGATTTAAATAAACGAATCACATAATACGATTTAGGAACAAGCCACAACATCATTATCTATATTGATTCCAAAGTAGCGGAACACTTTTTTTTCAAAAAATTAAACTTTAGATTAGGGTATTTAAATAGCAAATCACAATACATGAGTGACTTTCAGATAAAAAAATCGCCAACCGTGTACGATGCCATTATTGTTGGATCAGGTGCAGGTGGCGGGATGGCGGCCTATGTGCTGGCGCATGCCGGTCAAAAGGTTTTAATGCTCGAGGCTGGTCAAAATTTTGATCCGCGATTAGATTCACATCAATTAAAATGGCCATGGGAATCACCACGTCGTGGTGCAGGAACCGTTCGTCCATTTGGTGATTTTGACGCATCATATGGTGGTTGGGAATTAGAAGGCGAGCCTTATACCCAAAAGAACAAAAGTGAATTCGAATGGTTCCGTTCGCGCATGCTCGGTGGCCGTACCAACCACTGGGGCAGGATTTCTTTACGGATGGGTCCCGACGATTTTAAGCCTAAAGATGGTTTAACTGATGCATGGCCGATAACCTATGCTGATGTAAAACCCTTTTATGATAAAGTTGACCGAATGATCGGTATTTATGGAACAGCAGAAGGCTTAGAAAATGAACCTGACGGCATTTTTATGAAACCGCCTAAACCAAGGTTAAACGAACTTTTTATCAAAAAAGGAGCAGAAAAAGCCGGTGTCAGGGTAATTACCGGTCGCGGGTCTGTATTAACAGAAGCTTTACCCAACAACAATGATCGCGCACCTTGTTTTTACTGTGGGCAATGTGGCAGAAGCTGTAAAGTTTACGGCGATTTTTCATCCTCATCATGCTTGGTAAACCCAGCGGTGAAAACCGGAAACCTGACCGTGATTACCGATGCAATGGTACGTGAAGTGATTACGGATAAGGATGGTACCGCAAAAGGTGTTTCTTATGTAAACCGCAAGGATTTACAGGAATATCAGGTAAATGGCAAACTGGTTATTTTAGGTGCCAGCGCCTGCGAGTCAGCCCGTATATTATTGAATTCAAAATCAACTTCACACCCGAATGGCCTGGCCAACAGCAGTGGTGTAGTGGGTAAATACCTGCACGATTCTACAGGGGCGAGTGTTTCGGGCTTTCTGCCGCAGTTAATGGATCGGAAACGTTATAATGAAGATGGTGTAGGAAGTGTACATATTTATTCGCCATGGTGGTTGGATAATCGTAAACTTAACTTCCCACGTGGTTATCACATTGAATATTGGGGAGGAATGGGCATGCCTGCCTATGGTTTTGGTGGCGGTGTGGCTCAAATGAATGGCATGGTACCTGGCAGAGATGGTAAAATGAAAGAAGCCGGAGGTTACGGAAAATCATTAAAAGATGATTATCGCAGGTTTTATGGCACTGGTGTTGGAATGGCTGGTCGTGGTACCGCAATTGCCAGAGAAAGCAACTACTGCGAAATAGATCCCAATACGGTAGATAAATATGGAATTCCGGTTTTAAGGTTTAACTACAAATGGGATAAAGATGAAATTCTACAGGCAAAACACATGCAGGAAACCTTTCTTTCGATTATGAAGGAAATGGGTGCAGTGGTCACCTCCGAGATCCATGGTGCAGATACCAATTATGGTTTACTCAATCCTGGAAAAATCATCCACGAGGTAGGTACCATACGCATGGGTGATGATCCTAAAAAGTCGGCACTGAACAAATATTGCCAGGCACATGATTGTAAAAATTTGTTTGTGGTAGATGCGGGACCGTTTGTACAGCAAGGTGACAAAAATGCAACCTGGACCATATTAGCACTATCTATGCGCACTGCAGAATATATTTTAGCTCAAAAGAAAAAACAGAACATTTAAGCCTTACCATATGAACAGACGTGATTCACTAAAAGCACTAGGTTTAACCGCCATTAGTACAACTGTACTGCTTGAGGCTTGTAAACAGCCTGAAGCAAAAACAGACGTTGCTGCACCTGGGGAAAGTACGAAAGAAGCAGGCAGGGAACAATGGGAGTTAGACCGTGATAAAAATCTGAAATCAGAGACTTTTTTCACTAAACATGAAATGGCTACAATCACCGTTCTGGCCGATATCATTATTCCCAAAGATGAAGTTTCGGGCAGCGCTTCTGATGCAAAAGTACCAGAGTTTATCGAATTTATAGTAAAAGATATTCCTGAACATAAAATACCTATGCGTGGCGGCCTGAAATGGCTGGATGTGTACAGCTTTAATAAATTTCAAAAACCTTTTATTGAAGCCTCTGCAGATCAGCAGATCTCTATTGTTGATGAAATTGCCTACCCTAAAAAAGCCAGGCCAGAAATGCAGGCAGGCGTAGCCTTTTTCAACAGAATGAGAAATTTAACGGCCTCCGGTTTTTACACGACAGAAATGGGCGTAAAAGACATTGGTTATGTAGGCAATGCACCAAACCAATGGGCTGGTGTTCCTGCCGATGTACTCAAACAGTATGGGATGGAGAATGTAAAGATTTGAATTAAAGGAGCGATCATTCGCTCCTTTTTATTTTGTATGCAAATCTAAATATAATAACTGCTTAAATTTCTTCTTTGAATTAACCGGTAGTTTCAGATTACCGCGTTCAGAAATTACGATAGTATAACTGAAAGTTAGTTCTTGTCCTGAAGCTAACGCGATACTGCCGGTAGTAAAATCCGAAAGCATAGAACTCCCTTTAACATTAATCTGAAAACCCTCGCTTTTCTCATTTGACCAACCATTTACAAAATTATTATTGTTGCTATTAGGCTCGTCATCCAATCTTAAATAAAGTCCGCGCCACTCATTGCCTACCCAAAAGGCTGGTTTTATCTTCGAATAATTACGTAAATTCCATTTTACCGTATCTCGACGTATATTGCTCTTTTGACCTAATCCACCAAGATATTTCGAATTGGCAATATTGAAAGGAATATGAAAATTGATATTATTAAATTTGAGCTGTGCGCCCGAAACATGCACTTTAAACCGAATAACACCATTAGCATAGGCCTTGCCAAAAACATCCTGCTTCAAGCCCTCAGCTGTACTTTGCGCCCACCAGGTAACAGAGTCTTTTCCGACGGTTAAGAACCTGAATGCAGTTGGAGAAAATTTAAGCTGTTTTTTCGCATCAATATAATAATGAAAATGAACAGGCTCATAAAGTATTTGATGGAGTTTAGCGGTACTATCAGAAAAACCACCAACGCCGACCTGTTTTAAAAGGCCATCCGCATTGACCTCAATTTTGCGCTCTCTGAGCAATAAGGTTTGACCGATAACTTTCAGTGAATAATAACTGTCTGGTTGCTGGGCATAAACAGAAAATTGATTAATCATGAAGATGAGCAGTAGGCTGGCAACGACTTTCATAAGTGTTATATTTTTTTGCTTCAAGGTAAAAAAAAAGTCCTGCTCTTTCGAACAAGACTTTAATATCCTTAAGTTGAATAAAATTATTCTCCTTTTGGTTCTTCAGTAGCGGGAGCTTCTTCAGCAGGAGCAACTTCTTCAGCAGTTTCAGCTTTTGCTTCAGCAGCTTTAGGCGCAGCAGCTTTACTTCTACCACGACGAGTTGTTTTCTTCTCTTCTTTAACCTCTACATCTTTACCGTAAACTGTATTGTAATCTACCAATTCAATTAAAGCCATCTCGGCGTTATCACCCTGACGATTGTTTAATTTAATGATACGAGTATAACCACCTGGACGGTTAGCTACTTTCTCAGCCACTTCGCGGAACAAAATAGTGATTACTTCTTTATCTTGTAGATAAGAGAAAACTGTACGACGTGAGTGAGTAGTGTCATTTTTCGCTTTCGTGATTAATGGCTCAACATAAGTACGTAAAGCTTTAGCTTTAGCTAAAGTTGTAGTAATTCTTTTTGCTTTAATTAGTGATGTAGCCATGTTAGCTAACATCGCTTTTCTGTGGCTGTCGGTTCTACCTAAGTGGTTTACTTTTTTACCGTGTCTCATTGTTTTTTGATTAAGTGTATACCGTCTCTGTCTCAGAGGGAATTATACACTGTGAACTAATAGTTAATTCAACGCTTTGCGCTAAGCGCATGGCGCCATGCGTATTACTCTTCGTCTAATTTAAATTTAGACAGGTTCATACCAAATGATAAACCTTTTGATTTTACTAATTCCTGGATCTCAGTTAAAGATTTCTTACCGAAGTTTCTGAATTTCAACATATCAGCAACGTCATAAGAAACTAAATCAGCCAAAGTACGGATATCAGCAGCTTTTAAGCAGTTTAATGCCCTAACTGAAAGATCCATATCTACCAATTCAGTTTTAAGGATTTTACGCATGTGTAAAATTTCCTCGTCAACTTCTTTGGTTTCTTCTTTTGCCTGAGATTCTAATACCAAATTCTCATCTGAGAATAACATAAAGTGTTGGATAAGGATCTTAGCCGCTTCCTTTAATGCTTCTTCCGGATGAATTGAACCGTCAGTAGAGATATCTAAAACCAATTTTTCATAATCCGTTTTTTGCTCAACACGAAAGTTTTCAATCGTGTATTTTACATTTTTCATCGGAGTATAAATCGAATCGATTGCGATTACACCTACAACAGCATCAGCAACTTTATTTTCTTCAGCAGGTACATAACCACGTCCTTTATTGATGGTTAATTCCACCTCCAAAGTAACAGATTTATCCATATTGCAAATAACATGCTCAGGGTTTAAAACTGTAAAGTTGTTAGAGAATTTAGTGATATCACCAGCTTTAAACTGATCTTGACCATTAACGATGATGAAAACTTTTTCAGAATCACCTGAATCACCTGTTTTCTTAAAACGAACTTGTTTTAAGTTTAAGATGATATCAGTTAAATCTTCTACAACACCTTTTATGGTAGAAAACTCGTGAGAAACGCCTGAAAAACGAATAGTAGTAATAGCATAACCTTCTAATGAAGAAAGTAAAATTCTTCTTAAGGCATTACCAATTGTTACACCGAAACCGGGCTCTAAAGGACGAAATTCAAATGTGCCATCGAAATCGGTTGATTTCTGCATGATCACTTTGTCTGGTTTCTGAAATGCTAAAATTGCCATTTATATTTTTTTAAATTCGTTATTGAATATATAGTAACATGAAAAAAGTTAATTACCCTTTTGAGGTAATTAACTAGCTCATTGATTACTTTGAGTACAACTCGATGATTAAGTTTTCCTTGATGTTTTCAGGAATTTCATCACGTTGAGGGTAGGTTAAGAATTTACCAGTTAATTCACTGGCGTTCCACTCTAACCATGCGAACTTGTTAATTGTTCTGCCTGCAACTGAGTTACTAATTGATTCTAAAGATTTAGATTTTTCACGAACAGCAACCACATCACCAGCTTTTAACTGATATGAAGGAATATTTACAACTTCACCATTCACGGTTACGTGTTTATGGCTAACTAACTGGCGTGCACCAGAACGGGTTGTTGAAATACCTAAACGGTAAACTGTATTATCTAAACGTGCTTCTAACAATTGAAGTAAGTTATCACCAGTGATACCTGCACGTGAAGATGCTTTTTTAAACAAGTTACTGAATTGTTTTTCTAATACACCGTAAGTGTATTTTACTTTTTGTTTCTCCATTAACTGGATAGCATATTCAGATTGTTTTCCTCTTCTTTTTGAAACGCCATGTTGGCCGGGAGGATAATTTTTTCTGTCTAACACTTTATCAGGACCGAAAATTGGTTCTCTGAATTTACGTGCGATTTTTGATTTTGGGCCTGTATATCTTGCCATTTTTTTCTGTTTTTAAAGTATCATCCAACCTGTAGCTGGAGATTCTTAGCTTTAAAATTAATTAAACTCTTCTCTTTTTAGGAGGACGACATCCGTTGTGAGGAAGTGGAGTAATATCTTTGATAGATGTTACTTCAAGACCTGCTACCTGTAAAGTTCTGATTGCAGATTCGCGACCTGAACCCGGACCTTTTACAAATACTTCAACTTTACGTAAACCTAAATCAAACGCAACCTTACCGCAATCTGAAGCTGCTTGACCAGCTGCATAAGGCGTGTTCTTTTTAGAACCTTTGAAGCCCATTTTACCTGCAGAAGACCATGAAATAGTCTGTCCGTTGTTGTTTGTTAAGGTAACGATGATGTTGTTAAAAGTAGCATTGATATGCGCCTGACCAACAGGCTCGATTACAACGATACGTTTTTTTGTTACTTTTTTACTTTTAGCCATTTTATCTTTTAGATATGAGATGTGAGAATTGAGATGTGAGATATTAACACAAGCCCGGCACTCGCCACCTTATTTTTTAATCCTGATATTCCAAATTTGAGTGCAGATGAAGTTTTTCTCTTATCTCACATCTATTATCTCAAATCTATCAATTATTATTTAGTAGCTTTTTTCTTGTTAGCAACTGTTTTTCTCTTACCCTTACGAGTACGTGAGTTGTTTTTAGTACGCTGACCACGAGAAGGTAAACCTTTTCTGTGACGTAAACCACGGTAACAACCAATATCCATTAAACGTTTGATGTTTAACTGAACTTCTGAGCGTAAAGCACCTTCTACTTTAATCTCATCGTTGATCATTGTACGGATTGCTGATAACTCATCATCAGACCAGTCTTGTACTTTTTTGTTTAAATCGATACCTGCCGTAGTTAAAATACGTTGAGCAGTTGTTCTACCGATACCATAGATATAGGTTAAACCGATCTCTCCTCTTTTGTTTCTTGGTAAATCAATACCTGAAATCCTTGCCATATTTATTATTGTTTTGCTGTAATTCCGAACGGCGGGCCACCGTTGTACGGTAAATTACACTATTTTCTAATTACCCTTGACGTTGCTTGTATTTAGGATTCTTCTTGTTGATAACGTAAAGTTTTCCTTTACGGCGAATAATCTTGCAATCAGCGCTACGTTTTTTAATTGATGATCTAACTTTCATTTTATTTGTATCTATAAGTAATGCGTCCTTTTGTTAAATCATAAGGAGACATTTCCAATTTAACTTTATCCCCAGGAAGAATTTTGATGTAGTGCATCCGCATCTTTCCTGAAATGTGCGCAATAATCTCATGCCCGTTCTCGAGTTCTACCCGGAACATCGCATTAGATAATGCTTCTCTTATTACTCCGTCTTGTTCAATTGAGGCTTGTTTAGCCATATTTTATTGATTGTTACTTAATTAGCTGCTTCTAAACAGGGTTGCAAAATTAAATAAAAAATTTTAATAATTTATTTTTTTTGTTGTAAAACTTCTTCTATAATAGAAAACGTTGATAAAACATCTGCTTTGCCCTTTTTGATAGCTACTGTGTGTTCAAAATGTGCCGATGGTTTATTGTCTTTACTCGTTACCGTCCATCCATCGTTATGGAATTTAACACCGGCTACGCCTGCATTGATCATGGGTTCTATTGCAATAACCATCCCTTCTTCTAGTTTTGGTCCTGCACCACGTTTCCCATAATTCGGAACCTCTGGTTTCTCATGAAGTTTTACACCAACACCATGCCCTACAAGTTCTCTTACTACACCAAATCCATTGGCTTCTGCGTATTGCTGAACAGCAAAACCGATATCACCGGTACGCATTCCAACAACAGCTTTTTCTATACCCAGTTCAAGGCAGCGTTGAGTAACCGTAAGCAACTTCTGTTTTTCGGCGTCTATCTCCCCTATCGGAAAAGTATAGGCCGAATCACCAAAATAATTGTTTTTAATCACTCCACAATCAACCGAAATAAGATCACCTTCTTGAATTACATATTCGCCCGGGAAACCATGAACAACCTGTTCATTTGGCGAAATACACAATGAGTAAGGAAAACCATTATAGTTTAAAAATGCAGGAATCGCTCCGTGGTCACTAATAAACTCATAGGCTAACTTATCTAACTGGATAGTAGTCATGCCTGCTTTTATTACCTTGGCCACCTCGGCCAGCGTTTTAGAAACAAGCATGGAACTTTCTCTTATTAACTCGATCTCCTCAAGAGACTTGTAATAAATTTTAGACATCCTTTACACTACAGTGCTGCGTTGCTACTTGCAGCAGGAACACCTGTTCTGCCGGTAACTCTACCTGTTTTCATCAGACCATCATAATGGCGCATCAATAAATAACTTTCGATCTGTTGCAATGTATCCAATACAACACCTACTAAAATCAATAAAGAAGTACCACCAAAGAAGTGTGCAAATTCTTGTTTAATACCAAACTTAACCGCAATTGAAGGCAGGATAGCAATAATCGCTAAAAATACCGCACCTGGGAAAGTGATTTTTGATATCACATCATCAATAAAAGTTGATGTTGCAAAGCCAGGTTTAATACCTGGAATAAAACCACCATTTTTCTTCATATCATCGCTCATTTGGGTTGGATTAACCGTAATGGCAGTATAGAAGAAAGTAAATGCGATAATTAAAAATGCGAATGTTAAGCTATAAGCCAACGAAGTGGTATTGCTGAACTGGATTAACCAGGAACCTTGTAACGAAGGAACAAACTGCATTAAAGCACCTGGAATAAACATTAACGCCTGGGCAAAAATGATTGGCATAACACCAGCAGCATTAACCTTTAAAGGAATATACTGACGAACACCACCAAACTGGCGGTTACCAACAATTTTTTTAGCGTATTGTACAGGTACTTTACGTACACCTTGAACAATTAAAATGGTAAACATCACCACTGCAAATAAGGCAACGATCTCCAAAACCAATGCAACTGGGCCTCCACCTTCACTGGCCGAACCCACACGTGCACTAAACTCTTGAGAAATTGCTACCGGTAAACGGGCTATAATACCAACCATAATGATTAGTGATGTACCGTTACCAATACCTTTATCTGTAATTTTTTCACCCAACCACATTACGAATAACGTACCTGCCGTTAATACAAACGTAGATAACACTAAAAATAAAGTATTTGGTAATAAAATAGCTTCTGCAGGAACTTGCGTTTTAACGTAACCAACAGACTGAACGATTGTGATCGCTACCGTTAGGTAACGGGTAATCTGGTTCATTTTCTTTCTACCACTTTCGCCCTCTTTCTGCATTTTTTGGAAAGAAGGAACAGCAATACCCAATAGCTGCACCACAATCGATGCAGAAATGTAAGGCATTACCCCCAACGCCAAAATAGACACACGAGAGAAAGAACCGCCGGCAAACATATCCAGTAAGCCTAAAATTCCCGATTTCTCGTTGTTGCCTAAAGCAGTTGGATCTACACCTGGTAAAACCACGTGAGATACGAAACGGTATACCAAAAGAATTAAGAGCGTAAACAATATACGCTCTTTTAATTCCTGAATTTTCCAGATATTACTTAAAGTAGTAAATAGCTTCTTCATTTAATAATTACAATTTTACAATAGAACCACCTGCAGCTTCAATAGCTTTTTGTGCGGTTGCAGAGAACGCATGTGCTGTAATTTCTAGCTTTGCTTTAACTTCACCACGACCTAAAATTTTAACCAAGTCGTTTTTTGAAGCTAAACCATGTGCTTGTAAAGCAGCAAAATCGATAGTTGTTAAGCTATGTTTTTCAGCTAATGCTTGTAAAACGTCTAAGTTTACACCAACATACTCCGTACGGTTGATTGGTTTGAAACCAACTTTAGGTACACGACGTTGTAAAGGCATTTGACCACCTTCGAAACCGATTTTGGTTTTGTGACCTGAACGAGAACCCGCACCCTTGTGACCACGAGTTGAAGTACCGCCACGACCAGAACCTGTACCACGACCAATTCTCTTACTGTTTTTTGTAGAACCTACTGCAGGTTTTAAATTACTTAAATTCATTTTTTTGAATTTGTGTTGCCCTTCGCTTTCACTAAACAGGTACAACGATTAAACATATATAAAGGTAGTACCGGATTTTTCCAATACTACCTTTAAAACTTTTACTAGATTGCTTCGATTGCTACCAAATGGTTCACTTTACGAACCATACCGATAATCTGTGGAGTAGCTTCAACCTCTACACTTTGGTTCAATTTAGATAAACCCAAAGCCTGAACGGTTCTCTTTTGGCGCTCGCTTCTGTCGATAACGCTTTTTACTTGTGTTATTTTGATCTTAGCCATGATATTATCCGTTAAATACTTTGTTTAAATCAATACCACGGGTTTGAGCTACTGTATAAGCATCACGCATTTTAGTTAATGCATCAACAGTTGCTTTTACCACGTTGTGTGGGTTAGATGAACCTTTAGATTTTGCCAATACGTTATGTACACCGGCACTCTCTAATACAGCACGCATCGCACCACCGGCAATTACTCCTGTACCTACTGCAGCGGGTTTGATTAAAACAAAACCACCTGAGAATTTACCGATTTGCTCATGAGGAACAGTACCGTTTAAAATCGGAACTTTTACCAGATTCTTTTTGGCATCATCCACACCTTTGGCAATTGCTTCAGTTACCTCTTTCGCTTTACCTAAACCGAAACCAACAACACCGTTCTCATCGCCTACAACAACAATTGCTGAGAAGCTGAAAGTACGGCCACCTTTGGTTACTTTGGCAACACGTTGTATACTAACCAAACGATCCTTTAATTCGATATCGGTGGTTTTTACTCTTTTTATATTAATAGTTGACATCTTACTTTTTCTTCAGATTAAAATACTAAACCAGCTTCGCGGGCACCCTCTGCCAACGATTTTACGCGACCGTGGTATAAATAGCCATTTCTATCGAAAACAACTTCTTTAACACCTGCAGCAATTGCTTTTTCGGCTACTAATTTGCCTACTGCAACTGACTGATCGCTTTTGTTTCCAGTACCAGTAAAATCTTTCGATAATGATGATGCTGACGCTATTGTTGTACCGGTTACATCGTTAATTACCTGCGCATAAATCCCTTTATTGCTTCTATATACAGATAACCTTGGACGTTCTTCCGAACCGGTAAGTCTTTTTCTGATCCCTTTTTTAATACGATCTCTTCTTGATAATTTTTTACCTGCCATGATTACTATTTTTTAGATGCTGATTTACCTGCTTTTCTTCTTAACACTTCACCTACAAACTTGATACCTTTACCTTTATATGGTTCCGGTGCACGTAACGAACGGATTTTCGCTGCTACCTGGCCAATCAATTGTTTGTCAATACTCTCTAAAATAATTTTAGGAGTCTGACCTTTTTCTGATTGTGTAGTTACTTTAATCTCTGCTGGCAACTGGAATACATAGTGGTGAGAATAACCCAAAACAAGGTCTAATGTGTTGCCTTGGTTTGTAGCACGGTAACCAACACCTACCAACTCTTGAGTTAATGTATAACCTTCTGTAACACCAACAACCATGTTGTTAAGCAAAGAGCGGTATAAACCGTGTAATGCTTTGTGTTTCTTTTGATCTGATGGACGTTGAACTGTTAAAATTCCATCTTCCTGACTTACAGTGATATCTTTATCAACTGTTTGTGATAATTCACCTTTAGGGCCTTTTACAGTTACCACGTTATCGTTAGATACGGTAATGGTTACACCTGAAGGGATTGTAATTGGGGCTTTTCCTATTCTTGACATTGTGTAGTTCTCCTAAATATTAATAAACGTGACACAATACCTCACCACCAATGTTTAATTTGGCTGCTTCTTTATCGGTCATTACACCTTTAGAAGTAGATAAGATTGCGATACCTAAACCGTTTAATACTCTTGGCATATTTTCAACGCCTGCATACTGTCTCAAACCTGGTTTACTTACTCGCACTAATGTACGAATAGCAGGAACTTTAGTAATCGGATTGTATTTCAAAGCAATTTTAATAGTGCCTTGAACTGTAGTATCTTCAAACTTATAGTTCGCGATGTAACCTTTATCAAAAAGTACTTTAGTGATTTCCTTTTTAAGGTTTGATGCAGGAATTTCTACAACTCTGTGGTTGGCCTTAATGGCATTCCTTACTCTTGTTAAATAATCTGCTATTGGATCTGTATTCATTATTTATTGTTTTTGATAGTGGTTTCCTTTCCTGATTTCACATCGGGACGGGACCTGCTATCGGTTAAAATTCTTTTTCTAGTAAATAGACATAAGTATCAAGTATCAAGAAACCAAATGGTCTCGATACTTGATACTCAGTACTAGCTACTTATATTACCAAGATGCTTTTTTAACACCTGGTATTTTACCGTCTAGTGCCATTTCGCGGAATGTTACCCTTGAAATGCCAAAGGTACGCATATATCCACGAGGACGACCAGTTAATTTACAACGGTTGTGTAAACGTACCGGAGATGAGTTTTTAGGTAATTTATCTAAACCCTCGAAATCTCCCGCAGCTTTTAATGCTGCACGTTTTTCAGCGTATCTAGCTACCAATTTTTGGCGCTTAACTTCGCGTGCTTTTACACCTTCTTTTGCCATTATTCTGCTGTTTTTTGATTTTTAAATGGTAATCCGAATTGTTTCAATAACTCAAGTGCTTCAACATCAGATTTTGCCGAAGTTACGAAAGTTATATCCATCCCTAAAATTTTATTGATTTTATCTATATTAATCTCTGGGAAGATGATTTGCTCGGTAACACCTAATGTGTAGTTACCTTTTCCATCGAAACCTTTATCGTTAATACCTTTGAAATCACGGATACGTGGTAAAGCTACTGAAATCAAACGATCCAAGAACTCATACATGTTGTTATCACGTAATGTTACACGCACACCTACCGGCATACCCTTACGTAATTTAAAGTTAGAGATATCTTTTTTAGATTGTGCTGCAACCGCCTGCTGACCAGTAATGGTAGTCAATTCTACGATTGTAGTATCCATAATCTTTTTATCAGTAACAGAAAAACGACCAACACCCTGATTGATACAGATTTTTTCCAATTTAGGAACCTGCATTACAGTTTTATACTGAAATTTTTCTTTTAATGCATTTACAACTTCTTCTTTGTATTTGCTTTTTAATCTAGGTGTAGCCATTATTTAATTTCCTCCCCTGAAATTTTAGCAACTCTAACAATTTTACCATCTGCGTTTACTTTACGGCCAACGCGGGTAGCTTTACCAGATTTTGGATCAACCAACATCAGGTTAGAAACGTGAAGAGCAGCTTCTTTTTTAATAATACCACCGTTCGGATTTGCAGCATTTGGCTTAGTATGTTTAGATACTAAATTGATGCCTTCTACAATGGCTCTGTTTTTATCTTTTTGTACTGAAAGTACTTTTCCTTGTTGACCTTTTGAATCGCCAGCAATTACTTTAACTAAATCTCCTGTACGGATTTTAAGTTTTGGTGTATTTACTTTGTTTCCCATTTTATAATACCTCCGGTGCTAATGATACGATTTTCATGAATTGTTTTTCACGTAGTTCTCTCGCAACCGGGCCAAAGATACGTGTACCTCTTGGCTCATCCTGTGCGTTCAATAATACAGCAGCATTATCGTCAAAACGGATATAAGAACCATCTTTACGACGGATTTCTTTTTTAGTTCTTACAACAACTGCTTTTGAAACTGTACCTTTTTTAACATTACCTGATGGTAATGCGCTTTTAACGGTAACAACTACCTTATCACCAATTGAAGCATAACGTTTGCCGGTTCCACCTAACACACGAATTACCAATACTTCTTTTGCGCCGCTGTTATCAGCAACGTTTAATCTCGATTCCTGTTGTACCATCTTATTTAGCTCTTTCTAAAATTTGTACCAATCTCCAGTTCTTGTTTTTACTCAAAGGACGAGTTTCCATAATTAATACAGTATCACCGATACCGCACTCATTTTTCTCATCGTGAGCCATAAATTTGGTAGTTTTCTTTACGAACTTACCGTAAATCGGGTGTTTTACTTTACGCTCCACGCTCACTACAACAGATTTATCCATCTTGTTGCTTACCACTAACCCGGTTCTTGTTTTTCTTAATTGTCTTTCCATGTCGACTCTCAAATTATTTAGTTTCAGTAGCTGACTCCGTGTTTTTCACTTTAGTCAACTGAGTGTTTAAACGGGCTATGTCTTTCCTTACTTTTGCAATACGCGAAGGATTTTCGATAGCTGAAATAGTGTGAGCGAACTTTAATTTTGATAAGTTCTCTTTTTCTTCCGCAATCTTAGCTACTAATTCTTCTTTTGAAAGCCCTGTGATTTCTGAATTTTTCATTTTTCTTTTTCTTTTACGTTGAGTGTAGCGGTTATAATAAACAAGTATTTACAACATTCATCTCAACACTTTACTATGCTTCTACGTAATCTCTACGTACTACGAATTTGGTTTGGATCGGTAATTTCTGAGCGGCTAAACGCAATGCTTCTTTAGCAACTTCCAAAGGCACACCTTCAGCTTCGAAAATTACACGTCCAGGTCTTACAACTGCTACCCAATACTCAGGAGCACCTTTACCTTTACCCATACGTACCTCAGCAGGTTTTTTAGTTACCGGTTTGTCCGGGAAAATTCTGATCCATACTTGGCCTTCACGTTTCATGAAACGGGTTACGGCGATACGGGCAGCCTCTATCTGGCGACTTGTGATCCAAGTAGCTTCTAAAGATTTGATACCGAAAGATCCGAATGCTAATTCAGCTCCACGTGAAGCTAAACCCTTCATTCTGCCTTTTTGCATCTTCCTGAACTTCGTTCTTTTTGGCTGTAACATTTTATTTTGTTCTAATCGTTAAACGATGTTAATAAATCAATTATTTACGAGGACCTCTGTTAGCGCCTGCGCCACCACCTCTGTTTGCACCACCCTGGCCTGGACCACGACCACCGCCTTGGTTTCCACCACGTCTGTCGTTACCACCGCCACGGTTATCTCTTCCACCACCACGGTTATCTCTTCCACCGAAAGCTGGCTTATCTGATGCGCCTTTTGGACCGTTGTTTGTTGCACCAATGTTTGGAGACAAATCACGTTTTCCATAAACCTCACCTTTACAGATCCAAACTTTAACACCTATTTTACCATAAGTAGTTAAGGCTTCAGCTAAAGCGTAGTCGATATCAGCACGGAATGTATGCAAAGGCACTCTTCCTTCTTTGTACTGCTCAGTACGTGCCATCTCAGCACCACCTAAACGACCAGAAGTCATAATTTTGATACCTTCAGCACCCATACGCATGGTTGATGCGATAGAAGATTTCATTGCTCTACGGAATGAGATCCTTGCTTCTAATTGTTTTGCAACACCTTCTGCAACTAATTGTGCATCAAGTTCAGGGCGTTTAATTTCAAAGATGTTAATTTGAATTTCCTTTTTAGTCAATTTCTTTAACTCTTCTTTGATTTTATCAACCTCAGCACCTGCTTTACCGATTACGATACCTGGACGAGCTGTGTGGATAGTTACCGTGATACGTTTTAACGTACGCTCGATTACTACTTTTGCAACACCGCCTTTAGCGATACGGGCAGAAAGATATTTTCTTATTTTCTCATCTTCAACTAATTTATCGGAGTAGTTGTTGCCACCGAACCAGTTAGAATCCCATCCTTTGATAATTCCTAATCTGGCACCTATTGGATTTGCTTTTTGTCCCATTTCCTAATTAGTTTTGAGTTGTTTCTGTATTTTTACTATCTACAATCAGCGTTACGTGGTTAGAACGTTTACGAATTCTATATCCACGGCCTTGAGGAGCTGGACGTAAGCGTTTTAACTGACGGCCACCATCAACCATTACTGTTTTAACAAAAAGTTGGTTTTCTTCAGGGCGGGCACCTTCATTTTTAGTTTCCCAGTTTTTGATAGCAGATAATAATAATTTCTCAACTTTTATTGCTGCTTCTTTATTGGTAAACTTTAAAATGCTTAATGCTTTTTCTACACGTTCACCTCTGATAAGATCTACAACCAAACGCATCTTACGCGGTGAGGTTGGACAATTGTTTAATTTTGCTACTGCTTCCATTGTCTAATTATTTTTTCTTTTCAGCGTGTCCTCTGAATGTTCTGGTTGGAGCAAATTCTCCCAACTTGTGACCAACCATGTTTTCTGTAACGTACACAGGTATAAATTTATTTCCATTGTGTACAGCAAATGTATGATTCACGAAGTCTGGTGATATCATTGATCTGCGAGACCAAGTTTTGATTACAGACTTTTTGCCTGAATCATTCATAGAGTTTACTTTTTTCTCTACGTTATGGTCAATATAAGGTCCTTTTTTTATCGAACGAGCCATTATTTCTTCCTTCTCTCTATGATGTAACGATTAGAATATTTTTTAAGTTCTCTGGTTTTGTAGCCTTTAGCTAAAACACCTTTTCTTGAACGTGGGTGACCACCTGATGATCTACCTTCACCACCACCCATTGGGTGATCTACCGGGTTCATCGCTACCGGTCTGGTTCTCGGACGACGGCCCAACCAACGTTTACGACCTGCTTTACCCAATACTTCGTTTGCGTGATCTGAGTTAGATACTGCACCGATAGTAGCCAGACAAGTAGTCAAAATTAAACGGGTTTCGCCTGAAGGCATTTTTAAAGTAGCATATTTACCATCGCGGGCAGCTAATTGTGCATAAGCACCTGCACTACGAGCCAATTGTGCTCCTTTTCCAGGGTGGATCTCCACGTTGTGGATGATAGAACCTAATGGAATGTTCGATAATTTTAAAGTGTTACCTACTTCTGGTGCTGCTTTATCGCCCGATAATAATACCGAACCAACTTGCAATCCTTCAGGAGCAATGATATAACGCTTCTCGCCATCTGCATAATGTAATAATGCGATGCGGGCAGTACGGTTTGGATCGTATTCAACAGTAGCTACTGTTGCAGGAATATCGAATTTATCGCGTTTGAAGTCGATTAAACGATACGATTTTTTATGACCACCACCCATGTAGCGCATAGTCATTTTACCTGTATTGTTACGTCCACCAGACTTTTTTGATGATACAACCAATGATTTTTCGGGCTTGGTTGCTGTAATCTCCGTAAAACTAGCACCAACTCTGAAGCGGGTACCTGGAGTAACTGGTTTAAATTTTCTTAAGCCCATAGTTATAATGAATGATTAAATTAAAGGGTTGCGTAATAATCTATTGTTTCGCCGTCTTTTAACGTTACGATTGCTTTTTTGTATTTCGGGCTACGGCCTGATACAAAACCTGCTTTAGTGTAACGAGATTTAGCTTTTCCATCAACAACCATTGTGTTAACTGCAACGATGGTTACACCGTACAATTTCTCAATAGCAGCTTTGATTTGGATTTTGTTAGCCTTGTGGTTAACACTGAACGTGAAACGGTTAGATTTCTCAGATAAAGCTGAAGCTTTTTCGGTTAATATTGGTTTTTTTAAAATTTCCATATTACTTGGCAAACGCCTCCTCCAAAGTTTTAACAGAATCAGCAGTTAACACAAGTACACCAGCGTTCAACACATCATAAGTGTTTAAATCTGCTGCAGAGATTACTTTTGTTTTCTGAACGTTTCTGCTTGATAAATAGATATTATTATTTTGTGCAGGTAAAACCAACAAAGTTTTTTGATCATCCACTTTTAAAGCAGCTAATAAACTTGTGTAGTTTTTAGTTTTAATCGTATCGAAGTTGAAATCTTCTAAAACTACCACGTTGTTGTCTTTTGCTTTATAAGCTAAAGCCGATTTACGTGCTAATGATTTTAATTTCTTGTTCAATTTAAAACTGTAATCACGCGGCTGAGGACCGAAAACACGACCACCACCGTTAAATAACGGAGATTTAATGCTACCGGCACGGGCACCACCTGTACCTTTTTGTTTGTATAGTTTACGGGTTGAACCAGCAATCTCGTTACGTTGTTTAGATTTGTGAGTACCCTGACGTTGGTTAGCCAAATACTGCTTAACATCTAAATAAATCGCGTGGTCGTTAGGCTCGATACCAAATACCGATTCAGGAAGTTGCACCTTGGCACCTGTTTCTTTACCTGAAATGTTTAATACTTTAACTTCCATCTGATTATTTGTCTAAGATTACGTAAGAACCTTTAGCTCCTGGAATGGAACCACTAACTACTAATAAGTTTTGCTCAGCATAAACTTTCAAAACCTGTAAGTTCTGAATTTTTACTCTGTCTCCACCTGTTCTTCCTGCCATGCGCATTCCTTTGAATACACGTGAAGGAAATGACGATGCTCCCAATGAACCCGGGGCACGTAAACGGTTATGCTGACCGTGAGTCTGCATACCAACACCGGCAAATCCGTGGCGTTTTACAACACCCTGAAAACCTTTACCTTTTGAGGTACCTACAACATCAACAAAATCGCCTTCTGCAAATGCATCTACAGTTACAACATCACCTAAATTAAGTTCAGTTGTAAATGAGTTGAATTCTACCAGCTTGCGTTTTGGAGTTGTGTTTGCTTTCGCGAAATGGCCTTTTAACGGTTGAGATGTGTTTTTCTCTTTTTTCTCATCGTATCCTAGCTGAACAGCTGAATACCCGTCTTTTTCTTCGGTCTTTACTTGTGTAACTACACAAGGCCCAGCTTCGATTACAGTACAAGGAATATTTCTTCCTTCTGCATCGAAAATACTGGTCATTCCTACTTTTTTTCCAATAATTCCTGACATTTTATCTTTTCTTTTTAACACCCATCGAAGCAGTAGGGCTTCGTTCAAGGTGGTTGTACATCCCCCGAAAGGGACGGCAAAGATAGGCAAGAATTATTAATTTTCAAATAGTTAGCTAAATATTTTTTCAAATAAATTGCTGATATGATGGGATTTAGCCTTAAAAGGCTTAGTAAAGTCATATAAAGACTTAAAATACCTATCTACTTACTTGATATTTAACCTATTAATTTCTTAATACACTAAAAAACAGCATTTAATAATTGAAAAGAGTCGTCTTTAATTACGCCCTTCTATTCTATTTTTAACAGCCTCCATTACACCAAGTACCGCATTTTCATTACATTCGTACTTATATATGTTATTTACTAATATTGCACTACAAACAATTGCATCTTCAAGATTATCTTTTCCTAAAAAGTACTGACATAATGCAGCGTAAAAAAACATAAACTCTCCCTCCGAAAAAGAGGTGCGTTGTGGGAAAGCCTGATTTAGATAATACTGGCTATTTAATAGCTCAAATCCTTTTTCTAGCTCCTGATCGATGATAGCTGCATGCGCAACAAAAATTCTGAGGTATAAAAAATCGGGGAAAAGGGTTAATCCTTTTTGAGCTATTTCATTGGCCTTATAGTTGAGATTAGCCAGCTTATAATGCAGAAACAATTCAATATAAAAATAAGGATTATCTGGGTTCTTAACCAAAAGCTTTTGTATCTGGCTTAAACTCTCATTACTTTGTTCTTCAAATATATGTTGATTTAAATCTATACATTCTATTATTTCATTATCCAAATCCTCATTAGCGCTGTAAAAAGTGGTGTCAACCATATTATTAAGAACTTCCACAATCAGGTCATTGTCTAAATTAGTTGCGTTATTAAACCTTACATCGTTGTAATAGTCATTTATTAAATCAAAATATATTTGCTTAAAATCAGATATTTCCTCATTGCCAAATCCATTTAATTCTCCCTCTTCAAACTCATCATTTTCATAAAACAGGTAATTACCCGCTCCAACATTTTTATCCAGAGTAGCCAAGATCTGCTTTATTTTAGCAGGATTATCATTTGGTCCAATGTAATATGCAGGCACACCCGCTTCTCCAAATTCGATATCAATTAACGGGATGTGATCATCATCTTCTTCCAAGATATATTGGGCAACCGACCAATCTTTATGCGGTTTAAAGCCACAATCATTAGCAAAAGCTTCTGCACCGTAAATGATGTTATGCGCATGATCGTATTCAATTTCTTCCCCGTTAATATAATCTACCAGGTCGAACATTTCATCTTCAGACACACTAAACTTAAAAAAGGCATCCTTAATCCCCAAGCATTTCAAATCCACAAGGTAAAAACCGAGGGTAACATTCCCATTAGTATGCTTCCGACTCACCAATATATTAGCCATACCCGCCCCAATCCAATCGCGACTAATGAAGCAACTACCTAGTTGCAATCCCCTAGCCCGGGTTTTAATAAAATTTTCTGGTTTTTGGAATAATTGAACAGTTTTACCTGATTTAGCCATTGGATGTGGTCTTTATAAGTCTTTGAAAAACAATTTTAATTGTTTACTTTTAATATCTGAAAAATTAATGCGCAATTCCGCCGTTTAGGCTAATGGTTATAATAGCCAAAATAATAAATCCTATCAGCACATATAAGTAATCGCGCTCAATCAAAAAGCTAAAAATTGCGAATACGATTCGTGCAATCGGCGTAAAAATAAGCATCAGTATGCCAAACTGTACAATAGCATCGCCCTGAAAACTGGCTACTCCCCTAAATATGCCCGTAATGGAAGAAAACTTGCTGAGTTCTGGCGTAAAAACTTTATAATTGGTAATGGCTCCTTTGTTGTGGATGAGGAAAATAGCACCGCCGATTAATACAATTGACATCGAAATGATTACGCCTGCACGTAAAAGTGTTCCAAGAATTAACTGAATATCCTTATCGTTCAGATTTTCTTTTTTTCCTGCATCCATTATAATCCACTTATTCCTTTATAAATCATCTGCAATGCCAAAAAAGCAACAACAATGGCAAACACAATTTTAAGTTTATCGGTTTTGGCCTTTACCAATACTTTCGAGCCCACGGTTGCCCCTGTTAAAACACCAATGCAAACGGGCATGGCAATACCAGGATCAATCTGGCCACGGTGCAGATAAACTACAGCACTGGCTGCTGCTGTAACACCCATCATAAAATTACTGGTTGTTGTTGATACCTTAAAGGGCAAACGCATAATATTATCCATTGCAATTACCTTTAGGGCTCCACTCCCAATACCCAGCAAACCAGATAAGGTTCCGGCAAAAAGCATCATTAAAAAACCTCCCGGTACATTTTTCACTGCGTATGGCTGGTTTATACCTTTATCAGGGTAAGAGCCGTTGAGTTTAAAAAACCTGGCCCATTTATCTGTATTTTCCGAAATAGTATGATCTACTTTTTTCTTTAAAGTCATAATTGCCGAAAAGATTAAAATACAACCAAATAGGATAGCAATATAATTTGCATTGAGGTAAACGGCTACAATTGCACCGCAAATAGCACCTATAGTAGTGGCAATTTCTAAAAACATCCCGATACGGATATTCGTGATGCCTTCTTTTACATAAGCAGCAGCCGAGCCTGAAGAAGTAGCGATAACCGAAACAATGGATGCACCAATAGCATAATGGATATCAACACCTAAAGCCAGTGTAAGTAAGGGAATAATGATAACCCCACCGCCTAAACCGGTTAGCGAGCCCAATAATCCAGCTAAAAAAGCGCCTAATAAAACGATAATGGTAAACAGCAATACCGACATGCAGGCAAATATAATGTACTGTTTTTGGGTAAACGAAGGATATTGGGAATAAAATAAAGTCTATATGTTATATGGAATAGGTAAAATGGATGAGGGAAAAATGGATGAAGAATAATAAAATGGATATACATCACAGCTCATCATATGCACTTTCGAGTTCTGTTAAAATAAATTGAGGTTTAGTAACAGCATATTTGATTTTTATGGAATCGCCTACCTGTAAACCCTTCGGATTGATATCCCAGCTTCCATCAAATGAATAATCAATATGATTTACCTGATATTTTACTTTAATGGAATGCCCTTTATAATGTTTAATCCTTACAATCAATCCCTTTCCATAATCATATCTACCCTTAACAAAATTAATACGCTCTTGATGATCTTTCTTTGAAGATCTGTTTATCATAAATAAACCTAAAAGTACCAGGATTGCTATAACAACGAGCGTTATGGCTGCTTTAAGCTTATCACTCATCTGTTTTCCTCATAAACTTTAAACCATCATCCATTTTACATTACACATCTTACATCATTTCCCAAGCCTTTTAATCATTTCCGCACTTAAATCCCTGCCATCATTCAGCCGGTTGGCAAAAAATGATTTGGCTGCTTCGAAATGTTCTTTATACCCCTTTAAGTCGCCATAACCGATAATGGATGCCCATTCATGCACCGCAGTATGGAATTCCAGATCGTCCCCACGGATTGATTTATCATATAATGCCGTGTTGATCGACTCTTCCAACATGACTTCGTTTTTAAAAAGGTATTCGGCAATACCCAGCCTCAATTTAAAGGGAGGTGTTTGGCAGATCAGGTTATCGTAAGGATTTACCCCCATTTTATACCAGGCGTATACCATACTCAATAAACTAAGATGCGAATTGGGTTTCTGTTTATGGTCCGCATCAGATAGGCTAAACTCTTTCATGATGTTATCATCCAGCAATAAAAGTGAGCGGCTCTCATGAAAAACGAAATCGCGGGCCGCGTAAATTTTCTCTCTAAACTCCGTTTCATTTTCACAGATCATCAGCTTAAACAGTTCAGACTCTGCCTGGGCATAATATTTAACCTGTTTTTGCGCGTAGGGATTTAGGATAGCCAGACCTGCGTAGATGTGTGATTTATAACTAAAAATCCTTAGCGTGGTTAAAATCTTTACATTATCGATTCCACCTGCATAAGCAGGATTATCCCAGGGGAAAAAGCCGGCATTTTTCCAGGCAGAACCCATGCTCTCAAAACCCATGTGCGTAACCGCTTGCGTATCGGCCACAATGCGGTCGTGCTCGCGGTAATCGTCCATTTCAATAATGTTCGATTTTAAAGATTGGTAAACTTCCAATGCCTGTGAATAAATCTCGTCGGTAGCCCGGTGACGAACCACTACAAGCGTTTGCCCTTCAGGACTAAAAGCCGGACCATGCAAAGAATGGCAGGTTACAATCTGGGTATCTATCGGAAGGTGTTTTTCAAAAGCAGCAATTTCAGGATGTTTTACTGAGGTTTGGCCTGAAACAATTGCTCCATATTTGGTTGAGCGTGCAAAAGTAGCCACCACTTCATCAATTTTCTCGGCTTCAACGCAGTAAATAATAAAATCAGATTTACGCGCCACTTCATGGCCATCGGTTAAAACCTCTACTCCTTTAGACTCAAGCTCATTTTTTAACTCCGTAAAACGTAAAGGCATATCTGCCCCACATACCTTATAACCTGCATTTACAAACGACAAAGCGTACAATTTGCCCATATCGCCCATCCCAATAATTCCTATTTGCATGAAACAAATTTAACCTATCGTAAACAATTTTATAATAAAACTTAAATAAAATTGTTATTTAGAATGTTAAACCAAAATAATTTTATCGATTTGCCAAAACCCGAAACAATTTTATTAAACACAAATTAGATAAAATGCAGTTTTACACACTAATACCTATATTTAAACTATGCAGAAAATTAAACTAACCTTATTGTTTTTAAGCGCGATGCTATTTTTAAACGTTGCATTTGCCCAAACCGCTCCTGATACCACTAAAAACACTGATCCATCTTTAAACGGCCAGTATCAGTTTATGTTGAAAAAATCTAAAAGTTTGTATGGTGCCAGACTGATCAATCCAAGCCGATTATCCGCTTTATGGAAAAGTGTTAACGACACATTGAAAAAGGAACGCAAACAACTGCAGGAAGCCAGGCAGCAAATTAAGGCACAAGCCGACAATATTTCGAGTTTAAAAGGAGAGGTTACCGGAAAAGAAAGTTCGCTTGCTACTGCCAATGCATCTGTTAACGAAATTAAATTTTTAGGAATTTCCTTTAATAAGGGCACTTATAATACCATTGTTTGGACGATTATTATCGTGCTGGGCATTGGTTTGGCTTTTGTTATTTTCCAATCTGGCAAATTAAGGCATGAAGCTAAATACAGGACTGAACTTTACCAGGAAGTGGCCGATGAATTTCAGGCGCATAAGGTAAAGGCAAAAGATAAAGAAATGAAACTGGCCCGTGAACTACAGGATGAAAGAAATAAATGGGACGAAGGTAGAGGAAGATAAACGCTAGCCACAAATCAATCTGGATTTTTTATTTTCGGAACCATACTAAGAAGATTTAAATTAGTGTCAGATGGTAACATCTGACACCACAGATAAAAAATAATGATTTGAAAACCGGATCATTATTAAGTTAAAATAACTACGTTTCTGAAGGAAAAGATATACCCTTGATATTCCTGTATAAATCTACCGCATACAAGTCTGTCATGCCAGAAACAAAGTCCAGCACACTCTGTATTATAGAATAAATATCGGTCAGATCGGTGTGATATTGCTTTGGAATGAGTTTAACCAGTTTTTTATAATAATGTGTATTGTTATGAATAAGTGCAGGAACAAACTCTTCTAATAAACCGGCCATAATTTTATAACCTGCTACCTCTTTCTGTATAACAGATGAGAAATTGTATATACGCTCCACAGAAATCTTTTCAACAGCTTTCCAGGCAGCGATATACGGTTCAGGAAGTAAATCGGTTAAGCTATGGTTAAGCTCACCCTTTAATAGTTTTTCCTGCTCTCTAAAAAATATGGCCGCGCATTGATTTGTTAAAGTGTTAATGGCTTTAGCGCGAAGCAGACCAATTTTGGCATCATCATCTTCATAATCGTTTTTTAAGCGTTCTTCAATTGTTGTTGAATTGGCAAAAGGCAGAAGGTAAGCCTTCACCTCTTCGTAAGAAAGTATCTTAAGGCGGTGCGCATCTTCCAGATCGATAATGCTGTAACAGATATCATCTGCAGCTTCTACCAAGTAAACCAAAGGATGGCGTTTGTAGATAAGGTACTCATTATCTTCTTGTGCCAGGTGAAGTTCGGCAGCAATCTTTCTAAAACTTTCCTCTTCTGATTGGAAGAAACCGTATTTTTTGCGATGCAGCAGGCCTTTCTGTTTACCTGCAATGGAAGCGCATGGATATTTGGCTATAGAAGCCAAAGTAGAATAGGTGAGCGCATAAGCATCATTTCCCTTTCCCTTTAGTGGATGGGTGAGTATACGAATGGCATTGGCATTTCCTTCGAAATTAATTAAATCGTGCCATTGCGATTCGCTCATTTCGTTCTGGTAAACTTTACCATCTCCATCAGTAAAATAACGCGAAATAGCTGCTTCGCCCGAATGTCCAAATGCCGGGTTGCCCAAATCATGTGCCAGCGCGGCGGCGGCAACAATATTGCCAACTTCATTAATTAAAGGAACTTCTTTAATAAGTTGTGACTGGCGTTCTTCTACACTTTTTAAGAATATATTGGCCATGGAACGGGCTACACTCGCCACTTCTAAACTATGTGTTAAACGATTGTGCACAAAAACACTTCCAGGCAATGGAAAAACCTGGGTTTTATTCTGAAGCCTTCTAAATGGAGACGAAAAAATCAACCGGTCGTAGTCACGCTGAAAATCTGAACGCGCCCGATCTGTGCTGGCACCATATTGCTCTTGTCCGTATCTTTTATTCGAAAGTAAATATTTCCACTCCATTTATCCCGTTGGCCTTTAAAATTTGGCGCAAGTTAAACAAAACGAGAAAATGGTAAAGCATAAAGCTTGAGGTAAAATTTATCAACAAACTTACTGTTCTTGATTTATCCTGATTCAAACTATTTGAATTCCTACCTGTTTATTGATAAAACGATACAACATGAAAACAAGCATATATAACAAAAAAGAACATATTGAGGGCTATGTAGGATCAGGTGATGAAGAATCAGAAAAATCAGATGTGCAAAAAGCTTTTGAAGAGGGTAATGATACTGATGTAGTAACCAGTTATGGAAAAGAGCCCGATGAGTTGATTAAAGGAAATCCTTTAGCAAAAGACGGCAGAGACAACTCTGGCACACAGGGTAAAGATTCACTTAGTGACGACGCCTTCAACAGCACGGATAAAAATCCTACGTTAAAAAGTGCGGAAAGTCATACCGGAAGTTCTTCTGAAGATTTTAAATCGAATGCTGATATTAATGAAGAAGATGAAAACCATGCATTAAATACGGGCATTTAAGGAAATATTATAGGTTTGCCAATCTCCAAAAAAAGCGCCTTTATGATATAAATAACAATTATAGGCCAAACCTGTAACGGCACACTATCACATCAACGAATACGTTATTCAAAGTACAACTGAGGAAAAAATTGACATATATCAATGTATTAAAACCATATTTTTTGTGAATTGATTTTTAGTTTTCGAGATTTGCATTGTTGTAGGATTCGCGACAAAAATTAAACAAAATCATTGACTAAATATTTAAGGGCATTCGCTGCTTAATTAGCGTATTACAGTTGTCGAATCCTAAATAATTTGCATCTACCGGAAAATGCATAAGCATTATAAAGGGATTATTCTGTGGGGATAATCTCTTTATAATAAATCATAAGTCCTCACCTCTCAACCCCTTATCATCATTCTTATTCCTGCTTCCTATATCTTCACCCTGGCTTAAATTTGAATTATTCAAACTTTCATTAATATTTTGGGAAGTATCATTTACAGTTGATGGCAAACGGGAAGCCTCCGGTTCATCCTTACGTTTAAAATCAGCTCTCTTATGTCCGTACGTAGCTTCTCCGTTATCCCAATCTATCTGATCATCACGATTAATGTCTTCGTTAGAATCGCTATTTTTATTATCATTATTTTCCATGGTGATTTATTTTGGTAGATACTCCCTATAAGAACAACAGATTAAGGAAAAAAGTTTAACCTCGATGTAATTATGTATGATCAGCGTTTCGCCAGATGCTATCCTGTTAACCGACCAATTAATTTACGCCTTTACTTTGGTCTATCTTTGTGCTACTATCCACGTCATCTTTAGTTGAACCATTTTCATCACGGTGCTGTGGCGGATTTTCCATCCTGCTTTCTTCCAGGTCAGAGAAATCACTGCCTTGTTGATTAGCTACTTCGCCATGTGAAGAAGGTTTATCTTTCCCTTCTTCTTTAGGATCAGCAAAATCCTGCCCTTCAACAGATGATGCCTTTTGTTCTTTATCATTACTTATCATATCAATATAACCAGCCGGCTCAGGTTTTGTTTTTGAAACTGAGCTATACAAAAAAAGGCCCCGATTTGAACTGAACCCGAAAAGTTGGACAAAGTTAAAAATTAATTAATATGATGAGCCCGGTATTTTATCGGGCTCATTCCGTTTAGGTTGAGTTTGATCCTATCGTTGTTGTAGTAGGTTATATATTCT
>NZ_JBHNZK010000015.1:0-157638 GCF_042464845.1 Pedobacter sp. BG31
TGGACGGAGAGATAACAGCGGTCTAAAAAGAGGCGCCTTGGAAATTGATTTTAAAACATAACCTAACCCAATTAGCCTAAAAACAAAGTATTTTCTTCTTTGTAAATTTTAACCGGACAACAGTGAATTTATTTCAGCATCTTTTGAAAAAGATACGATCTGGTATCAGATAAAAAAATGAAAATATTTTTTTTCTTTTTAAAATGAATCCGATAGCTCTACTTTAAAAATAAATTTCTGCCGTCGAAACTATATACACTTTTGGTTGTTGAATTTCAAAATAAAATCAAAATATGAGGCAGCATTTACGAACAGCTTTATTGTTCTTAATCACATTCAGCATAGCATTGCCGGCGTGCAAGAAGAAAACCATAGATGAACCTACTCCACCTGATCCATTTGATATTTATGCCGCAGGTAGGGAAGGTTATGTAGCCAAATACTGGAAAAACGGGAAAGCAGTTAATCTTGGTCGTGCTGGTGTGTCTTCTGATGCAAATGCTATGGTAATAGCCGGAAATGATGTGCACATTGCAGGTTACGAAGTAAATGCCTCCGGAAAATATGTGGCCAAATATTGGAAAAATGGCGTGTCAACCTCACTAACCGATGGGAGCCGGGATGCTTTTGCAAACGACATATTTATACAGGGAAATGATGTGTACATTGCCGGACAGGAAATGGCACCTGGTAAATCGACCTACCAGGCGAAATACTGGAAAAACGGAACCCCTGTAGTATTAACAGATGATACACAGTCTTCTATTGCCACCGGGATCGCCCTGGTTGGAAATGATATTTATGTAGTTGGTGAGCGAAGGAATTTGGATTGGCTTAGTCCGATTACGGTTTATTGGAAGAACGGACAGCTTTTTGACCTATCAGACCAGACTAGAACTGCTGACAGTCAGGCGATAGCCGTATCAGGTAACGATTTATATTTACTCTGGTCTGAAACCTATAATAGTGCCGGGCAGTCACAAACCAGGTATAGTAAAAACCTGGGCAGTCCGGTACTTATTAGCGATGGTACTGCAGATGTGAGGGGCTATTCAATTTTTGTAAACGGGAGCGATGTATATGTTGCAGGATCGGGTGCTGTTAATGGAAATAATGCAGTTGTGGCAAAATACTGGAAAAACGGATCATCGGTCATTTTATCCAATGGCCCGGAAAGTGCCTACGCTTTATCTATAGCTGTTTCTGGTGCTGATGTTTTTGCAGGTGGGTACCGTGACGGGAGCAATGGAAAATTTGGAGTAGCCCAGTATTGGAAAAATGGTAGTGTAGTGCAACTTACCGATGGATCAGCATCGGCACTGCTCCACAAAATTATCGTCATTAAAAAGTAGCTACATTTTTCCATCAGATATGTATCAGGCAATATGCTGAAAGAAAACCTACCTTTGCTAAAGTTTATTGAGTTAAAGAATTTACTGTTGGACGATCAAAAACATCGTTTGTGTGCTGCGGCCTTAATCTGATTGTAAAATAAACAGGGCATTATTATTGTTGAGCGCCGATCTGTATCGTTTTTAAAAAAATAACTTAATTTTATCTCTATAAATGATATCCAGGTTTTCAGTTTTAAATATTTTCAAGAAAATGCATTTCCATCATCCAATCCAATCATCACAATCACAATACGCTCATGAACTATAAAAAACTACAGGAAGATGTAGAAAAGCATGTGGTTAATTACTTCCATACCCATAGCGATCCGCGTTTGGTTTATCACAACCTGGAACATACGCAAGAAGTGGTAAATGCCGCACAGCAGATAGCCAATCATTACCAGTTAAACGAACAGGATTTTTTTACGGTAATGGTTGCTGCCTATTTTCATGATACGGGATATTTTGAAGACGCGTTAAACCACGAAGCAAAAGGAGCAATATTGGCAGATGATTTTCTCGCCAGCCATCAGGTGAACCAGGAAATCCGCGATCAGGTTAAAAGTGCAATACTGGCAACCAAAATCCCTCAAAACCCTAAAAATGAGATTGATAAAATCCTTTGTGATGCAGATTTATTTCATTTGGGTCAGGCTGATTTTCGTGCAAAAGGGAAGCTGATGCATAAAGAAAATGAACGGATCTACAAAAAAGACATCAGTAAATCAGATTGGCGCAAAAAAGATATCCAGTTTCTGGAAGCGCACCATTACCATACCGATTATGCCAATCTGTTATTAAGCGATCAGAAACAAAAAAACATCGAAAAACTGAAAAGCAAACTAACGGCACAGGAAGTAATCAACACCGAGCTTCAGGAACCAAAAAACTTTGCACCGGTTATTGTTACTGACAAAAAGAAAAAAGATAAAGACAACAGGCCAGATAAGGGAATTGAAACAATGTTCAGGATTACATCGGCCAATAACCAGAGGTTGAGCGATATGGCCGATAACAAGGCACACATCCTCATTACCGTAAATTCAATTATGCTTTCCTTAATCGTGAGTTTATTGTTAAGGCGACTGGAAGATCATGGCAACCTGATTATCCCGACATTTATTTTATTGTTGGTGAGTTTAACCTGCGTAGTGGTTTCCATTTTATCAACCCGTCCATCCATACCAAAAGGAGAGTTTACGCAGGAAGATATGGATAAGAAAAAGGTAAACCTCCTGTTTTTTGGCAATTTCTACAAAATGAGTTTGCCGAGTTATACCGAGGGTATGATTAAGGTGATGAACGATAAAGATTTTTTATACGGCACCTTAATTACGGATGTATACTCGCAAGGGGTGGTATTAGGCCGGAAATATAAACTTATCCGCCTGGCTTATAATATCTTCATGTTTGGTTTAATTGCAGCGGTATTGGCATTTGTAATTGCTTACGCAGCTTACGGTAAACTTTAATGGAACAGTTGATAGAAACCTCTTTTTTTAATCGGGATTTAAGCTGGTTAAAGTTTAACGAGCGCATTCTGATGGAAGCAGAGCGAAGCACCGTTCCGCTACTGGAACGGATTAAATTTTTAGCTATCTTCTCTTCCAATCTTGATGAATTTTATCGGGTAAGGATGCCGGTACTGCTCGCTTTGGAAAAATTGAGCAGCAAAGAAGATAACGATATCAGGATTGATGATCATTTATTGACTGTGGCCAATCAGCTCATTTCTGATCAGCAACAGCGCTATGGCAAGGTACTTCAGTCAGATCTGATCCCATTGCTCAAAGAAAATCAAATAAACTTAATCTACGGGGAGCCGTTTCCTGCAGACATTCAGAAAAGTATCACCAGGTATTTTTTAAGTCAGGTAATGGCCTTTTTGCAGCCGGTGTATGTAAATGCCAGCTCCGATTTTTTTCCTTCTAATAATGAGCTTTACTTTCTGATTACATTAAAAACGAAAGAAGATGCCGAAGTAGTGATTTTAAATATCCCTTCCAACCAGTTGCCGCGTTTTTATAAGGTAGAATCAGGAGATCAAACCTTTGTGGTGTTTCTGGATGATATTGTACGTTTTCATTTAGACCGCGTTTTTCCGCAGGCTGATGTAACCGGATGTTATAGCTTTAAAATTACCAGAGATGCAGAATTAGATCTTAACGATGAATACCCTGGTAATTTATCAGAACAGCTCGAAAAACAATTAATGAAACGCGATTTGGGTTTAGCCACACGTTTTCTTCACCAACCTGGTATTCCGGCCAATGTATTTGAACTGCTTAAAAAACTATTTAACCTAAAAAAGGCAAATAGGATAGAAGGAGGACGGTATCATAACCTGAAAGATTTTATGGCCTTTCCGGTGAGTTTACCAAAATTGTCCAACCAAAACTGGCCAAAGATCTGTAATACCGACCGGATCGACGGATCGTTAACCGAAGCCATTTATAAAAACGACATCATTATACACACGCCTTACCAGAGTTATGATAGTGTTTTGCGGTTTTTTAATGAAGCTGCCATTGATGCCGATGTGAGGGAGATTTATATTACGCTTTATCGTGTGGCCAGCGATTCTAAAATTGTAAATGCGTTAATCAGCGCAGCAAAGAACGGTAAAAAAGTTACCGTTCTGGTTGAGCTTAAAGCCCGTTTTGATGAGGCCAATAACATCAAATGGGCAAAAAAAATGAAAGATGCCGGCGTTGATATTATTTATAGTGTCACTGCGCTTAAAGTGCATGCAAAAGTAGCCCTGGTAAAACGCCGGGTAGGGAATAGAATGCGTTACGCTGGTTTGTTTGCTACCGGAAACTTCAACGAAAGCACCGCTGCTTTTTATACCGATCACATCTTAATGACGGCTAATAAAGAAATGCTACGGGAAGTAGAACTGCTTTTTATTTTTCTGGCTAAACGGGTTAAGCCTTCATCTCCTGATCAGATTAAATTCAATCATTTACTGGTGGCCCAGTTTAATTTACAGCAGGTTTTTCTCAACCTTATTGATCGGGAAATTGAACACGCCAGGCAAGGCAAACCATCAGGCATTACCATTAAAATGAATAATCTGGAAGAGAAAGTATTGATAAACAAACTTTACGAAGCCTCTTCAGCGGGAGTAAAAATCGACATGATCGTAAGGAGCATCTGCCGCCTGATTCCGGGGGTTGCAGGAATGAGCGAAAATATTAAAGTTACCCGCATTGTAGATCGTTATCTGGAACACGGACGTGTTTTTATTTTTAATAACCTGGGTAAGTATGATGTTTATTTGGGCTCTGCCGATTGGATGAACCGGAATATTTACCGAAGAATTGAAGTTTGTTTTCCGGTTTGTAATGAGCAGATTAAGAAAGAAATAATGGATATTATCGAAATTCAAAAACAAGATAACGTGCAGGCGGTTTGTATAGCTGAAAACATGGATAATATACCGGTTGAAGCAGATCAAAAGCTGGTTTCGTCTCAATATGCCATTTACGAATTTTTAAAAAATAAATCATAATAATACGCCAAGGATATACCGTAGTCTGTGTCCGCTATATGCCATGGTTTGTGTCATTTATATGCCGTGGTCTGTGTCCTCACAGACCACTTTATTATGGTTAGCATGATTTTAGTTAGTATGATTTTATCCCTGGTTTTTGAGGACACAGATCAGGACAAGTAAAAATTAAATTTACCGTTATGAAATACAATAAAACTCTTTTGGCTTCAGGTCTTTTAATCGCTTCAGCTTTTCTTAGCGTATCCTGTGTGAATAGTAATCGCGAGGATAAACAAAACGATTCAGACAGTACAACTGCATCAGTAAGCGGAGCAGAAAAATCGAATTTACCTTACGATTTAACAAAACCGGTAAAATATAATATGCCGCAAAATCTATTTGAAATTTCGGGTATTGTATTCCATAATGGCGATCCCAGGGAAGTTTTTGCCATTCAGGATGAAGATGGCGATCTTTTTCATCTGGGTTTGGGCGATAAAGAATCGAAATTTACCAAATTTGGTGGTAAAGGCGATTATGAAGATGTAACCATCATTGAAAATTATTTCGTTGTGTTAAAAAGTAATGGCGAGCTACATACTTTCCCAATTGCTGAATTAGGCAAACCAAAAGCCGGCAATGTAACCAAAACTAAAGATTTGGTACCAAAAGCCGAATATGAAGGCTTGGCCGCCGATGAAAAAAACAATATGATTTATGTGCTGACTAAGGATAGTAAAGCTGATTCTAAAGCAAAAGCATCCAGTATTTATGGGTTTAAAGTTGCTGATGATGCTTCGTTAACGGCAGCTGGAGAATTTAGCCTCTCACATAAAGCAATCGAAAAAGCATCAGGAAGTTCAAAATCACGGTTCCGTCCATCTGCATTGGCTAAAAATCCCCAAACTAATGAGTGGTACATCCTTTCATCCGTAAATAAACTATTGGTCGTTACAGATGCTGATTTCAAGGTTAAAACCACATATCCCCTCGATCCGCAATTATTTAACCAGCCAGAAGGCATCGCTTTTGATCGCGATAATAATCTATATATCTCCAATGAGGGCGGAACGCTATCTGCAGGAAATATTTTAATGTTTAAGTTGAAAAAATAAATTTCTGTAGTGGTATCCTAAGGCGATCATTCTATAAGTTGCGAGGAATCGTCATTCCCAACTTGATTGGGAATCCTAATGCAGACGCTTTAAGATTAGCTTTGCTGAGCACTCCGTGGTTCCCGCCTGTGCGAGAATGACGGCCGTACTGATAGATTCTGTCTATGGTGGAGATATTTATTTATAAAATCAATATGAATGGACAGTAGAATTTGATGGTGGAGTTGTTACCTTTAAATAAATCTCCCGAGGGATCGTCATTGCGAGAAGGCTTTTTCAGCCGACGAAGCAATCTTTATAGCAAGGATTCTAGCATGATAGATTGCTTCGTCGTTCCTCCTCGCAATGACGATCTTTTTGGAACGATGCTCATGAGAAATAAATTAAATTTTAAAATAACTACCTTTATACAAATGCCGAGTCTATGATTAAAAGATTTACCCTTTTTACCATCTTATTTTTAATCAACTTCATTGCCTTTGCGCAGGATGATGTAAAATACCGCGTAATTCTTTTTGGCGATGCAGGAGAGATGAATGCTGCCCAAATTCAGGATTTAAAAAATGCAGCTAAGCAGATTCTTCCCCAAAAAACCACCGTTTTATATCTGGGCGATAATATTTACCCAACCGGGATGGGGTTACCCGGAAGTGTAGAAGAAGAAGAAACCAAAAAGATTCTGCGCTCGCAGTTCGAACCGATGCGTAAAATGGGCGCTGCGGTCTATTTTATTCCCGGCAACCACGATTGGGATAAATCGGGGCCAAAAGGACTGGCCAAAATAAAAGCGCAGGGCGATTACCTGAGGGAACAGAATGACCCTCTGCTTAAACTTATCCCTGATAATGGCTGCCCAGATCCAATAGCCATTAAATTAACAGATAAACTCACCATCATTGCCTATGATAGCGAATGGTGGTTATTTCCATATAACAAAACCAACCCAAATGACGATTGTGATTGCCACACAAAAGATGAGGTGCTGGTAAAAATGGACGAGTTATTGGCCGAAAATAAAGATAAGGTAATCCTGCTGGCATCACACCATCCTTTTCAGAGTTATGGCCCACATGGTGGTTACTTTAATTTGAGGAACCATCTTTTCCCCTTAACTTCCTTAAATAAAAATCTTTACATCCCCTTGCCTGGTTTGGGTTCTGTTTACCCTTTGTTACGTTCTACCTTATTAAGCCCCGAAGATTTAAACCATCCGGCTTATAAGGACATGATTAAATCGGTTACCGGAGTTTTTGGCGATTATCCAAACGTAACTTATGTTGCAGGGCATGAACATGGCCTTCAGTTGATTAAGGGAAAACAATTGCAGGTAATCAGTGGTTCAGGGTCAAAAGTATCACCAAATAAAGAAGGCAAAACGTCGTTGTTTCACGAAATGCAGCAAGGTTATGTGGTGGCCGATCAATTGAATAACAACGATATGCGCTACGACTATTATATTTATTCAGATACAAGTGTTAAAAAAGTTTACAGTTACATCAAAAAGTTCGAAACCATACCTAAAACCATACGGAATAGGGATAAACCGATTACGGCTGACAGTATTTTTGTGCGTGTAAAGCCGGAATACGATAGCGTTGGTCGTTTTCACCGCATTATTTTTGGCGAAAATTATCGCAAGGAATATGCTGCGAAAACCAAAGTCCCTGTGCTGCGCATTTCCCAGATGATGGGGGGCTTAAAAGCAACAAAACGAGGTGGAGGTAACCAATCGCGATCTTTGCGTTTAGAAGATAAAAATGGTAAAGAATATGTGTTGCGCAGCGTAGAAAAATTTCCGGAGGTATTGTTACCTGCAGCATTGCGCGAAACTTTTGCTAAAGATATTTTAAAAGATAATATGTCTGCGCAGCATCCTTTTTCAGCGCTGGTAGTTCCGGAGCTAGCTGAAGCGGGTGGCATTGCACATAGCAACCCCATTATCGGCTGGGTTTCTCCGGATGATAACCTGGGCGAATTTGAACCTGCGTTTGCCAACACGTTGTGTTTGTTTGAAGAAAGGGAACCTACAGGAGAATCAGATAATTCTCCTAAAATGGATAAAAAATTGACAGAAGATAACGATAATAGATTAGATGGGCCAGCCTGGGTGAGGGCCAGGGCGTTTGATGTGTTATTGGGCGATTGGGACAGACATGAAGACCAGTGGCGGTGGAAGGAAACCAAGACTAAAGATGGTTCGCTTTATTCTCCGGTGCCACGAGATCGTGACCAGGTATTTTTCAGATCAGACGGGCTTTTACAACGGTACACGCAATCTTCTTCGTTATTGCCTATGATGCAGGGCTATGAACGTGGCATAAAAGATATCAATTGGTTTTTGTGGGAAGGAAGAGAAATCAGCAGCCGCTGGACTGCCAATATAAATGAGGAGGAATTCGATAAAATTGTAAAAGATTTCTGCGCGAACTATAACGATGAAGTTTTTGAAAAGGCATTGAAAAAACTGCCTGAACCTAGCTATTCATTACATCATGATGCCTTTATGGCCCAGCTGCGTAACCGGATTGCTACGCTGCCAAAATTAATGAACCAATATTACCATTTCTTCAACCGAATTGTAGATATAGAAGTGACTAACAAAAATGAATTGATTAAGATCACTGATGCTGCTAATAACGGATTGCGTGTAAAAATCAATAAAATATCTAAGGAAGGTAATATCAAGGATGAGCTTTTTGATCGGAAATTTGATCCTAAGGTAACCAAAGAGATCAGGGTATATATGCACAACGGTAATGATAGCCTGATACTGGATAATAAAAACTCGGACATTAAATTGCGGATTATTGGTGGCAAGGGTAATAAAGTTTACGATTTTGCAAACAGCAATGGTACAGTAAAGCTTTACGGGCGGACCACCAAAGCAACTTACATGGGTAATGACCAGGATAAGATCCGGAAAATTATTTCAAACGATACGTCAAATTTCAGCTACATCCCTAAAGATATGTACCGCCGGAATTCGTGGTTATTAAATGCCGGTTATAATCAGGATGACGGGATATTATTGGGTTTGATTTATAAACAGACCAACCCTGGTTTCAGAAAGCAACCTTATGGCAATTCGCAAACCATTTCTTTTCTGCATTCATTCTCTACAAAAGCCTTTAGGTTCAATTATAAAGGGGAATGGTTAAAAGCTTTGGGTAAAGGTGATTTTGTGTTGAAGGCAGATGCTTTCGCCCCGAATAATACGCAAAATTTCTTTGGTTTAGGTAATGAAACCCCATTTGACGAACGCCGCGATGACGATGAGAATATCAGGTATTACCGTGCACGCTTTAATCTGTATCAGGTAGATGCCGCCATCCGCTGGCGCCGCCCTAAATCTACTTTTAGCCTTGGTCCTTCATATCAGTATTATAAATATAATCAGGAAGATAACAATGGCCGTTTTATCGAAAATCCATCGTTATTGCATTCTTCAGATTCACTTACCGTTAGAAATGAAAAGATGTTTGCTGGTGCATTTGTGAATTTTACCAATAATACCCGCGATAATGATCTCTTACCAACCTTAGGCAGCTTTGTAGATTTTAAACTTTTGGGCTACAAAGGCGTAAATAAGTATTCTAACTCTTATGGACAGTTCACAGCAAGTATAGCATTATATAAAAATCTGGACGGCAGAAAGAATTTTATTCTTGCCGATCGTTTTGGCGGAGGTGTAACCATAGGTAAACCTGCATTTTACCAGGCTTTGTTTTTAGGCGGACAAGGCAATCTTTTAGGCTACAGGCAATTTAGGTTCGCTGGTGAACATATGTTTTACAACAATTTAGAACTCAGGGCAAAGCTCGGCGATTTAGTAAGTTATGTTTTACCCGGACAAGTTGGCTTGCTCGGTTTTTATGATGTGGGCAGGGTGTGGAAAAGTGATGAGAAATCAACTTTATGGCACCATGGCGTTGGAGCCGGGGTTTATTTTGCCCCTGCATCACTCACAGTTGTACGATTTGTGATGGGACATTCAACAGATGGCTGGTATCCATACGTTTCAATCAATTTTAGGTACTAAATTTGTAATGACTTATGATGGATGTTTGCCTGAAGTATTTACGTTCAGCAGACTAACAACACATGTGGCAGTAGCTATCTTTGCAGTTGATTAGTAACATATTAGAAAATTATAATTTTTATCCTATAGCAGAACTTATACAATGAATACCAATGTCATACAAATACATAAAAACGAATGTATACATTGCCAGGTAGAGTCTTCTCTGTCTTTCCGCCCCCTTGTGGAGTATTTAAAAAGCAGGCTGAAAACAGAAAAATCGGTTAAATCTGAATTTTACAGGTTTTTACTTCAAAAAATTGAAAAAGACGATGTGCTGCTGGGCAACATCAGCCCTGAGGATTTGTCTCAATATAAAGATACCTTAGAATTAATTTTTACGATCCTGACACCCTTAATGGATAATGAAAATGATTTGTTTTGGGCATTAAGTACACCGATTCCAGATCAGATTTTCTTTAGTACCAATGCATTCTATAATTTTTTTAAGGATCACGATCCTAAAAATAAGGTGACTAAGGATAATGAGCCTGTTGAGAAAAAACAGCTTAAGTTTATTTACAACATCATTCTTGGTCGTTTTTACAATTTTACATCAGTACTGAAAAATGAGATCATTTATGCGCACATTAATCAGGAAACTAAATTAACGCAGTATTACAATATCCAAACAGATACCAAATTTGTCGAAATTATGCACAAAGGCGATTTGCCTGAACTTAATTTTGAAGCTTTGAGCAAACATTTCCAGGAAGAAACGGAACTGGAATATCTATTGGAAAACCTTCCGTTAAGTGATTTTCATTTCGAAGGTTTCAGCATTATTTCTATTACCGATGTAACACTACAACATGCTATTGACGGTATTCGTGATGCACTTGTTGATCATAACTATCAAACAGAAGCTTACAGCCATGTTATACATGCACTGAAGACATTAAGCGGTAACAGTAAGTTGGAATTTGGCTTAATGCCTTTTTTAACGGTTAATAATAAGCTGGTATTTGATAACCAGGAGTTTTCTCAGAGCATGCTCATCAATTCAGCAAAAGCTTCTAATTTAGAAGAAGAGGTTTTTTATGCCCTGGTTGATAAATACAAGGAAAACCCGCGTTCCATTTTTGTAAGTGCCATAAAAGAAGAACAGATAGAAAAGGATCCTTTTTTAAAGGTTTTAAAAGCTGCGGGCGTTAGTTCTTATTCCATACTGCCTGTCTATTACAATAAAGAGTTGGCGGGCGTGCTGGAAGTATATTCTAAAGAGGAAGTAGCCGTTGATGATAAGTTGTTATCAAGGTTGCGTCCGGCTATGCCTTTGATTGGTCAGCTTTTCCAGTACAGCATTGAAGAATTTAATGCCAAGATGGATGAAATCCTGATGGATAAATTTACTGCGCTGCAGCCTTCGGTTCAATGGAAATTTAACGAGGCCGTTTGGCATTTCCTACAACAGAATAATGGTTATCATAAGTTAAAGGAAATCGAAACCATTACATTTAGGCATCTTTATCCGCTTTTTGGGGCTATTGATATCCGCAATTCTACTACCGAGCGTAACAAGGCGCTAAAAAATGATTTGGAAGTACAGTTAAATACCCTGATTGATACTTTAAAGTTTATTAGTAAAAATGTTTCTTTAGCGCTTATTGATAAGCTGATTTTCAACTGCAAAGACTGGATTAAAAGAATAGGCGATTTTGCATCTTCCAATGAAGAAAGCCAGTTGAATGAATTTTTGGAAGTGGAGGTTTATCCTTTCCTGTCTATCATTAAAGCGAACCATCCTGATACTACAGCGGTCATAGATCAGTATTTCGAAGTGGTGGTGCCAGAAACCGGTGCCGCATTCGAAAACCGCAGGCAGCTTGAAGTTTCTATGCAGCTGATCAATACCGAAGTTAGCCAATACCTGGAAAAATCGCAGTCGAAACTCCAGGCTTCTTATCCTTGCTATTTTGCCAAGTTCAGGACGGATGGCGTAGAATACGATATTTACATCGGTCAGGATATTGCACCCGAAAAACCGTTCGATTTGCTTTACCTGAAAAATATCCGTTTGTGGCAGCTTACCTCAATGGTTGATATTGCCCGTTTGTCAAAAAGTTTAATTGCCGAGATGCCATGCACGCTCGAAACCACGCAATTGATTTTTATCCATTCAAATGCTATTGATATTAGTTTCAGAAACGATGAGCGCCGCTTTGATGTGGAAGGAGCTTATAACATCCGTTATGAAGTGGTTAAAAAGCGTATTGATAAGGTGCTGATAAAAGGTACAACAGAGCGCTTAACCCAGCCGCATAAAATTTCGATGGTTTACTTTAATCCTGAAGAAGCAAAGGAGTATATTGAATATATTAAATATATGCAGGTTCAGGGTTATTTGAACGATGATTTGGAGCAGCTTGAATTGGATGAGCTTCAAGGCGTTTCAGGTTTAAGAGCTTTAAGGGTAGGGGTAAAGTACCTGGAAGATAAAGCGGCAACTAAATCAGATGCGGCTAAGAAACTTAAGCCTAAAGAGATCAAGTCAATCGAAAAGGAAATTGCTAATGTATTACAGCATTAAACAGATTGTTTGGAAAAAGCTGTATTATCGGATGGGCATCTTAAAGATAGGTAGGGACTTACTTATTTGCCGTTCTATCGGATTAGGATTTCCGTTTTCACCGGAATGACGACCTTTCAAAACATTATGCTGCCAGAAATCCCCTGGAAATAAAAAGGCTTCCTGATCAAATCAGGAAGCCGTAATTTCATTTGCGTTTTTGTGTATTTTATTTAATTGCAGCCAACTCCTGCTCCAGAGCAGCGGTTTCTGTTGAACTGATGTTGGTTTTTAAGGCAGCAAATTTATCTATGGTTAACTTTTGTGATTTACCCATTACCAAGGTATGGCAATCTGTAGAACCGCTTAATTTTAGATCAGCATGATCTGAAATCACCGTATACAAACCTTCTGAACTGGTATTGATCTCTGCCTGGGCATTTCCTCTTAAAAAGATTTGCAGATATTTGGTGTTCAGTTTTCCCTCTGTTTTAACAATGGCATTTTCTGAAGCTTCAATTCTGTAGAAATCATTTACATATACCGTTAACTTTGCTTTTTCGGTACCGGTTGAGGTTATTTTTAAATCGTAGCCATTTTGTATAACTTTTGCTGCTCCCATGTCATCATCAGGATAAGAAATACCATAACCTCCTCCCTGGATAATGGTTACTTCAATATTGCCTTTTACATAAATTCTTTTAAAAGACGATGTTTTGATTTTGTCATCTATTCCTTTTTTTATGGCATAAACGTTGGAAGTAAATATCACTGAAGACAAAATGAGGACTGTAAGTGAAACTTGGAGCAGGGTTTTGATAGAGGTTTTCATAATTTTATGTAATGCTTAAATGTCAATTATTTGGTTTTAAAGTATTTAGGTTTTATTTGTTGTTCTGCTGATAAGACGCTGTGAAATAAAAATACGTTGCAGGCAAAATGCATTTTTATACAAGCCACCAATAATATTCAACGAACAGACATTTATTCAAGACCAATGCCTGAAATAATTACCAACGGTTTGTAAAATATTTTAAGATGTATTTTTGGATTGCGCTTTTTTTTTATCTTTAATGAGAATTTTGGTTGTTTATTTATGAAGAAAAAGGTTGTGCTTGTTCAGGATAATAAAGATATCCTTGATATAATGGATGAGGTATTAGCAGAGGAGGGGTTTGAAGTTACCCCATCTTTAACAACCGAGCCTATAGAAAAAATAGATGAAATTGAACCCGATGTGGTGATCGTGGATGATCACATTAAAGGTAAAAAGAAGGGTTCGCAGGTAATTAAAGAACTTAAATCTGATCCCAAAACAGAAGATGTATCTGCCGTACTCACATCAACATCAAATAACTTGCCCCAACAGGCAGAAGATTGCAAAGCTGATGATTATATCGAAAAACCATTTGATATCGATCACATGGTTGATGTAGTAAAGAAAAATGCTTAGGCTGCACACTTATAAAATAGTCGCTTCTACTAAAAGCTTAACCTGATTAATATTCTTTGATGCCTTAAAGTTGATTCTTTTACCGTTTGGTGAAGTTATATTCCGTGTAAACGCGCGAAGCGAAACCGGGTCCGGGATGATCATATCGCTGGTCGATTACCCAGGTCATACTCGTTTCATTGATCTTGGTAATTTCAAAGGTCTTGGCAATATCAAAATCTGTAGCGGCAATGTCCATTCTTTGGACCATATCATCTGAAATAGAAATTTTGTATGCAAGTGCCTGCCTTCCGTGTCGGTCTGAAAGATAAAGTGTCTCTGGGTTTTTAAAGTCGTACCATGGTGCCGGAGTTTCAAAAGGCAGCTTCTCCGTATACGAAATCTTTCCTGTCTCATCATACATGATATACACTCCACCGGTAAGTTCCCACTCTCCGGCAACTTGCTGTTTGAGCAAGGTGAGCTTATCCGGTTGGGAAACTTAGTTCTGCTTTTTGCAACTAGAAAGCATCAGTGTAAAACCGAGAAAAATAAAGATTTTTGAAAAGAGAGTTGTGATTCTAAAAGTCATGTCTTATGAGGAGATATTGCAAGCTGATTTGTACGAATCAACATCAAAGTATAAAGATTGTTTTACTCAACATAAAAAATAACACTTTCTAATGATCTTTTAACTGGTTGATAAGTAAGGCTTTATGTTTTTGTGGGACTTTCGGAAGCGAAATTTATTTTACGGTAAACCTAATGGCTACTGGATTGTTTGTTACCAAAAGATTCGTTAATTTAAAATACATATATGACCTTTTACAAAACGCTCATGTTAATTGCACTGTCTTTTAATGTAACAATCGGGGCATTTGCACAAATAAGGAAACCCGGATTATCGCAGCAAAATTTAACATCGGACAAACAAATGGCTGAGCAAGCCATTCTATCGATTCGGGAAGCTGTGCAAAATACCAATTCAAAGAAACTAAAGAAGGAACACCATACTTATGAAGCTGATGGTTGCGTGGAGGAGGGTATAGTGGATTACTATTTCGACGGAAAAGCCATTGTTAAAATTGTAGAGTCGGGTTCAATAGGCGATGGCAGTTGGGTAAATGAATATTATTATCAATCTGGCAAGGTCATCTTTTGTTTTGAAACAATTACCGGAGGACCTGCGATCGGGGAGGTGACTAAAAAAGAATACCGGTTTTATATCAAAGATGGCAGCATTTTAAAAGCAATGGAAGGAAAAAGGATTATAAAAACTGATTCTAAAGCGAGTGAGTCAATAGCAACTGCAAAAAATATATTCAAGGCTTATGCATCGAAAGATTTTGCCGGTGCTTTGTGTAATTAATACTGTATCTAATTTAAACTCTATTATGTATGCAGTAAAGGTGTAAAGCAGACTCCGCATGATCAACTGTCTGCGGAGCATCGCCTATACCGGTAATCCAGCACAAACCTGAGATAAATTATTTCAGGATCTGTCTGCTTAAACTAAGCAAGATAACTCACCTTAAATATTGTTTTTGCCTGAAAAATAAGTCGCTACGTTATAGCGATTAACGGCAAACTACATTAATTGTCCATATCGTTACCTCTGTAATGTTGGTTGATAGGTGTCCGTATGTACAATAGCCTTTAGCTCGTGCAAAATCTGATATAACCCAAAATTAGTCCGGTTAACATAGATAAAATGTTTAACCCCGCGGGCTTGTTTAAATTCCGGCATTTTAGAAATCTTTTCGCCATATGCATAAAGCTGTTCAAAAAAATCAGGTTTACTAAAATCAAATGATTTACTGGTATAAGGCTTGGCAAAGAGACTGATCATCTCCCTGTACGATTTATAATAAAATTCAACCTGGTCGGCAGAATCGTCTGCATGGATCATGTCGAGCTTCCTAAAAGCTTCGATTGTTTTCCGCTTATCATTGATCACATCGGTAGAAATCAGTGAAAAGAAAGGATAATAAAAATCATCCGGCATCTCCTTAATACAGCCAAAATCAATTACGCCAAGATTCTCATCAGGTGTGATCATAAAATTTCCAGGGTGCGGATCTGCGTGCACCGCTCTGAGTTGGTGTTGTTGAAAGTTATAAAAATCCCACAATGCCTGGCCGATTTTATTCCGAAGTTCCTGAGGTGGATTGGTTTGCAAAAATTCTTTTAAGTGCAGGCCATCAATCCAATCCATCGTGATGATGCGCTTTCCCGATAGTTCTGGGTAATACTTCGGGAAAACCACATGATTGAGGTTTTTACAGGCTTCAGAAAACTGGATGGAACGCTTAACTTCCAGTTCATAATCCGTTTCTTCGAGTAAACGCTCCTCAACTTCTTTAATATAAATATTCAATTCCCTTTCAGACATGCCCAATAAACGGAATGCAAAAGGTTTTACGAGTTTTAAATCAGATGAAATGCTATCGCCAACGCCCGGATATTGTATTTTTACAGCTAATTTTTTGCCGTTAAGCGTAGCCTGATGCACCTGCCCTATAGAGGCCGCGTTGCTGGAATTTAAATTAAAACTATCAAAAATGTTTTCAGGAGTTTTACCGAAGTTTTTAGTAAAGGTACGCACAATTAACGGACCTGAAAGAGGAGGCGCATTGTATTGCGATTGGCTAAATTTATCTACGTAGGATTTTGGCAGAATATTTTTATCCATGCTCAGCATTTGTGCAATTTTTAAGGCACTTCCTTTGAGCTCGCTCAGCGATTTATAAATATCGGTCGCATTATCCTCATTAAGCTGTTCACGATCGAGATCAGGATTGAAGAGCTTTTTTGAATAATGTTTGATGTAATTACCACCGATCTGGATGCCGGTTTTAACGAATTTTGCCGAACGCTCAACTTTGGTGGTCGGAATAGTTTTTTGTGTCTTCATTTGGTGTTTAAAACCTCATCTTTTCTGCAAATTTCCCGTTCCTTGATAAAAACTTGCCATACTCCAATAAATTATCTATTGGCGAATGCTGGAAAAGGTCGAAAGTAACATTAATACCTTTTTCAATGGCTTCGTCGCTTTTCTCGAAACCTTCGCTATCATCATTGATCCAGAAGTTTAGAATAAAGGCGAACTGCACCCACAAAGCATCTTTATATCTTTTACTTAGAAAACGACGTTCCGCAAGTTCGCCGCTATCTAAACCTTCTTCAATAATCTCCTGTGCGAAGTTTTCAAAAATAGGTTTTACTCCGGTCAAAACGTCAGGCGTAGAAAATTTACCACGGTGATGTTTTAGGCTGTAAATTACAAAACTGCGCTCATTCTTCAGATTTTCCAGATAACTATAAAAGAAAGAAAGCATTTTTTCTCTCGCCGTATATTGGAGCCAAACTTCCTGCGCTTTGATTTTAGTAATGGTTTCGAATGTGAGTTCAAACCAGATCGTTTTTTCGATGCTTTCGAAAGAAGAAAAAAACTGATAAAAATCGGCCTCAGTAATTTTGAGTTTTTTTACAAAAATGTAAACCGACTTCGGCTTTTCATCATTCGTTAAAACATAATCTAAATACCCTTTTCTAATTTGTTGAGCAGTTGCCATATTAGCTGTTTTTTACAAGTATAACGTTTAATTAAATGCCTTGTTCTGCTGACCTGTTTTTTCTTAATCATGAAATTGTAATAATAGCTTTCAAAATAATTGAAAGTTATTATTTAGCTAATTATTTTAGTTTGTTGAGGTTGATAAATTGGGATTTTATAGTGATAAAACTAATTTTTTTGGTATCTTTGTTTTTATAATCCTTTCAGTTAAAACACGCCAATATGATCCAGGTAAACGATTTTTTATACGGTAAAATGGAACTGCCTACGTTATTTTCAGACCTGCTGAATACCGATGCTTTAAAGAGGTTGGGTGGGATCCATCAAAGCGGTGCGATATTCCTGGTCAATCCAGATATCTGCCATTCACGGCTAGAGCATGCCGTCGGGGTGACCATGCTCATCAGGATGCTAGGCGGTTCAGAACTGGAACAGTTTGCAGGCCTGTTGCACGATATTTCACATACGGCTTTTTCGCATGTGGGCGATTATGTTTTCGGCAATACGGAAGAGGATTATCATGAAAAGGTTTTTGCCGAGGTTTTATGCAAGTCGGAAGTACCCGGTGTATTGCTGAAATATGGATATAATGTGGGCCAGATTCTGCATGGTACCTTTGATATTTTAGAACAGCCCTTGCCAGCACTCTGTGCCGATCGTTTAGATTATACTTTACGTGATGGTGTTCATGCTGGGGTGATTTCCCGTCAGCGCGCCCGCGAATTTTTAACTGCTGTTGTTCTGAAAAATGGTAAAGTAGCGGTGAATGCAGAAAGTGAAGTCGCCTGGGTTAACGAAGCTTTCGAGAAGCTGAACAATGATGTGTTTAACTTACCCCTTCATTTATATGCCAATGGAAAAATTGCCGAACTGATTAAGCGATTCCTGGATAAGGGCATATTGGTTGAAAGCGATCTGTTTAAAACGGATACCATGCTGTTGAACAAAATCAGAACATCATATGAGGGCTATGAATCCATTAAAGCTATTAAACAGTTAAAAGGTTTTGCCGAATTTATCAGGCACGGCGCTGTACCAAAAATTAAAAAACGAACTTTAAATGCCTTATTGGTTTAATTAGCTTGGTATTGATGTCTCAAATAAACTAGTTCCGTTATCCTGAACATGTTCCAGGATCTTTCCAGCTTAATTAATCCTGGAATGCCAGAATACCAATGACTCATTTTTCAGCGACCACTAATCAACGAATCCAATTCAAAAGAATTGACGTATATTGTGGAAAATATAACGATATGTCTGCAATAGAAATTATTTTAATCGGAGTGGTTATCCTGCTTATTTTTGGTGGTAAAAAACTGCCTGAATTAATGAAGGGGGTAGGGAAGAGCGTAAAAGAATTTAAGGATGCCAAAAATGAGCCTCCGGTAAAATAATTTTTGCCAATAAAACATTCCTAAACTGGCACTGTTTATTTAATAAATACCTCACAATGGAAAATCAAAAAGAAGACCAGGCAAAATCTAATTTCACCGAAGAAAATGCCAAACATCCTGATCAAGGACTTGACAATTGGAACGACCGGTTAGAGGATAATCTGGAGCCTGAAGCCCATAACGATGTTCAGGCAGATGAAAAGGCTAAAGATTTTTCTGAAAAATATGGAAGCGGAGACCAGTCCGATCAAAGTAATGACTGACTATTTATTATGTAGTTGCGTGTATAAACGATTTGAATCCTAAAATTTTTTACACTAAGCCTTCGTTTTATTACACCAAACTGGGTTTTTCTGTTTAAAAATGTTTAAAATTCAATAATTTTTTTTCATGTAGTTTGATTAGTAGTATATTGCATATCTAATCAAACAAACATGTGTGACGTTTTTAAATTAGGCTGATAAGTGATGAATAAGCATTGGTTATTGGTCTTGTTTTTCTCGCTTTCTGCCAGCCTCTTTTCTTTAGCGCAAAATACATCGAACAAGGGAAAAGATTTTTATGTTCCTTATGCTGGCCATATTGATGGCAATAACTCCAGATTAACGTTGTTTTTATCAGCAGATCAGGCAACTGATTATAAAGTTTATATTGGAGGAGTCCTGGTATCTCCGGTTGGCGCAACGATACCAGCCAATACCTGCCTGCCGTTTGTAATTGATCCGACTGCATACAACGTATTAATGAGCAGCTCAAATGTAGTTGAGCGCAGTAAAGCCATCAACGTAGTTACCTCTAAAGCAATCTCGCTGTATAGTATTATTTCAAATAATGCCCGTACGGGTGGTACCCTGGTATTGCCAACAAATACACTTGGGCAGGAATATTATGCCTTCAGTTATGAAAATCATGGAAATCAATCGGGGTTTTCACAATTTACCATTGTAGCCACAGCTGATAATACAGATATAGAAATTACGCCCAAACAGAATGAAAGAAATGGAGGAAGAACTGCCAATACGACCTTTACCATTAAATTAAATAAAGGTGATATTTATCAATATCAATCAGTAGGCGACTTAACAGGAAGCCACATTAAAGCGCTGAATTGTAATCCGATAGCCGTATTTTCCGGAAATACCTGGGCAGCATTTTGTAATGAGGGCAACAACCGTACACCAAGTGGAGGAGATAACCTCTATCAACAAGTTTTTCCGGTTGCTGCATGGGGAAGAAATTTTGTAACCGCGCCTTTTTACAATACCCTACATGGTAATACCGATATTATGAGGATAATTGTTGCCGAAGATAATACAACATTAACCGTTAATGGAAGTGCAACTGATGCCAATGGCACTCCACTTTCTAACCCTTATAATAAAGGTGCGGTGGTTACTTTTTTCTCTACTAAGGCCAATGTCATTTCTGGTTCCAGGCCTATTTCTGTTGCACAATACCAGACTTCACAAACCTGCAACCCAAACAATGCACAAGATACAAGGCAGGGAGGCTCATTTTTAGGCGATCCTGAAATAACTGTGCTTAATCCTGTGGAGCAAACGTTAAATAACATTACCGTTTTTTCAGATCTGAAATCGGTTAAAGTACCTACTCAGATTTCTGACTACTATTTAAATGTCATTATCAAAACAAAAGATATCGCGTCCTTTAGGCTTGATGGTAATCCGGTAAACAATTTTATTGCTATTGATAATGAATTTAGCTTTGCGGTAATTAATGTGAGCGATACGCAGCCGCAACACAGGTTATCGGCTGCCGGCGGTTTTTCTGCCATTTCATACGGATATGGTTCGGTAGAATCGTATGCTTACCTTGCAGGCGCCAACATTCAGAATTTCACCTTTCAGCCTTCCAGTACAGCTACCGGACAACTGATAACCAGTGGATGTTTGGGTGAGCCCATCAGTTTAACCATAAATCTACCCTATAAGGCCACCAAATTAGATTGGGACATTCAGGGGGCTCCAAAATTTAGTGATCCAAAACCTGAAGTCGTTAATTTTTTTACAAGGCCTAATGATAATAATATTTATTATACATACAAATATCCTAACCAGCTTAACTATCCAAATCCGGGCGATTATCAGTTCAAAGTAGTCGCTACCAAACCCAGTGCCGATAATTGTGGTAATATTGAAGAATTGATTATTGATTTTTCAGTTGATAATCAGCCTACTGCTGCATTTGAATATCCAGCCACCGGCTGTCAATCAAGCGGCATTCAATTTACTGATCAGAGCAAATCCAATTCAAACTCGCGGAGCATTACACAGTGGCTATGGGATTTTGGCGATGGAAGTACTCCTTCAACAGAACAGAACCCTGTCCATATTTATGAACGCCCAGGTACTTACAATGTGGTTTTAACGGCCACAACAGATTCAAAATGTTCAGAAACGTCTGCTGCATTCCCGATTTTAATTAACCCTAAGCCTTTATCTGATTTTGACGTAACAAGTTTATGTATAGGCAAACCGGTTATTTTAGCCGAAAACTCGAAGATTGATAATCCCGGGCGCATTGTAAAGTGGACCTGGAACTTTGGCGACGGAAGCGCACCTTCCACTGAACAGCATCCCATTCATCAATACACTGCAACAGGCTCTTACACCATTACCCTGATTACCGAAAGTGATAAAGGATGTGTAAGCGAAACAAAAAGCAAAAATGTAACTGTCATTAATCCACAATCTGCTGATTTTGAAATGCCTGATTTTTGTCTGGCTGATGGTGTAGCGAGATTTAAAAATACATCCAAAAATGCTGATGGAAGTACAACTGGCTTAACAGCACAATGGACCTATACCTATAACGGAGTTATAGTAGCAACCTCAACAGATTTTGACGGTTATTTTTCTCCCATCGATACCGGTAATTATAGCGTAGCTTTGATTGTTAAAAATGGAGATGGCTGTGAAATGTCAAAAACACGTACATTTACGGTTAATGGTGCAGTTAGAGCTGCCGATTTTGATATCGTAAAAAATAATGTCTGTGTGAGTGATAAGGTCATCATCAAAAATAAATCTACCGTTTTTGCTGGCAGGATTACGAAAATTGAGATTTACAGGGATTACCCAAATGAAACCAGTATTTATAAAACCATTCCTTATCCGGACGATAGTGATATAGAAATTCAGTACAATTCCTTTGGAGGTACCTCAGATCGCAGCTTTAATGTTAGGCTAGTGGCTTATTCCGGAGAACAATGCGCTAAAGAAGTAGAGAAACGAGTTACCTTAAAACCGGTTCCACAATTGGTTTTTGATGATATGCCAGCTGTTTGCGAAGCAGATGGAACCGTGCTCATTACACAAGCGAAGCAGAAAGATGAGGAAGAAGTGGTCGGTGGTAGCGGCGAATATAAAGGAGATGGAATAAAGACAGACGGTACCTTCAATCCGAAAATTGCCGGTGTTGGATCACATATCATTACTTACACTTTTAAAGGTGCTAACAATTGTTCTTCTTCAATAAGTAAAACGATCGAGGTGTATGCATCTCCTGTGGCTAATGCAGGTACATTGATTTACATACTGGCTGGTGGACAGATTGAAATTCCGGCAACTGCTGAAGGAATAAATCTGAAATATAGCTGGTCGCCGGCAACCGGTTTGGCTAAAACAGATGTGTTAAATCCAATTGCTTCACCAGATAAAGACACAGAGTATACCTTAACTGCAACCACGCAACCCAACGGTTGTTCAGCTACCTCGAAAGTATTGGTAAAAGTTCTGGAGGCCTTAAATCCACCTAACACCTTTACCCCAAACGGCGATAATGTCAATGATGCCTGGATGATTAAATATTTAGAATCTTACCCAAATGCTACGGTAGATATCTTCAACAGAAATGGCCTAAAAATATTTTCGAGTAAAGGTTATAAAGTTCCGTTTGATGGTACGTACCAGAATGAACCGTTACCAGTAGGCGTTTATTATTACATTATCAATCCACAGAATGGACGTAAAACCATAACAGGACCGCTCACTATAATCAGATAAATTGAAGAAGCTCATCACCACATTTGCACTTTTTGCATCACTTAACGTTTTTGCACAGCAAAAGCCACAGTATACGCAATACATTTTTAATCAGTACCTGCTAAATCCAGCGCTCTCCGGAATTGAAAATTACCTCGATTTTAAAGCTGGTTACCGTAAACAGTGGTCGGGCATTACAGATGCTCCTCAAACATCTTTTGTTTCAGCGCACTGGGCCTTGGGCGATAACCAGTTATGGAGCAATGCTTTAACTGCTTTTCCTGAGCAAACGGGGAATCCCATGGACAGGAATTATACGCAAAATTATATGTCGTCTCCACCTCACCATGGAATGGGAGTTACCGCTGTTTTAGATAAAGCCGGTCCGATAAAAAGGCTGGATGCCAGTGTTACTTATGCTTATCATTTACAACTGAGTAATAATTTTAACCTTTCGGCCGGGGTGGCGGCAGGTATTTCGAGTATTGCATTAGATGCAAATGCACTTACTTTCGATACACCGATAGATCCGGTTATGAACAGGGCATTGATTAACCAGGTTAAACCTGATCTGGGTGTAGGATTATGGTTATATGGGGCCAGGATGTTTGCAGGTGTTTCTGTGCAGCAAATTTTACCTCAAAAGTTAAGTTTTACAGGCGATAACAATTATAATCTAGGTAAAGAGGTGCCGCATTATTTTGCTACCGCAGGATATAAATTTTTTGTTGATGACGAAATTTCAGCCATTCCTTCGGTTATGGTAAAATATGTATCGCCTGCCCCCGTTTCTGTAGATGTTAACCTGAAACTGGCTTTTAAAGATAAAATATGGTTAGGCGGAAGCTACCGTAAAGACGATTCTTTTGCTGCAATGGCAGGCTTCAATATTGGAAAGATGGTTAACCTAACTTATTCTTACGATTTTACCACTTCACAGTTGAACCAGGTAAGCAACGGAAGCCATGAAATCGTATTGGGTTTATTGTTGAACAATGTCTATAAAGTTCCATCGTATATCAAAATGTGGTAGGTTATTCCCATTGGCAGCTTAACATTTGAAATTCGATAATATCGTACCGATTTGTAATCGGGATGAATGAGAAAGGCGATTTTATCGGCAAAAGCTCACGATATGGCATTCCAAATGCCAATATCTTTAATCCTCGTTGTAAACGAGGACTATATAAAATTTATATAAGATAACTAATAATTGAAAACTGCTAACTCATTAAGTTCTTATTAAGCCAGAAGTTATTAATAACTATTTTCCATCGTCACGATTTGCAATCTTGATGAATGAGAAAGGCGATTTCATCGCCAAAATGCTCATCATATAGCATTTCAAATGCTAATCTCTGTAACTCCTATATTAAAGCTCTTTCCTTAGCCTGGCTACAGGGATATTCATTTGCTCGCGATATTTGGCAACCGTTCTTCTGGCAATGTTATAACCTCTTTCTTTTAAAATTTCGGTCAGTTTTTCATCTGCCAGAGGTTTGCGTTTATCTTCGTTACCAATACAGTCTTCTAATATTTTTTTAACCTCTTTATTCGAAACTTCTTCACCATTTTCGGTTTGTATCGCTTCGGAGAAGAAAGATTTTAATAAAAATGTACCAAATTCGGTTTGTACGTATTTAGAGTTTGCCACCCTCGATACGGTTGAGATATCCATATCGATTTTATCTGCAATATCTTTCAAGATCATGGGACGCATCTTACGCTCATCAGCTGTTAAAAAATATTCATACTGGTAGTGCATGATGGCGTTCATTGTTTTTAACAAAGTTTGTTGTCTTTGTTTAATCGCATCAATAAACCACCTTGCAGAATCTAATTTTTGTTTAACAAACTGAACGGCCTCTTTCAACTTTTTATCTTTAGATGAGGCTTTATCATAATGCTCAAACATTTCCTGGTAAGATCTGCTCACTTTCAGCTCAGGGGCATTTTTTGAATTCAAAGTCAGAATCAAAACACCATCATTATTGCTGATGTGGAAATCAGGAATAATCTGCATCTGCTTTGTGGTTACCTGGTTGGCATCACCCGGTTTCGGGTTTAAACGTAAAATTTCATTTACCACCTCTTTAAGCTCTTCACTATCCAAGCCTAAACTTTTTTCTAATTTATCGTAATGTTTGCGCGTAAACTCGTCCAGATAGTTTTCTACAACATTCATTGCTTTAACTATAATCGGATTGTTGGTGTCCTTTCTTTTTAACTGGATCAATAAACATTCTTTCAGGTCTCTTGCGCCAATACCCGGAGGATCGAAGCCCTGGATCAGTTTTAACATTTCCAATACATCCTCTTCCTCAACCATCACGTTCTGAGAAAAAGCAAGGTCATCGATCATGGAACCCAACGGACGGCGTAAATAGCCGTCATCATCCAAACTGCCAATGATCTGTTTACCGATAATAAAATCCTGATCGGATAAAGGAATAAGGTCTAATTGCTCCTGTAAACTTTCAAAAAAGGTGCTTTCAATGGCAATTGGCGTTTCTTTTTTCTCTTCGTCGTCGTCGCCATTATTATAGTTGGTGCTATAATCGTTCGCCGAATCGTCCTGCAAATAATCATCTACATTAAATTCGTCCATGCTGGTGTCTTCTGATGATTGTTCGTAATCATCAGGACTATCATTTAAGTCATCATATTCGCTTTTTGGCTCATCCTGAGTCATTAAACTTGGATCTTCCAGCGCCGGATTGTCTTCAAGTTCTTCTTTTACACGGGTATCTAAAGCAACGGTTGGCACCTGCAACAATTTAATAAACTGTATTTGCTGCGGCGATAACTTTTGTAATAATTTTTGTTGTAAATGTTGTTTTAGCATAGTAAATAAAAAAAGAATAGCGCAAAAATAAACAATAGATTTCAGATATTATGCTGATTTGACCCAAATGCCTATTGATATGTTCGGTTTTTAAAATTATTTGCTAAACGTTTGCATTGAGTTTAATGTTTGCTATTTTAGTAAATAAATAAAACTAAGCTAATACAATATGGGGTTTGTAAAAGAATTTAAAGAGTTTGCCATTAAGGGCAATGCTTTCGATTTAGCAGTCGGAGTTATTATTGGCGGGGCTTTTGGTAAGATTGTGACCAGTATAATTGAAGATTTGATTATGCCTGTGGTGGCTGCTATGGTTGGCAAACCCGATTTTAGCAGCATTTATTTTGCCATGGGTAAAGGATCAGAGCTAATTCCGAAGGGTGCATCATTAGCTGAGGCGAAAAAGGCTGCACCCGACGCCGCTATATTTGCCTATGGAAATTTTATTACGGTTGCGATAAATTTCTTTTTACTTGCCCTGATTGTTTTTATTATGGTGAAAACGATTAACAGAATGAAAAAGAAAGAGGAAGCGGTTGCTGTAGCCACACCACCTGCGCCTACCAAAGAAGAAGTGCTTCTAACAGAAATCAGAGATTTGCTAAAAGCAAAAGCATAAAACACAAAGCTCCGCTCACCAATCCCAGATGCGGAGCTTTTTCGTTTTAATAACTTCTTTTTACCCTTGGGTCGGTGATGATGATGTAATCACCAAGAGAACGAAATTTTTGCCATTCGGGATTGGCAAAACTTTCATCGGAAAACGACGAGATATTCAAAATCGCCAATTTTGGATTGAGTTTTTTGAGTTTGGCCACTGTACCAAGCTTTTCATCGCTGTGGAAACGACCGTTCAGCTGTAAAACCTTAATGCCTTTGTTTGCTTTAATAAACCTATTGACAGACCAGGCCATGGTCGCATCCCATAAATTTTGGGTCTGGTAAATTTTCATCGTGCCCATGTTATGCCCGCCCAGGGTTTCTGTGAATTTTTCATAATACCTACCCTGCGCGGTATCAACAGGCAATGGAGGTAAAAAGCCGAACGATGCTTTAGGGAACTTTTCTAACACCTTTAAACCATTAAGTGTAACAGCATTGCTGTAACGTGTTGCCGCATTTGCCGCGATAACTTTCAAACTGTTTTGTTTGGCATATTCAATTAAAGGTCTGTAATCCTTATAATTTCCCCAGGCCCTGCTTTCTTTAACAAAGTTCTTTTCTGAGATCAATCCTGCCAGGTATTCATCTACCTCAAGCTGTACATCGGTTTGGAACATCTCTAAGGATAACGCCACTTTGCGCGGATATTTTGAATCGAGTTTTTTGAAAAGTTCCGCTTCGAGGTGGTGTCCTACAGAATCATTATGGTCTTCTCCAAAAAATAAAACATCAGCATGTTCCATATCATCAATAATATCATCTATTGAGATCGATTTTTGTTTTTTTACATCATAGATCTTGTAATGGCTGCTTATTTCCTGCGCATACAAGCCGGTAGAAATAGCAAAAACAAACACAAATAGTATAAATTTCATGCTTTCAAAATAACAAAATAATTTTCACCGACAAAATAAGGTCGCTTACCGCCGTTTGCCGGTTTCTTACATGTTGCTTATGTGGCGATCGGGAGCTGATCAATACTTTTGGATTATTAAACACGAGCACAAATGGAAAATTTAAATCATAATAATCACCAGCTTAACAACTCAGGACGGGTTTGGAGCGGTTTCATCATCATCATTATTGGGCTTGCATTTTTATTAAACAATATAGGATTAGATATTCCGGGATGGATATTCAGCTGGTCTAATTTTTTAATTTTATTAGGTGTATTTATCGGCGTTCGCCGTAACTTTAAGGGGATAGGATGGCTGGTCTTAATTTTAGTCGGTGCCTACAATACCTTAATTCGTATACCTGGCCTGGACATCGATTTGTCAAAATATGCGTTGGGCCTTGGTTTAGTAATTATAGGTAGCTTTTTAATTATCAAACCAAAGCATTGTTCGTCTTTAAAGAAAAAAGGTAAGAAAAAGGCTGATTTTGATTTCGAAAGTGTTGCAGACCAGGATAACATAAGTAATAATGATGTGATTGATGTAATGGCTGTTTTTGGAGGTAGTCATCAAACGGTATACACCAAAAACTTCCAGGGTGGAAATGTTACAGCCGTTTTTGGAGGCGCAGATATTGTAATGACCCAGGCTGATTTTCCTGAAGCTGTATCGCTTGATGTAACAGCCGTTTTTGGTGGAATTAAATTGATTGTACCACAAAACTGGGCAATAAAATCAAATGTAACTGCATTATTTGGCAGTGTTGAAGATAAAAGATCGCATGTGATGCCGGTTGCGGAGCTAAAAAAGACATTGGTTTTAGATGGCACGGCTTTATTTGGTGGGATTGAAATTAAAAGTTTCTAAATATTCATGATAAATAACGCCTTATGAAATGGTTTGCAGTAAATTGTATCTATCAGGTAATTTGCGGTGAAGGCAAACATACGCCACAGTTTAACGAGCAGATACGTTTAATCCAGGCGGATGGTATCAGGCAGGCTTTAAGCAAGGCTAATTTGAATGCCATGCATTTTAATCCTTCTCTTAACAATTGCCAGGGAGATAAAATAGTATGGAAGTTTTTAGGTGTAGGTGGGATATCTGAAGTTGCAGCACTTAAAGATGGTGCAGAAGTAAGTTCCAGAATTGTTGAGCCTACTTCGGTTGCACGATATCTGGAAGAGCTGGCGTATCGCAATAATTCATTAACTAATCAAACTCATTTTGACAACTAGACCTTTATCCGTTCCGCAAATACAGAAAGTATCATTGGCCATAGCAGTCCTATGGACGATAATTTGTGCCGCTGGATTACATTATGTAGTTAATTTTTCCTGGTGGATAGCCATAACTGATAGCTTAACCAGTAATTTTTTGCTGGCATTGGCCTGTATAGGAGTAAGCAATATGCTGGGTTATTACCAGCCAAAAAATGAACGTATTCTCTATGTACTGATTATTACACTGGCGCTCACATTAGTGATTATCTATACTGCCAAATATGGCTTGCTTTATATTTTTACAGATTATAAAGAATATAAAGATTTTTATAATTTTTCTTTTGCCTTTAGGGGGCTGATTTCTTTTATGTGCTTAGGTTGGTGTGCGTTAGCCAATATACTATGGTATAGGTTAGAAGAACAGTCAGAAACGCACGAGCGACTATCTGCGGCTAAAAGTTTGGCTAAAGAGGCTGAGTTAAATAAGCTCCGGCACCAGTTGCAACCGCATTTTCTTTTTAACAGTTTAAATTCGGTATTTGCACTCACCATGGTTAATCCAAAAGAAGCTGGCGTGATGATTACGAAATTAGCTTCTTTTCTGCGCGGCACCCTAAAACGTGACGATGAATTATGGGTTTCGGTAGAGGAAGAAATGGAATATATTCAATTATACCTTGATATAGAGAAAGTGAGGTTCAGCCATAGATTAAATGTAGAAGTAAATGTTGCTGAAGATACCTTAAAACTCTGTTTGCCAGGTACATTGTTGCAACCTATTGTGGAAAATGCCATTAAATTTGGCCTTTATAATACTTCAGCCGGCATAACGATCAAAATTGACGTTACTGTTGAATATAATATTTTACAATTGCGCGTTCAAAATCCTTTCGATCCGGAAATGAAAGCTGCAGGCGGTACAGGATTCGGTTTAAGTGCTATTAAACGCAGGTTATATCTGTTATTTGCAAATACCCATTTATTACAAACCGATATTGAGGCAAATAATTTATATATTACCACCCTAAAAATTCCACAAAAAAATGATCCGGACAATACTAATTGATGATGAGCCTTTAGCGAGAGATATTGTAAAATATTACCTTTCAGATCATGCAGAAATAGAAATTGTAGCCGAATGTGGTGACGGATTTGAAGGTTTGAAAGCCATTACCTTGCATAAGCCCGATTTAATTTTTCTAGACATACAAATGCCTAAAATTAGTGGCTTTGAAATGCTCGAACTGGTAGAAGATAAGCCCGCCGTAATTTTTACCACTGCTTTTGATGAGTATGCCATTAAAGCCTTTGAGGTTAATGCAGTAGATTATTTGCTTAAACCGATTGATAAATCGCGCTTCGATGCCGCCATCAAAAAAATACCCGGCAAATTAAACCAGGCCGAAAATACAGAAGCTGTTTTGGATGCGGCAGCTTTAAGCCCGGCCCAAAACAATAGGGTAGTGGTTAAAAAAGATGGTGTAATTAAAATCATTCCGGTTGCCGATATTAACTACTTAGAGGCTGATGATGATTACGTGAAATTAAGTACTGTTGACGGTGCTTTCTATAAAAACAAAACCATGGCTTATTTTGAACAAACCCTTGATAGTAGCCAGTTTATCCGCATACACCGATCATACATCATTAACCTGGCACAGGTAACTAAAATAGAACTAAAAGAAAAAGATAGCTATGTGGTACTGTTAAAGTCTGATATCTGGCTTCCTGTAAGCAAAACAGGATATGTGAAATTGAAGGCCGCGCTTGGGCTTTAAGCTGGTTATCCGGCAAGCATCAACAGCTAAATTTATGGTTGGTTGTGCGTTCCGTCTCGCAATGGCATAACACTAGCCATTATCCCTCAGGCTAACAAAAAGTATTTTCATCGCATTTGTTTTCAAAAGATTCTTTAGCTTTGCAATTAAATATAAAATAATAATTAGTCACTCTTGCATTTGTAGAGAAATCGCTTTATATTTGCACCTCTTAATTTTACAATAGATAATATACAGTCATGAAAAGAACATACCAACCTTCGCAAAGAAAGAGAAGAAATAAACACGGCTTCCGCGAAAGAATGGCAACAGCTAACGGCAGACGAGTATTAGCATCACGTCGTGCTAAAGGAAGAAAAAGATTAACAGTTTCTGACGAACGCAAGCATAAAGCATAATTTTTGATTGCTTTTCCGTTAACTCGGGATTGGCAGATCAAAATCTGCAGTTATCAATCAAAAATATATGTACACATTCAGGAAAGAAGAACGGTTATGCAGCAGGAAATATTTAGACCTGTTGTTTAAAAACGGTTCTTCTTTTTTATTATATCCTTTTCGGATTTCTTATCTTTTTGTTGACGTTGTTACTGATGTGCAAGCGCAGGTGGTAATCAATGTACCTAAAAGAAGATATAAGCGGGCAGTAGATCGTAACCTGCTCAAGCGTCGCATCCGCGAAGCTTATCGGCTAAATAAACAGGATCAGTTGTACATTTCTTTACCGGCAGACCGGGGATTGCTGTTGTTTTCCATCCAGTTTGTGGGAAAGGATAAGTATGAATTTGCTTTTATCGAGAAGAAACTGATCGCTACCTTTAAGCGTTTCCAAAATTTAATCAAGCCCAATGAAATTCATCAATAAAATTTTTGGATGGTTATTTTTAAGTTTGATCAAAATTTATCAATACGGCATTTCGCCTATGTTGGGTGCAAATTGCCGTTTTACGCCAACCTGCTCTCAATATGGCATCGAAGCCATTAAAAAGCATGGTCCGTTTAAAGGTGGCTGGCTGGCATTAAAACGTATTGGCCGTTGTCATCCATGGGGTAAACACGGGCACGACCCGGTTCCATAGTAAGGTTCATTTGTTATGAGTTGATTAGTTATTTTTGGTTCCTGGCGCCAATCTTAATCGCGGTCTTCCTTTCGGCTGAAGTGCAGTCCCGAACGTTCAGGAGAGAAATCTATTTAGTCAAGTTTCGATTTTATAAAGATCCTTTCATTGCGTTCAGGATGACGGCATAATGCTATCAATTGCGAATACGCTCAGGAAGGTACGTTTCGAACTAATAATTGACCCATTAATCAAGACTGCGGACTATTCAGGACCCATTTTCCGTAGTTCATCTTACATCTTCCATTTTTATTTATCTTTGTTCCATGGCTAAAATACTTCAAATAGAAACCGCTACGGCAATATGCTCTGTGGCGTTATCTGTTAATGGTGAAACAATTTCATTTAAAGAGGAGCAAGGGCAGAACCTGCATGCAGCAAATTTGACGCTGTTTATTGATGAGGTAGTGAAAACTGCAGGCTTAAGCTATCCGGAATTAGATGCCATTGCGGTAAGTAAAGGCCCTGGATCTTACACAGGCCTGCGTATTGGTGTTTCAACCGCTAAAGGACTTTGTTATGCCCTGGATAAACCTTTGATTGCGATTGAAACATTGGAAATGATGGCCGCTGGTTTTTTGTCTCAAAATCCGGCTTATTCAGGATTAATCTGTCCTATGATTGATGCCAGAAGGATGGAAGTATATACAACAGTTTTGGATCCGTTGTTAAATGTAGCCATACCCACTGAAGCTAAAATTATTGATGACACGAGTTTTAATAATTTTCTTTCCAATCACCTCATTACCTTCTTAGGCGATGGTGCAGCCAAATGTGCAGCCGTTTTAACACATCAAAATGCGAAATTTGATGCGGGAAATTTCAATTCTGCTACGTATATGTCGCGTTTGGCTAACGAGGCGTTTGATAACCGCAATTTTGAAGATGTAGCCTACTTTGAACCTTTTTACCTTAAAGATTTTGTAATTACACAATCTAAAAAGCAGCAGGCATAAACCTACTTTCTTTTAAAAATCGAAAAAAGGCTTTTGAAGAAACCGCCACCATCACTTTTATCATTAATACCCGGTATTATGTCAGCAAACTGGGGATGATTCACTACGTTTCCGAATTTGATGCCTACGCCCATATAAAAAGAGGCTCCGTTAGGCCCCTTGCCTGTATAGGCATTTTTTTTAATTAGGCCATAAGTTTGGTAACCTGTAGAAACCAGATTATCTGTACCCATAAACAACTCAAAGTTAGGCGTCTGGTATTTTCCTTGCAGCCCAACCATAAAAACACCATTAAAATTGTATAAAGGTGTTACGCTCCCTGAAAAATCGTTAACGATAAAAGTATTTACGAATGCAACATCACCACCTTTATAAAACAGGTTTTTTGAAACGGCCAAAGCGGGTTTGTAAAAACCATAACGTTTAGACATAAAAAAATCAAATTTAGCATTTGTTGGAGCCAGAAATTTTTTAGGTTCCTCTGCCTGCAAGAAAATATCTTGTATTTGCTGATTGGTATTCGATTGGTTGTTTTCGATATTCTCAATAATTTTTGATTGAACGATGGTTGTACGTTGGGTATTGCTGCGCCACCAGATAAATCCTAAATCTTTAATGTTGGCCATTAAAAATAAACCTTTTTTAGTGGTATAGTTGGTCCCAAAACCAAATGATAAACCTGGGTTTTTAAAGTTTGGAAAGAAGTTTTTCTTATTTATTTCATTAAAATCGGAGAAGTTGGCCGAGTAGGTCCCGTTCAAACCAATTAACAAAGCATCCGTCTCAGGATCAATGTATAATTTAGAATCATAAATATTTAACTTATTATAAAGTATCCCACTTAATACACTGGCTTTTAAACCAAATGCAAGCCTTTTGTTCCAGTTTTCGCGGTAGGTAAAGCTAAGCTGATGGTAACTTTGCTGATAACCTTTGGTATCAAAAATTCCTGTATATAGCTTGTTGCTATCAAACCGTTCAAAGGAATCAAAAATAGCCAAAGTTTCGTTGGTATAATCAATATGGGCATCAGACCTGATCTGCCATGAAAAGCCCATTTCTTCCTGATACTTATAAGATTTGAAAAGCCTGAATGTTGCTACATAGATATTACTGTTTTCAAAAAAATGATTAACCTCGCCGGTGCCAATGGGTAAACTTCTGGTATCAAAAACGCCTTCCTGAGCTAATTTTCTAACGGCAAATTCAGAACTTCCCTTGTTAACTGCATTCGTTCCGAAATAAGGTAAGAAGAAATTGGAAGAAAATTTTCTGGATGAATCCAGGGTGAAAGATTTCTGAGATGGGTTTTCGAATGCATCGAACATGGTTTTGGTGCCAAAAAGTGCATATTGTTGTGCATTTGCAATCCCGAAGCTGGCTATCGCCAGTAACGCAAGTAAAAGTTTCTTCATGTAAAGGGTTTATTGGGATGGTTTCCTTATTAACGGTTACTTAATGAATCTGGTATTTTTGGTTGTATATATTTGTTTAGAAGCAAGTTAGTAATGAATTTGTTTTTATCTGCAGTCATCTGGTAACAAAATGTATCGAAACTTTTTAAACCGCTGTCGGCCCGTAGGTGCCTGTAGAAACTCAGTTGAATATTATGCCTGAAAATATCTGCCGAATTTTGGGTATTGATGTAATAACTTACATTAGAAGTGGTAGAAATCTCGTTCGCGGCAGCTAAATATTGAGGTGTTTGTATTAAAAGCCGGTTCTTTTTATAGTTATTTAAAAATGACTGTATGGTACTTGCATTATTGGCCACAACCAAATTATTATCGATAATAACATAATAAGGCCGCGCGAATTTTTTAAAGGGCTCACCAAAATAACTGTATAAAATATCGGCTGATTTAAAAAGTTTAATTTCTTCGTTATAATCCGTGCTGACGTCAAATAATAACTGTTTTGTCTTTTCGCCATCCGATAATGAGACCGCGCCTAGTTTTTCGCCCGTACTTAATTGAAAAAGAATAAACTGATTCTTGGTATACGTAGTAAATATGGAGCTTAAATCTGTTCTGTAATTATCCTTTACTGCTTTGATTACCGCATTTGTTTTTGAAAGTATTTTCGTCTGTTCCTGCCAGGTATTTAATTTCCTAAACCATTTTCCATAATCATCATAAGCATATAATGCATAGTTTGCGGTATTATCGGGCAGGATATTTTGAATAGATGTATTTTGTGCAGCGGTGTTTTCAAATAACTTAAGGTAATTGTGCTGATCTTTTATTTCGGTACTCCCGTTAAACAGAATTTTTTCCTTACTAAAATTATAATGGAGTACAGCATAACTGTTCTGTTGATTAAATAGGGCAATTTCTCCATTAATGTTACCCGCAATAATGTTTTTTAGCAATAAGGGAGCCTGGTTAAAATTAATATAAATGTTAGCCAGCACGTTTTTAATCTGGCGGTTATTCTCTTTAATGTATTCTGTGAAAGGATTTTCAGTTAAACGGATATTGGCATCATTAATCAGTTTTAAAGAAGTTGAAACGGTTAATACCTGATTGTGTACGCCCAAATAAACCTGTAAGCTATCATTTATCTTAACGGTGTAAAGTTCCTTTGAATTTTCGGTAATTAACCGTTTTAATTTTAATTGCTCGTGAAATTTTTTGATGTCGTTTTCTGGCTGAATCTGTAAGGTGATGAGGAAGTTAAGTGTTTTATTGGAGTCAGGTAGCAAGCTAATATAAACCTGCTGATCTTTCAGATATCTGTTAAGCAGATTGTCATCAATTATGTTTGCTTTTAGCTGTTTCAGGAGGCTCATTTTATCTTTGCCTAAAACCTGCTGGATCAGTTGTTGTCCTTCCAGAATATCGTAGAAACCCTTGTCGTTTCGAAAAGAAAATACCAGTGCTGCATTATTGGTTGCCGATTGGAGTGCCAGGTCTTTTGCATCATTATCAATCCCTAATTTCGAAAAATAGAGGTATGCCATAAAGGCTACACCTAAAAATAATGCACTTGTTAGAATTACGATTTTTTTCATCTGCTAAGCAACAAATTTAATTTATTACATTGATTAGTGAGAAGTTCTTTGCCAATTTATTAATTTAGCGACTGCTACTTGCAAATAACTATGAATAAACGAATAATCCTTACTGCTTCTTTTTTTGGTGCTGTTGCCGTTTTGTTGGGGGCATTTGGTGCCCATGGACTAAAAGCTTTAATTGATGGACCATCATTGGAAATCTGGCAAAAAGGTGTCGACTACCAGTTTTATCATACATTTGCTTTATTATACCTTTCTACTTTTGCCCGTTATCGGAACAAGCTGATTAATATTGCTTATTTCTGCTTTACATTTGGGATTATTCTTTTTTCAGGGTCATTATATTTATTGGCTACCCGAAGCATAACGCATTTAGGATTTACAGAATTTATTGGTCCGGTAACGCCAATTGGTGGGCTTTTGTTTGTATTGGGATGGATAATGCTCTTTTTTGCAGCATTTAAAGATAAGTAATGAATACTTTCGAAAACGATATTTTTTCAGAAAGAGAAACACTTTTTGTGGAAGTTATTTTGCCTTTATCGTTGGCAAAAAACTATACATATCGGGTACCTTTCGATTTAAATGATCAGATTGCCATTGGAAAACGTGTAGTGGTACAGTTTGGAAAGCATCGAATTTATACGGCTTTAATTAGTGCAGTCAGCAAAGTGCCACCTACGGTTTATGAGGCTAAATACATTATTGACGTTGTAGATGCCGAGCCTGTAATTACACCGATGCAGCTTAAATTCTGGACATGGATGACCAATTATTACATGTGCAACGAGGGCGATGTTATGTCGGCTGCCCTGCCTGCCAGTTTAAAATTGGCCAGTGAAACCATCCTGTTTCTTCGCGATGATTATAATGAAGCGTCTGTGCTTACCGATAAAGAAGAAATCATTATCAATGCACTTAAACAGCAACAGAAACTTACGGTTAATGATGTTTCTAAATTGCTGGGACAGAAAACAGTATATCCAATTATCAATCAGCTATTGGATAAGGAATTGGTGCTGGTGGCAGAAGAGGTGGTGCAGAAATATAAACCATTGCTCAAATCGTTTATTGTTTTAAATGATTTTTATAATGACGAAGAAAATCTGAGGCAGCTTTTTAATGTTCTGGAAAAGGCACCTAAACAGTTAGACGCTTTATTGGCTTACCTGAAATTGCGAAAAACAAATTTGCCCATTGCTAAAGAGCAGCTTTTAGCAGAAAGCAGTTGTGGGCCGGCGGCATTAAAAGCCTTAACAGACAAAGATATTTTTTTGGTGATGAAAAGGCCGGTTAGCCGTTTGGCTTCCCATGATGAAGAGTTTAGTGTTAATTTTGAACTGAACGGAAGTCAGCAAAAAGCCTTGGAGCAGATTAACCGGCATTTTGAGGAAAAAGAAGTTGTTTTGCTGCATGGCGTAACCGCGTCAGGAAAAACGCAGGTTTATATTAAACTTATTGAAGAGATTATTCAGAATACAGATGGACAGGTACTGTTTCTGTTGCCCGAAATTGCCTTAACCACGCAGATTGTAGAACGTATTAAACGTTATTTTGGCAATGCGATTGGGGTTTACCATTCTAAGTTTAATAATAGCGAAAGGGTAGAAATCTGGAACAAGGTAAGAACAGGTGCCTATAAAGTAATTCTTGGTGCGCGTTCGGCAGTTTTTCTTCCGTTTGAAGACTTGAAACTGATTGTGGTTGATGAAGAACACGAACCTTCTTACAAACAGTATGATCCGGCTCCCCGCTATCAGGCCCGTGATGCGGCCATATATCTCGGTTATCTGCATCATGCCAAGGTTATTTTAGGCTCAGCTACACCATCCCTTGAGAGCTATTATAATGCCCTGCAGGGCAAATACGGCCTTGTAGAAATGAAAGAGCGCTTTGGCGGGGTTCAGCTTCCTAACCAACAGGTTGTCAGCATTGCAGAAGAAACGAAGAAAAAAACAATGAGCTCGTATTTTTCGAGCGTATTGATCAAAGATATTGATCTGGCACTTTCTAAAAAAGAACAGATTGTATTGTTTCAGAACAGGAGGGGCTACGCTACAATTTTAATCTGCGCTACCTGTGGTTATACTCCAAAATGCGTGAACTGCGATGTAAGTTTAACCTATCATAAAAGCAGTGGTAAACTGCATTGCCATTACTGTGGTTACCAGCAGAGCAGTATAAACATTTGTCCGGCCTGTGGATCGGTACACGTAGAGCAAAAAGGTTTTGGAACCGAGCGGATTGAAGAAGAACTCAGGTTACTTTATCCAGATGTTACTATTGCCCGGTTAGACATGGACAGTACGAGGACCAAAAATGGTTTACAGCAGATTTTAAACGATTTCCAGGAAAAGAAAACCGATATTTTAATCGGTACGCAGATGGTGGCCAAAGGCCTGGATTTCGACAACCTGAACCTGATTGGCGTAATTAATGCCGATACGCTTTTAGGTTATCCCGATTTTCGTGCCTACGAAAGGAGTTTCCAGCTGCTGGCGCAGGTTGCGGGTAGGGCAGGCAGACGAGCCGATCAGGGCAATGTTTGTATCCAGACTTATGACGCTGAAAACCGGATTATCAAACAGGTAGTGAACAATGATTATGAGGGGATGTATAATGATGAGATTCTGGAGCGCGAGAAATTCCTTTATCCGCCGTTTTCACGGATGATTTTTTTATATATCAAACATAAAGATTCTCCTGTTCTGGATCAGGCCGCACTTACTCTGGCCAATATTTTAAAAGGAAAATTCGGTAAGCGTGTTCTAGGTCCGGAACAACCACTCGTAAGCCGTGTACGTAATCTCTATATCAAACAGATTATTATTAAGGCCGATAAGCACACCGCCATTCAAAAAGTTAAGGATGCGTTAAGGGAAACGCTTACACAGTTTAATGCCACTAAAGAATTTAAGGGGATTTTTACGCAAATCGATGTAGATCCGTACTAGAAATGATTGAATGATTGAGTTTTGAATGAGTGAATGGTTTTTCAGCCTCTCATTCTATAAATCTCTCACTCTATAATTCAATCATTTGGTATTCTGTCATTCTATGATTCCCTCATTCTATCCTTCTCTCAATCTTTCCTTCAATCCTTTTTATGTGGATAATGTATCATTCTCAAACTCAGCCAATCCATTCACAAATTCAATCATTCTCTTATTTTAACCTTGAATCACAGTTAAAAAAAGCTAATTTTGAAGCTCATGGCATATAAATTTGTTGATAATTACCGAGAACGTGGAGCTAGAAAAAAACTGGTTGAGTTGTTAAGGTCCCGTGGAATTGAAGATGAAAATGTATTAGCGGCCATTGGTAAAGTTCCACGTCATTTCTTTTTTGATGAAACGTTTTGGAACCAGGCCTACAAAGATATTGCTTTCCCCATAGGCGATGGACAAACCATATCTCAGCCTTATACGGTTGCTTACCAAAGTGAATTGCTCCACATTAAAAAAGGCGATAAAGTGCTCGAAATCGGAACAGGATCGGGCTATCAAACCTGCATTTTAATGGAGTTGGGCGCTACCGTTTTTACCATCGAAAGACAGGAGAATATTTACAACAGAACCATTCAGGTTTTACCTGGGATGGGGTATAGACCTACTTTTTATTGCGGGGATGGTTCCAAAGGGATTGCCGCCCATGCACCATATGATAAAATAATCGTTACCGCTGGTGCGCCAATGGTTCCGGAAATTTTATTAAAACAATTAAAAATTGGTGGCATTCTGGTGATCCCGGTCGGTGATGAGAAAACCCAGAAAATGGTTACGGTGATTCGTGTAAGCGAAACAGATTACGACAAAATTGTATTGGATACTTTTAGATTTGTACCATTGGTTGGAGACCAGGCATGGTGACTTCAGTTTGGAGTTTGGAGTTTAGAGTTGGGAGTTACATTAACGCTAAACTCCCAGCTCCGAACTCCAAACTACCTTTTCATGGCTCTATCCAGCTCCCGCTTGTTATCCCTTTCCTTAATGCTATCGCGTTTGTCGAACTCTTTTTTACCCTGGGCCAGTGCAATTTCCATCTTGGCAAAACCCCTTTCATTGATAAAAATGCGTAAAGGAACAATGGTATAACCTTTTTCTTCGCCTTTCAGCTTTAGTTTTCTGATTTCTTTCTTTTGAAGGAGTAATGCCCGGTCACGTTTTATATCATGGTGGTAAAAAGAACTGTGGCTATATTCAGAAATATGGAGGTTGCGCACATAGAGATTCCCACCAATGAACATGCAAAATGCATCAGTCATGTTGGCCTTACCTTGTCTGATTGCTTTTATTTCTGTTCCTAAAAGTGCAATCCCGGCTACGTATTTATCTAAAAGATTATAATCAAAATATGCTCTTTTATTCTTGATGTTGATATCGTTTTTCAAAATTTTAATAAGTGTATTATTGTAGTATATACAACGGTATGTAAAACAAAATGTTTGAACTACAAATGCGCCTCACCATGCTCAATTTGTTTCAGTATCTTTTATGAGTTCCTGAAATAAAGTTGATCACCATCTGTCCAGGAATGAAGGCCGTTAATGTAATTCGCAGTTAACAGCTGCAAATATCTTAAAAATTGGTGTGATAATTTAGTTTTAATTTATTTCGGGCTTAATGCGATCGTTAGGCTGAATTTATTTTACAAATAGAGGTGATATTTTCAATTGTCTTGTAGCTACTTCCTGGTCAGCATTTTTATGTAGATGGGCCCTGAAATAAATTACCTTCGGTGAGCTCGCTAACGCTCGGTTCAGGGTGACGACTCCAGGCAAGTATGTTAAACCTTAATCTCTGTATTCGTGCGTTTTAGTTAGGAGAATGTAAGGACAGTGCTTTTGGCAGCTTCATTCATACTTTTTATCGCACCAAAACCAGAAAAAGCTTTTGGTTTTCGCGGCAATCATGTTTATTTAACATAGGCTTTTGCAAGGGGAACAGGCTTTTCATAAGCTTACAAGCCCTTATCCTTAAACCCGACAGGAGCGAACACGCAGTGCAACGGAGTAAAGCGGATGGCGGGGCTGCAGAACCGATGAAAAACTGACATTCATTTTCTAATGATGATACTTGCATTAAAGAGAAGTCAGGTTTTATCGCATAGTGCATATTTAAACTTGACTTCTTCTGGAAAAAATATTCATCTCTTTGTAAAAGCTAGGGCATATATTGTTATGTTCGTATTTATTGGTTTAAGTTTGAACTTAAAATATCTAAAATGAAATTCAGGAACTTACTTTTAATCTTATTGTTAGCCGTAACTTTTCAGGTAAATGCACAGCAACCCACACTATTGCCGCAGTTTACCTTTTATAAACTGGATGGGAAACCTTTTTCAAACAGCGATATTAAACAAGGAAAAAAGAACCTCTTTATATTGTTTGATTGTACCTGTGAGCACTGTCAGCGGGAAAGTAAAAACCTGAACGCGAATTATGCCAAGTTCAAGGATGTTAATATTTATATGATCACAATGGATGAAGCTTATATCATTCCACAGTTTTTTAATTCGTATGCCAAAGGCTTAAATACAAAACCAAATGTGTTGGTGTTGCAGGATAAAAAAAGGATATTTATTCCAACATTTTTACCTAAACAATATCCGGCAATGTATTTATACTCGCCTGCCGGCAAATTGCTAATGTACCAATCTGGCGATGGTGGTATCAAAAAGATGTTGACGGTAGTGGGTAAATAATCATTTCAATCACAGCTTCACGCCAGTCATAGCTGTGCTTTGATTATAATTCAACGCTCAACAATCTACCTGATAATCAACACCGGGATATTCACTTTGTGCCTCACCGAATCTACTGTAGTGCCAAAAACAAGGTCTTTTAAACCTTTATGTCCGTGGGCACCCATCACCAGGAGTTCCATTCCGTTTCGGTTACTGATATCGGCTATGGCTTTTCCTGTGTTTCCAAAACCAATAAATGGTGTAGCATCATAGCCAAGGTTTTCCAGGTTAGCTTTATATCGCTCGAGGTTAACCGAATCACTCTGCGTTTCGTGGTCCATCACTTCCTTACCCAAATAGCGTGCGGCAGCTGTTTCTACGATGTGGATAAGGTAATAGTGTGCATCTTTGCCGCCTTGAATTAAAGCATGCCTAATCGTGTTTCGGTCGTTTTTAGAGAAATCAACAGCAATTCCAATTTTTTTATACGTGATCTTATCAATTTTGCCGATATCCAACGCATCTCCATGAGGCACGATTTTTCTGGATGCATTTTTTTTCTGTTCCAATAAAGGATGGAAGAAAACATAGAGCAAAAGTAACACAATGAGGATTAAAGCAGGTATTACAATGGCGTAAATCCACCAATGATTGGCTTCTTTTGTCCAACCGCTTATCTCTTCAATAACCAGTTTCACATTAAGCGCGATGATCACGATGGCACTTGTCCAGGCTAAAACCTTTACCCACGGTTTAATGGCGAAATCTTTCATCAGTTTTTTATCTGATGTAAAATGGATCAAAGGGATGATCGCAAAGCCCAGCTGCAAACTTAACACCACCTGGCTCAGCACCAACAAACCGCCAAGTGCATCGTCGCCATAGTGCAATATGGTGAAAAACGCAGGGATGATGGCCAGTAATCGGGTAATCAGCCTTCGTAACCAGGGTTGGATCCTTAAGTTGATATGCCCCTCCATAATAATCTGTCCGGCTAAAGTTCCGGTTACTGTAGAGCTCTGCCCGGCAGCGATAAGCGCAATAGCGAACAGGGCGGGGGCTACGCTCCCAAAAATATTTGAAAGTAATTTATGCGCATCCTGAATTTCTGCCACTTCGTGTAAACCATTTTTGTAAAAAGCAGCTGCGGCGAGGATCAAAATGGCTGCGTTAACAAAAAAAGCGAGATTTAATGCAACGGTGGTATCAATAAGATTAAATTTTAAGGCTTCTTTAATTCCCTGGTTGCTCCGTTCAATTTTTCTGGTTTGTACCAGAGAGGAGTGAAGGTAAAGGTTATGTGGCATTACCGTTGCGCCGATAATCCCGATGGCAATATAAAGTGCATCGCCATTGAGAACAGAAGGTTCAAAACCTTTGGCTACCTCTTTAAGTGACGGCTCAACAATAAACATTTCAACCAGAAAAGAAATGCCGACGATAAAAACCATCGAAACAATAAATCCTTCCATAGCCCTCATGCCCTTGTTGAGTAAAAAAAGCAATAAAATGGTGTCGAAAATCGTAATGCTAATGCCCCAGATTAATGGCAAGCCGAAAAGTAGCTGTAAACCAATGGCCATGCCGATAATTTCGGCAAGATCGCAGGCAATAATTGCGGTTTGTGCCAAAGCAAACAATGGAATATTGGCCCAACGCGGATAAGCTTGTTTAGAAGCCTGCGCCAAATCCAATCCCCTCACTATACCCAAACGGGCACTTAACGATTGTAAAAGCAGCGCAATGAGGTTTGACATCAGTAATACCCAGATTAACTGGTAACCGAACTTACTTCCACCTGCCAAATCTGTCGCCCAGTTCCCAGGATCCATGTAACCCACACTGATTAAATAAGCCGGACCAATAAAGGCCAGAATTCTGCGCCAGCCTTTCCTTTTATCGGTATTTACGCTTTGATGTACTTCACTTAGCGATTCAGTTTTTGCCATTACTGCTGATTAAAATATGTTTTGCAACTTCTCTACTGATATTAACTTGTTTATCGGATATCCGGATCTCAACCGAACCGTCGAAATCGGTAACATCGCTAACCTGGATTTGTTTGCCAAGGGTAAGCCCTAATTTTTCCAAATGTTTTAAAAAAGGAGAACTGTGCTGACTCACACCGGTAATGGTGCCGGAATCGCCTGTTTTTAATTCAATAAGTTTGATAAACTGGGTTTTGGCAAATCGTCTGTTTTTATCGGGGATCGGATCGCCATGAGGATCTGCTCTGGGAAAACCTAAAAACTCATCTAGTCTCTCAATCAGTTCAACTGATTTTATATGTTCCAACTCTTCAGCCACATCATGCACCTCATCCCATTTAAAATTTAGTTTATCAACCAAAAAAACTTCCCATAATCTATGTTTACGTACAATATCTATCGCTGTGTTTTTTCCTGTTTCAGTTAAGGTAACGCCCTGGTATTTAACATAATCAATCAGGCCCTTCTCTGCCAGTTTTTTGATCATATCTGTAACCGATGCAGGTTTGGTTTGCATTTGTTCTGCTATGGCATTGGTTTGAACATTTATGGTTTTCTCTGCCAGATGATAAATGGTCTTTAAGTAGTTCTCTTCAGTATAGCTTTGCATTTATGTTTACCTAATTTTATTTTTAGGTAAATCTAAAAATTATTTCTTAAAATATATATGATAAATTATGTTAAAATTTAGAATTTAATTTGGTTATTTGTATTCGCAATACCTTTAACACCATATGGCATCTGAATTAGATAAAATTGATTTTAAAATTTTAAGAATACTTCAAGAGAACGGAAGAATTACCAATCTGCTTTTATCACAGGAAATTGGTTTATCACCCGCACCAACCTTAGAGCGTGTCCGCAAGCTCGAAATGGCAGGATATATTAAAAGTTACCATGCATTGGTAGATGAAGAAAAACTGGGTTTGGGCATTAAAACCTTTATTCAGATTCAACTCGATTTTCATAAAAACAATACCATCCAGATCTTTTTAGATGAAGTGAATCAAATCAAAGAGATCACAGAATGTCACCATGTTACAGGTCAGGCTGATTTTTTGTTAAAGGTTTATGTGAAGGATATTAAAGCTTACGAACGTTTAATTATGGATAAAATCAGTAAGATTTCTGTAGTGAAAACCTTCCAAACAATGATGATCATGTCTACCACGAAGAAAGAGCCTATTGTTCCGTTGGAATATTAGACTTAAATACCTGCATGGTTCTTCTTTTATCATTTAGAATCACTGTATCTGTCGGGCGCGTCACCCTTGTTTCAGGGACTTAGATGTTAAACTTTTGCTATCGTTTTTTACCATATAAGAAACAGAAAGGACATGTCAGATATGGAGCTTATATGTACTTATTTTCCTTATATGTTTCCGGCTTGGCGGCTCTAGTGGTTCGTCACCCGGAACTTATTTCAGGGAATTGATTTAAAATTAAATTCCCCAGATTCGGATAAGAATTTTTGTATTTTAGTATCATTAAAATCTCTTTATAAATATTCCCCAAAACAGAACGCCGTTCTGAATTTCCCTTATCCGCCCGATAACTGGGACTAAAACATTATTTTCTAAAATCTATAAAGAGAACATCATGCAAGATTTAAAAATTGCTTTAATTGGTGCTACAGGTAAAGCTGGTACCTATATTTTAAAAGCGCTTTTGGCGCAGCAGTTCAGGGTAAAAGTGCTGGTCAGAAATCCGGAAAAACTTCAGATCAATCATTCTTCGCTTGAAATGATAACCGGTGACGTTAAAGATCAAGAAACTGTGCAAAAACTTATACAAGGTTGCGATGCAGTTATCAGTGCGCTGGGGTTGGGGCAACCAGCAAGTGAAAAAACAATATTTACCCAATCAACAGGAAACGTCCTGAAAGCTATGAAAGCCCTTAAACTTAATTGTTATTTAGTGCTTACCGGCATTAATGTAGATACACTTTTTGACGATAAAGACGAAAAGACCAAATTTGCTACCCGATGGATGTATGATAATTATCCAGTTTCAACGGCTGACAGGCAAAAAGAGTATGATTTACTGAAAGAAAGTGATTCGGATTGGACCTTAATTCGCTTGCCTCTAATTATTCAGACCGATGAAAAAACGACGATAGGAACAAGCCTGGTGAATTGCGTTGGCGATCAGATTAATGCAGCTAATGTGGCGGTATTTATTATTGATCAGTTAGCAGAAATAAAATTTATAAATCAGGCCCCTTTTATTTGGAATAGTTAGGTTTATAACTTTTATCGTCACTGCGAGGAGGTACGACAGCCAGTCCCGATTTCTCGGGAAAGCAATTTTTAATGGTAGCGATCCTGCTGGAGAGATTGCTTCGTCGGCTGAAAAAGCCTTCTCGCAAAGACGATTACTCTTGCAGTCCGTCACCCTGAACTTGTTTCAGGGTCTTTTATGTAATAGATTTCTCTCCCGAACGTTCGGGACTGCGCTTCAGTCGGGATGACGACCTTTTATATTGAAATCTGCCAGGTAGAACCCTTGATTTATTTGCGGGTCAATATTTAGGCATTGTTTTCCCTAATCCGCATCACTCATTTCAAATTTCACTTCCCCTTTATTTACCATCCCCACTTTTTTCAAGCCCTGCCTGGTGTAAAATTCTTCTGCACGGGTATTGGGCGCTGTACCTAGCCATACCAATTCTTGTGTTTGATTAAAATACCAATCCATCATCAAGCGGTGCAATCTTTTGCCAATTCCCCTGCCTTCGAACTCCGGACGCAGAAATAAGGCCCAGATATTATGTTCTTTTAAATCTACAATAGAGAAACCTACTACTTCTCCAGCAACTTCGCAAACCCAACCTTTACCACGTTGCGTAATAAATTCTTCGCAATCTTTGTCAGTAACCAAAGCCGGATCAGACAAAATGTTCTTTTACGGTATGCCTGACAATTTGCATCGCAGCTATGTCAGTAGTTTTTGCCTCGCGAAAAATCATTTTTGATCAGTTATTGAGAAAGTTAATGATTTGAAAAAGCCTTTTAAATGCGCTAAGCGTTGATTATTAATCTTAAAACTAAGCAATAAAATGTTTATGACAAATGAATGATTGTGAATTCTAGAATTGGTTCTACATTTGCTTAACGGTGTTAGATTATTTACACCTAATATTCCAGTCATGGGAAGTAAAGAAAGAATTCTACGTTTAAAAGATGAAACCAGAACAAAAATTCTGGATGCTGCCTTGAACATTGTTCAAACAGAGGGCTGGCAGGCATTGAGTATGCGTAAAATTGCCGACCAGATTGAATATACTGCGCCCATCATTTACGAGTACTTTTCTAATAAAGATGGCATCTTACTGGAACTCACCAGAAGAGGGTATTTGATTTTGGCTAAAGATATCCGTGAAGCCAGGGATAAACACAAATCTCCCGAAGAAAAAATGGAAGCCATGTGGATTGCCTACTGGAACTTCGCCTTTGCCCATAAAGAATTTTATCAACTGATGTACGGGGTGGATATGGTTTGTTGTACGGTTAAAAATTCATTGCCCGAAGCTGAAAATGTAGGTGGTATGTTAGGTGAGGTAATCGAATCTTTATTCAAGAAGAAACCAGTTTCTGATGATGATATCTGCATGAAGTATTACACGTATTGGTCAATCATTCATGGTTTGATTTCGATTAACCTGGTGCGCCCGAATGGAAGAACAACCGATGAGCTAAACCAGCAAATTTTAAAAGATGCCATCAAAGGCATCACCTTATCTATTAACAGTTAGCATTTTTTTTAAACAGTAACTTAACACTGTTAAATTATTTATACACTATAATTCAATTAAATTTAATCCATATGAAATCTCTACATCGCTTGCGCCTAACACTTAACACTGTTAAGCAGTTTACTAGTGTTAAATCATTGTTAACTGTTTCGCTGCTTTCAATAATTTTATCCAGCTGTAAATCAGCTCCGGATCAGTCAGCTGCAGCACCGCCTCCGCCCGCTTTGCCGGTAAGCGCCATTAATGCCAGCACCGAAACTACTTATATTGAATACCCGGCGTCTATTCAGGGTGCTGTTGATATTGATGTACGGCCACAGGTGAGCGGTTATTTACAAAGCGTTCTGGTTAATGAGGGTGCTTATGTAACCGCGGGACAAACGCTATTCAAAATTAACGAAAACCCTTATCGCGAAGCACTAAACAATGCTAAAGCCAGCTTACATGCAGCGGAGGCGGCCATGTTAAATGCACAGTTGGAAGTGGATAAGCTAACGCCTTTAGTACAGAACAAGGTTGTGTCAGATATCCAGTTAAAAACGGCTAAAACAGCTTATAAAATTGCGCAGGCCAATGCCGAGCAGGCTAGAGCCAGTGTTGCAGCGGCAAAAATCAACTTAGGTTACACCAATGTTAAAGCTACGGTAAGCGGTTACATCGGCCGTATTCCGAAGAAACAGGGAAGTTTGGTTTCGCCAACCGATCAGGTTGCTTTAACACAATTATCTGATATCCACGAAGTACATGTTTACTTCTCACTGGGTGAAAACGACTTCAACAATTTCAACGCAAATTATCCTGGCAAAACCCCTGCTGACAGGATTAAACATTTACCTGCCGTAGAACTTTTATTGGCTGATAATTCCGCTTACCCGATTAAAGGTAAGATTGATATGATTGACGGACAGTTTGATAAAAACACAGGCGCCATTACCTTAAGGGCCAGTTTTCCGAATGCCAGCGGAACGCTTCGTTCGGGTAATACCGGCAAGATCCGTCTAGGTCTGCAGCATGATGATGCCATTTTGGTGCCGCAGGCATCGACGGTAGAAATGCAGGATAAAGTATTTGTATTTACCGTTGGCGATAGCAGCAAAGTGAAGAAACAGGCGATTACCATTGTGGGTAAAGCCGGTGAAAATTACCTGGTTAAAGAAGGCGTAAAAGTTGGCGACCAGATTGTGTTGAGCGGTGTTGATAAATTACAGGAAGGTATGGTAATCCAGCCTCAAAAAGCAGCCGATAAAGTAGCTGTGGCCAGAACAAAAAAATAATAAAATACTAAAGTTTAAGCAATCATGTTTCAAAAATTTATAGACAGGCCTGTACTGTCGACCGTCATTTCCATCTTATTGGTAATAGTGGGAATACTGGGTTTAACCAAGCTGCCCCTAGAGCGCTTTCCAAATATCGCACCTCCGTCGGTATTGGTAACTGCAGTTTACCCTGGAGCCAATGCCGAAACGATTTTACGTTCGGTAACCCCATCATTGGAGGAAGCCATTAACGGTGTGGAGAATATGACCTACATGACCTCCAGTGCCAGTAATGATGGTACTTTGGCCATTACCGTTTACTTCCAGCAGGGTACCAACCCGGATCAGGCAGCAGTTAACGTACAAAACCGGGTGTCGCAGGCTACCAGTCAATTACCGGCAGAGGTGGTTCAGTATGGTATCACCACGACCAAACAGCAAAACAGCTTTATCGGTGCCATTGGTGTATATTCTGAAGATCCAAAAAAATACGACGCTGTTTTTGTCAACAACTATGCACAGATCAATATCATTCCCGAGCTTAAACGTATCCCGGGCGTAGGTTCTGCCAGTGTATTTGGGGGGATTAAAGACTATTCGATGCGGATCTGGTTAAACCCAAGTCAACTAGCTACCTACAAAATTACGCCTAATGAGGTGATTGCCGCCATTCAGGATAAAAACCTGGAAGCGGCCCCAGGCAGGTTTGGAGAAAGAAGCAGTGAGGCCTTTGAATATATTGTTAAATATAAAGGTAAGCTGACCAAACCGGAGGAATATCAGAATATAGCGATCCGTTCCAACTCGGATGGTTCCATATTACGTTTAAAAGATGTAGCGCGTGTAGAATTGGGTGCCTACAGTTATGGCAGTGTTAACCGTTTAAACGGACATGATGGAATTACCATCGGTGTAATTCAATTATCAGGCTCTAATGCCAACGAAATTCAGATTGCCATTGATAAACTATTGGCGAAACTATCCAAAGATTTCCCGGCAGGTATTAAATACAACCAGTTTTACCGTACCAAAACCGATCTTGATGAATCCATCAACCAGGTGGAGCATACGCTGATCGAAGCCTTTTTATTGGTATTCATCGTGGTATTTATCTTCCTTCAGGATTTCAGGTCTACCTTAATTCCGGCTATTGCTGTGCCAGTGGCTATTATCGGTACCTTCTTTTTTATGCAGTTGTTCGGTTTCTCCATTAATCTTTTAACGCTGTTTGCATTGGTACTGGCCATTGGTATTGTGGTTGATGATGCGATTGTAGTGGTGGAGGCCGTGCATGCCAAAATGGAAGAAAACCCTTCGCTTAGCCCAAAAGCAGCAACTACGCAAGCCATGAATGAAATTACGGGGGCCATTATATCTATTACACTGGTGATGGCGGCAGTATTTTTACCGGTAGGTTTTATGACTGGCTCCACAGGTATCTTCTACAAACAGTTCGCTTTAACCATGGCGATTGCGATCATTATTTCAGCGGTTAACGCTTTAACCTTGAGTCCGGCGTTGGCGGCTTTATTTTTAAAGAACAAACATGCCGAAGGTGGTCATGCTGCGCCTAAAAAAGGGTTCGTAGAAAAGTTTTACGCAGGCTTTAATGGCGGGTTCAATTACATGACCAACCGTTATGTCGGTGGCTTAAAAGTGTTGATCCGTAATAAGTGGATCAGCATGGCCGGGCTGGCCTTAATTGTAGCAGTTACCGTACTGTTGGTAAGCAGAACCAAAACCGGTTTTATCCCAACAGAAGATCAGGGTTTTGTGGCCATTGCGGTTTCGAGTCCGTCGGGAACCTCATTAGCCAATACCAATAAAATATTAAAGCAGGCTGAAGCGGAGTTGAGGGCAATGCCATCGGCAAGATTCGTGATGTCGCTGGCGGGTTACAATTTCTTAACTGCATCTAACAGCCCCTCAGCCGGACAGATTTTCTTATTGTTAAAACCAAACGAGGAAAGAGGTGCAGTAAAAAACATTGATGAGATACAAAACATTGTAAGGGCTAAAATGGCCGCCATATCTGCAGGAACCTTCTTTGTATTCAGTTTTCCAACGGTACCAGGCTTTAGCAATGTGGAAGCCATGAATGTAATGTTACAGGATAAAACCAATGGCAAGCTGGATAAATTTAGTGGTGTGGCGAATAACTTTATAGCGAAGTTAATGGCTAAACCGGCTATTGCTTATGCCTTTACTTCTTACAAGGCAGATTATCCGCAGTTGCAACTGGATGTTAATGATGAAAAGGCCGATCAGCTGGGTGTAAGCAAAAAAGATATCTTACAAACCATGCAAACTTATTTTGGTACTGCACAGGCTTCAGATTTTAACCGCTTTGGTAAATACTACCGGGTAGTGGTTCAGGCCGATGTTGCCGACAGGACCGATCCGGCAAGTATTGACCGTGTATTTGTGAAAAATAAAAACGGAGAAAGTGTACCTATCAATACCCTGGTTAAGCTTACCCGTGTATATGGTTCGGAAACGGCTGCGCGTTATAACCTGTTTAACTCAATTGAAGTAAATGCCATCCCTAAACCAGGTTTCAGTTCTGGTGATGCGATTAAAGCGATAGAAGAAACTGCCAGAGAACAATTGCCAACCGGTTATGCTTATGAATTCTCCGGGCAAACCCGTGAGGAGATTTCTTCAGGCGGACAATCGACTGTGATCTTCCTGCTTTGTTTAGTATTTGTGTACTTCTTGTTATCGGCACAGTACGAAAGTTATATTTTACCACTGGCGGTAATCCTTTCTATTCCTACAGGTGTATTTGGCGTGTTTGTGGTTTTGGGCTTAACCGGTATCGAAAACAACATTTATGTTCAGGTAGCACTGATTATGTTGATCGGTTTGCTGGCTAAAAATGCCATCCTGATTGTAGAATTTGCCGTGCAGCGGCGAAAGGCAGGGTTGAGTTTGGTTGATGCAGCTATTGAAGCAGCAAGATTAAGGATCAGGCCAATTATTATGACCTCACTTGCCTTTGTGTTCGGTTTATTTCCGATGAGTATTGCAACGGGGCCATCGGCGCAGGGTAATCATTCTATCAGTATCGGTGCAGCAGGAGGGATGGTATCGGGCGTAATTTTAGGCTTGTTCATCATTCCGGTACTTTTTGTCATCTTCCAGGCTTTACAGGAAAAATTATCAAAAAAATCTTCAAATGAGGTTGTTCGCCACCATGAAGAACCTATAAATCATACAGTTTATGAAACGGTTTAATATCATTACCATTTTGCTCCTGGCGTTAATCTGGAGTGGATGTTCAGTTTCTAAAAATACAGCGCTGCCCAATATTGCACCTGGTTTTTTCAGAAATAATTCATCAACAGACTCTTCAAGCATTGGCACAATGCCACTGAAAAGTTTTATCAGCGACCTTACCGTTCAAAATTTAATTGATACGGCTTTGGTTAAAAATTATGATATGCAAATGGCATTGAAAAATATCGATGCTGCTGAAATATTGTTCAAACAATCGAAACTGGGTTATTTACCTGAACTGAAACTACAGGTATCGGCGAATTCGAGCCGTCCGAGTGATAATAGTTTAAACGGATTAAGCCTGAACCAGTTTACAGGTTCCACACACATTGAAGATTATAATGCAAACCTGGGTGTGGTTTGGGAGGCCGATATCTGGGGTAAAATCCGCAATCAAAAAGCTGGTGCTTTAGCCAGTTTTTTGCAGACCGAGGAAGCACGTAAAGCCGTTCAAACCCGTTTGGTGGCTAATGTTGCACAGGGCTATTACAATTTGTTGATGCTTGATGCGCAGTTGGAAATTGCCAGAAAGAACTTGAAATTGAACGATAGTACCTTACGAATCATTAATTTACAGTTCGACGCCGGTCAGGTTACCTCACTGGCGATACAACAGGCGCAGGCACAACAGCTGGTTGCTGCACAGTTGGTTCCCCGCTTAGAGCAAAATGTAACCTTACAGGAAAATGCTCTAAGTATACTGATTGGTACGTTGCCTAAATCAATTAACCGCGAGAGTCGTTTGGATCAGATGAATATCCCACAAAATCTGCATGCTGGTTTTCCATCAGCTATGTTGAGCCGCCGGCCCGATATCAAAAGTGCAGAGTTGGCGTTGGCCGTTGCCAATGCGAGGGTGGGTGTAGCCAAAGCAAGCTTGTATCCATCATTGGTAATTACCGCGAGCGGGGGGATTAACGCCTTTAAAGCAAGCAACTGGTTTAACGTACCGGCATCTTTATTCGGCCTGGTAGGGGCAGGCATTACCCAGCCCATTTTTCAACGCGGACAGTTAAAAAGCAATTTAGAACTGGCTAAAATAGACCGGGAGAAAACAGTGATCCAGTTTCGCCAGTCGGTATTAAACGCTGTTGGCGAAGTATCTGATGAATTAACGAAAGTAGAGAAGTTAAAAACACAATACAGCATTGCTGAAAAACGCACACAAACTTTGCAACAAGCGTCACGCAATGCCAACCTCTTGTTTAAAAGCGGTATGGCTAATTACCTGGAGGTCATTACCGCACAAGGCAATTTATTGCAGAGCGAACTGGAATTAACCACCATTAAAACAGAACAGCTTAATGCGGTGGTAGGCTTGTACCGGTCGTTAGGCGGCGGTTGGAATTAATTGAAATATCTAAACCTATAAGTTCTTCAAGATCTTATAGGCTTGTGTATAAATTTAAGCACCAGGAACGCGATGTTCCTGGTGCTTTTTTTTTCAGTGCAGTCGTCGTAATACAAATTTCGTGTAGTATACCGCCAAAATTTTACAACAAAGCCCTGTCTAAATGCACATAACCACCATCTACATGGATCAGTTGGCCTGTGGTATGACTGGATTTATCTGATAATAAAAATATGGCAGTATTTGCAATTTCCTCCACAGTGGTCATCCGGTTTTCGAAGGGGATTTTATCGGTGATGTTTTTAAGTTTTGCATCTCGGTCTTCAAAAGAATTAATCCATTTTTCGTATAGTGGCGTCCAGGCTTCGGCAACAATAATGGCATTTACACGGATACTAAAGGGTAGTAATTCCACGGCCCATTCGCGTGTTAAAGCATTTCTGGCACCATTGGATGCTGCATAACCAGAAGTTCCACCTTGCCCCGTTTCTGCTGTTTTACTCCCGATATTTAAAATCGAACCTTTACTTTGCTTCAGTGCTGGCAGGGCATATTTTGCCAAAAGATAATAATGTACCACGTTTTTATGAAGCGATTCGATAAAGCCTTCGTATGTACCACTCTCCAGGCCTACACCATCATTAACGCCCGCATTGTTTACTAAGCCGTCAATTCTGCCATACCTGGTTAATATTGCGTCAATAATGTTTTTACAATGTTCTGGCAGTGTGAGTTCAGCCGTGAAATAATCAGCTTTTAAGCCTAGATCTGTGATTTCATGAAGCAGTTTTACATTATCGCTTTCATTGCGGCCAATAATGATCGGCAAAGCATGTTCAATAGCCAGGGCCTTAACAATTGCGCCACCAATGCCTTTGGCCCCACCACTTACCAGGATTATTTTGTCGTTTAAATTTAAATTCATATTCGGTTATCTTTTTCTTTTATTATTTAATCATTGAGCATAGCGTTTTTTGCAGAGGGGATAGTGGTGGATTTAGTTGTTTTAGATTTCCCCCCTTACGTTTTACTCTATTGATAGCTTAGGGAGTTAATGAATGGTTTCTCTTATTAAACCTTCCATCTCACATCTTCCATCTGACATTTCACCTCTCATTATAAGCTAACTCCTCTTTTCCATGGAATAAAGTCATCCTGGTTGAGCTGTACGGCTTTTGGTATTTCCTCTCCACCGGCAACTTTAATACAGTATTCCAATATATCTTCGCCCATTTCGCTAATGGTTTTTTCCCCGTTAATTACAGGTCCGGTATCGATATCAATAAGATCACTCATACGTTTGGCCAGAACGGAATTGGTAGCGACTTTAATGGTCGGGCAAACGGGGTTTCCTGTTGGTGTGCCTAAGCCTGTGGTAAATAAGATTAAGGTTGCTCCTGCAGCGGCTTTACCCGTAGTGGCTTCAACATCATTTCCCGGCGTACATACTAAACTTAAGCCGGGTTTAGTTGCGGGTTCGGTATAATCTAAAACATCAACAATCGGTGCGGAACCAGCTTTACGGGCAGCACCTGCTGATTTAATGGCATCGGTAATCAAACCATCTTTAATATTGCCCGGAGAAGGATTCATGTAAAAACCAGATCCAACTTTATGCGCCAGATCGTCATACTCCGTCATTAAACGGATAAATTTTTCGGCAATTGACTGTTCAACACACCTATCGATCATTTCCTGTTCTACACCACAAAGTTCGGGGAACTCTGCCAATAAAACCCTGGCCCCCAATGCTACCAATAAATCGGCACAATAACCAACTGCCGGATTTGCAGAAATACCGCTAAACCCATCACTGCCACCACATTTCACTCCCACACACAGCTTGCTGAGTGGTGCTGCTTCGCGCTTTTGTTTGTTGATCAACATTAAACCTTCAAACGTACTGCGAATGGCGTTTTGGATCAACTGTTCTTCGCTTTGTGCTTTTTGCTGCTCGAAAATTAAAAGCGGTTTATCGAAATCAGGGTCCAATGCAAAAAGATCGCGTTTAAAATCTGCTATCTGCAAATGCTGGCAGCCTAAACTTAAAACGGTTATTCCGGCTACATTCGGGTGATGAGCATAGGCGGCCAATAATTTGCTTAGCGTATCCGCATCCTGTCGTGTTCCGCCACAGCCACCATTATGCGTGAGGAATTTAATGCCATCCACATTTTTAAAAGTCCGGTTGGTTTGATTTACCTTAGGCTCAAAACTAATGGTACTGATGTCTTCTCCCTTTTCAAAAGCCTGAACCAGTTTATGGGTATAAGATTTATATTTATCATCTACAGCATACCCCAATTCACTGTAAAGCGATTCCTTAATGATATCCAGGTTTCTGTTTTCACAAAAAACAGTAGGAATAAACAACCAATAGTTTGCAGTGCCCACTTCACCATTTTTACGGTGATAACCGTTAAAGCTGCGGTTGGCATATTTAAGCACATCAGGGGCTTCCCATTTGTAATGAGTATGGCGATACGTAAATGGCTCTGCAGCGTGTTTGGTGTTATCAACATTCATCCGCATGCCCGCTTTTACATCAAACTGTACTTTTCCAACCAAAACGCCATACATCATTACTTCATCACCGGTTTTCATATCCTGCATAAAAAATTTATGCTTGGCCGGGATTTCATCAACAGTAACATAAGTATTTCCATCATGCAATATTGCAGTGCCTGCCGGCAAATCCTGTAACGCAACTAAAACGTTATCCGCATTGTTAATCTTGATGACTGATTTTTTCATTGTCAATTTATACTTCTAAACTTATTTCTTTTTCGATATGATCAGGTTTCCATCCTTTCCAGCCAAAGTAAAGGACCACAAGGAAGCATACAAAAGGTACCAGGTAGCCATACTGGATGTTGTGGGTAGCATCTGATATAAGGCCCAAAACCGGAGGCAGGAATGCACCGCCTACAATAGACATTACAATTAAAGAGGAACCCAGTTTGGTATCTTTACCCAGCCCGGCTATGCCTAATGAGAATATGGTCGGGAACATGATCGACATAAAAAAGGCAACACCGATTAAGGCGTAAACGGTAATCATTCCGCTTCCCAGAATAGATACAAGGGTAAGTACTGCACTGATCAACGCATACAGCATTAATAATTTATTTGGGGCTACAAACTTCATAAAAACGGTGCCTACAAATCTGCCAATCATAAAAGCCAAACCCGCTGCACCAGCGTACCATTTTGCTTCGTCCTGACTTATACTTGCTGATGAGGTTACGAAGCTGATGAATAAACTTAATATGCAAACCTGGGCGCCTACATAGAAAAACTGACCAATAATTGCCCATCGTAAATGGCTATGGCCTAATACATGGCGGAAAGTGGTTTTTTTCTCGATGTTTTCTTCTTCCTTTATATCGGGCAGTTTTGTAAAAATGAATAGGATTGCTACAACAATAATCAGGATGCCTAAAATTAAATACGGTGCTTTTACGGTCGATGCTTCTTCGAGCATATAAGCCTGTTTTTCCAAAGGAAGCATTTTTGCCAGTTGGGCGTCAGTATATTTTACTTCCGTGAAAATAAATTTACCACCAAGTACCGGGGCTAAAAAGGCTGCAAACCCGTTAAAGGATTGAGAGAAATTTAAGCGTTGTGTAGCGGTTTCAGGCGGTCCGAGCACAGTAACATAAGGATTTGCTGCCGTTTCCAGAAATGTTAAACCGCAGGCGATAATAAAAAGTGCGCCTAAGAAAAAGATATATTGTGCGGTATTGGCGGCAGGTATAAAGAGTAGACAGCCAATGGCAAATAAAACGAGTCCTAAAATAATACCGCTTTTATAGCCGTATTTGCGCATAACATAACCTGCTGGCAGTGCCAGTAAAAAGTAAGCAATAAAAACAGATGAATCGACCAGGGTGGATTCGAAAACATTCAGATGAAACGCTTTGCGTAGATGTGGAATCAATATCGGATCGAGATTGTGGACAAAGCCCCAGAAGAAAAACAAGCTGGTAACTAAAATTAACGGAAATAGATATCCCTTTCCATTTTTTGGTTGGTTGGATACTTTAAAGTTTGTGGATGGATTTTGGCTCATGTTTATTTGGTTATAAAGGATTTAAACAGGTTGGCGCTAAAATTAAAATAATAATAGTTTAAACCGCTGAAAATTTTGATTATCAAGTCCCAATCTTAGGTAGATACGGTGAAACTAAGTCCTGCCTTTCCACCCACTTTGATGTGGCAACGGCAACTTTGGGAAGCAATTGGTCTCTATAACAGGAAATAAATAATCCAATTTTCATAAGATGTTTCGGGTGAGTTGCAGTTATACAAATTAAGCCCTTCAGCGTTAATAAAAATTTAACTTTATCATCTAATTATTAAATGATATTAGCTTGATTTTTTACATTGCGAATTTATTTTGCATATTAGATTGATTTTTTAAGATTTTTATGAAACCGCATTTACTTAATGTATCTACCAATTCTGTGGATTCTTTTAGCGCCCGGAGAGATGTTATGCCTGATGTAAACAACCGCTGGCATTACCATTCAGCGCTGGAATTGATTTACATTAAAAAAGGAAGAGGTACGCAGTTTATTGGCGATAGCATCAAAAATTTTAAGGAGGGGGATGTGGTTTTACTCGGGAGCAACCTGCCGCATTACTGGCGTTTTGACCCGGAGTTTTTTGATGAAAATGTTTGCGAACCGGTTGACGTTTATGTAATCCATTTTAAAGAAGATTTTTTAGGAAGAGATTTTTTGGATCTTCCCGAAAACCAGGAAATTAAAAAGATTTTGATACAATCAACGCAGGGCATTCAGCTGGAAGGAGTTTCGAAAGAAAAAATCGCTCATTTAATGCCACAGATTATCGAAGCAAAAGGCACCATGCGGATTATCAGAATACTCGAAGTATTAACAGAAATAGCCCATTGCGGAGAAAGAAACACATTGGTTTCGCTGGGCTTTAAGCCCAACTTTTTGGAGAACGAAAAAGACCGGATCCAATCTATTTACAATTATACCATCAGCAATTACAAGAATAAGATCGAACTAAAGGAAATTGCTGCAGTAGCTAAAATCAGTCCCAATTCGTTCTGTAAATTCTTTAAAACCAAAAGCAGAAAAACCTACACGCAGTTTCTGAATGAAATCAGGGTGGGGCAGGCCTGTAAATTATTGATTGAAAACAACTTAACAGTGAAAGAGATCTGTTACGATTGCGGGTTTTACAATTTTACCAGTTTTCACAAATATTTCAGGGAAATAACGGGTAAAACCCCATTAAAATACCAGCAGGCTTTTTCTAAGCAATAACACCTGTTCAAAGTTCTGTTTTTAATTTTAAATCCTATTCGGAACTATTAAAACATGAACAATATCACGAAATCATATCACTCAATACGGAAATAAACTTTTGCCTTTGATTGACATCCAGGCAACTGCATATTACAGTTTATTGCTTAAAACGGAGTGGTATTTTATAGCTTAAAATATGGAGACGTTAATTTTGATGACGGGAAAAGCTAGTTAAAATTTTTCATCGTCGCTGGGGATCTGCTCAGCGGAGAAATAGCAGTACAACATCAATCCAAAAGAAAGAATATAAAATGCTGCCGTAATTAAAAGAAATGTGGTCATAACATGTATTATTTGGTTAGTGTAATTCTAACGTTAAGTTATCCTTAATATGGTGTTATGCTGAATTTATTTTGTTTTAATTTTCAACATAATAGATTTTTTATGTTGAAAACTATTTTATTAGTTTATTTATATTTTGATTATTGTTAGTTATCGCGCTTATTTAGGCTGGAATTTATCGCGATATTGTGTTGGTGTCATTCCTACCGATTTTCTGAATACTTTTCTGAATGCTTTGGGATCATTGTATCCTGAGTTGTAAATCACTTCTGTCATCTGCTGTGCAGTTTGCTCCAATAATTTTTTGGCGGCTTCGATCCGCGTTTGCTGAAGATACTCAATAGGAGTCATCCCGGTTACCTGCTTAAACCGGCGTACAATATTTCTTCTGCTCGAAGGAATATCTTTAATCATCTCTTCAATCGTAGCTAAATCCTGATAATTATTTTCGATTTTCTCCTGAGCAGAAGCAACAATATCATCATTATGGTGGCGGATAGGCTGAAAGGTACTAAAATAAGACTGGGTTACGCGATCCATGTCAATGGCGAAAATTTTAGCCACCTTAATAGCCATATCTTTTCCGCAATGGAGCTGTAAAAGATGTAACAACAAATGAAAGGTTGAGGTAGCGCCGCCGCTTGTAAATAACCTGCCATCTTGTGTTACCGTTTTATCAGCCTTCAAATGCACCAGCGGGAATGCTGTAGAAAAAGCAGAACATGCATCAACATGTGTGGTTGCGGCTCTACCATCCAACAGTCCTGATGCAGCGACTAAAAATGCACCAGTACAAAAGGTAGCAATTTCGGCTCCTTCCGCATGCTGTTTATTTAGCCATGGAATAAAGCCGCTATTTGCGCCAATGCAGTCTTTTATATCAAGGCTTGCAAATGATGGAACCAAAATCAGTTCAAATTGCCCGGCATTTTGTAGGGATATGCAGGGATGTGCGCTAAAATTATAATTTTTATCATCAATGGTAATTAAACTCATGATAAATGGAACTTCAAGTCCATCTTTTGCGTAAAAACCATTTACCGTATCAAATACATCCAGAATTGCCGCGAGGCTTAATAATCTGAAATTTTGCGGCATTAAAACACCTACATTTATCATTTGGTTAAAAATTTTAGGTATCGTAAATATATGAAAATTGTCTGAAATGCCCCTCAAGATTGACTTTTACGGCACGGGTAGGCATCAATATTTAGCCATAACTTTATTCTTATACTAAACACCTGATAAAATGATATGAAACTTAAACCAACCAGTGGCAGGATGTACGGCTTAGTTGTACTGTACGAAATGCAGACAGATTTTTTATTGAAGGCTTTAGATGGCATAGACCAAAAAGATGCGCAAAAAAGATTGGATACCAAAGCCAACCACATTGCCTGGATTACCGGTAGTATGGTGCAGGGAAGGTATTTCCTGGCTAAGTTGTTTGGGATTGATCTGCCATCTGTCACAGATGAACTTTTTGCTCATAATAAGGGGATTATTGATGATGCGATTTATCCGCCGCTTGCCGCTTTTATAAAAGACTGGGAAGAAATTTCTCCAAAGTTGCAGGAAGCCTTAATCCGGGCTACGGATGAAAAGCTTGAAGAGAAACTCAGCATGCCGGGGATGGAAATTACCCTTTTCGAAATGATCAGTTTCAACACCTATCGGGATGCAAACTGTATCGGTCAAATTGCCTTGTGGCGTAGATTATTGGGCTATCCGGGAATGAATTATAGATAAATTATGGAAAAAGTAATTAACGAAGCCAATGAAACCTTATTGGCGTTGGAAAATGAGCTCTCAAAATTTGATGCCTCGTTATTAAATAACGTGCCTTTTAACGGCAGCTGGACCGCAGGGCAACTGGCTGAGCACCTGGTGTTGTCGAATGCGGGCTTTCTAGAGGTGATTAATGGTCCTTTTATGGAGACAGATAAGCCAGCTGATTTATTGGTGGAAACCATTAAAAAAGATTTTTTAAATTTTAACGTAAAATACAATTCACCTGAAGAAATTTACCCTGAACACAAAGCCTACAATCCATCTGAATTATTGGGGAATTTAAAGCTGATCAGGGTGGGGATCTCAGAGGCGGCAGGCAACCTGGATTTAACCAAAACCTGTAGCGCTTATAAACTGCCTGGTTATGGTTTTCTTACCCGTTTGGAGGCTGTTTATTTTGTGGTTTATCATACGCAGCGGCATATTTACCAATTAAGGAATATCTACAATAGCTTAGAAAGCAATTGATTTTAACTAAATTTATGAGGAACAAGAGGCTTGATTTACTCAATCCATACATCGGTAAATGGAAAACAGAAGGTTTAACGATGCTGGGTGATATAGTTACCGGAACAGATACTTACGAGTGGGTTGATGGTGGGTTTTTCTTAAAACATCAGGTTGATCTTATGCGCGGTGATAAAACGATCCGATCGCTTGAAATTACACATTACGATGATATGGAAGAGGTGTTCCGCTCACAATCTTTCGATAATGAGGGATGTATTTCAATATCTACCCTTAAAATTTACGATGATATCATTTTAATATTTGCTGATAGCGAAAGATTTAAAGGAAATTTTAAAACCAACACCATCGAAGGCACGTGGGAGCAATTTGATGGTAAAAACTGGGTACAATGGATGGATATAAAATTGACGAGGATTTACTTGTAACGTCTTGCTGAACTTATTTCAGTATATTGACTAAATAGATCCTGAAACAAGTTCAGGATAACGACCGTTCGTCACAAGAACATAACAGCAAACAAATTATTACAAAACCTAAAAGGATTAAAACAACAAAAAAAATGGCAACACTCAACATGTACTTAAATTTTAACGGGAACACCGAAGAAGCATTCAATTTTTACAAATCAGTATTTGGCGGAGAATTTTTGGCAGTGCAACGGTATAAAGATTCGCCAGGCTGCGAAGGCATGTCTGTGAGCGATCAGGAAAAATTGATGCACATTGCTTTGCCCGTTGGCGGCAACATTTTAATGGGTACTGATATAACCAATCCGATGCCGCCTGCAACGTTTGGCACGGGTATCTCACTTTCAGTTGACACCACCAGCGAAGACGAAGCCAAACGCTTATTTGACAGCCTCTCAGCAGGTGGGACAGTAACCATGGCATTAGAAAAAACTTTTTGGAATGCACTTTTCGGTATGACTACGGATAAATTCGGCATTCAGTGGATGGTGAACTATGATTATAAGTAGGTAGGCAGTACAAAGTCTGTAGTCCTGAGTCCTTAGTCTAATATTGTCGATAGGACAAAGGCCAACGGGCAATCTACCGATAAATTATTGAACTAATGGTCGTTAGATCCACGATCTTAATAAGTTTACTAATTTGGTATCAACTAACGATTAATAAGCTTAGCGTTACATTTGATTGACCACTTAAACCACTAAACCATTAACCAAAAAAGAACCAATAAATTTTATTATTTTTAAATATAAAACCAAAAATTAAACCATATGAAAATAGCAGTAATTGTTGTGCGCGTGCTCCTGGCCGCCATGTATCTTTTTGCTTCTGTAAGCTTTTTCTTTAATTTAATGCCTAAAGAGATGCCGGCAATGTCGGCGGCTCAAACCACATTTATGTCAGGAGTAATGGCATCTGTTTATTTAATGCCCTTAATTAAAGCTACAGAGTTAATAAGTGGAATATTATTGCTGATTAACCGCACCGCTCCATTGGCAGCAGTGATCATTTTTCCGGTTACACTGAACATTTTCCTGTATCATGCTTTTTTAGGTCCGAAAGATTTACCTATGGTCAGCGCAATGCTTTTATTAAATTTATTCCTCTTTTATGCTTATCGCGCCAGGTATCTGCACATCGTTTCAAAATAATTTTTAGGGTTTTTGGAAATTCTTATACTTTTTCTCTTTATTTAGTGTTTCGATATAAGGTGTAATGATTATATTTAAAAACTAACTAGAAATAAAAAATATGAGAAAGTTCCCATTTTTAGTGCTACTCTTTGTAGCCATATCATTTTCTGCTATTGCGCAGAACAAAGATGCAATTGTTGGCAAATGGCTTAATCCATCAGGCGAAGGACAAATAGAAATCTATAAAAAAGGCGATAAATACTATGGGAAACTGGCCTGGATGAAAGAGCCAAACCTAAATGGTAAGCCTAAACTGGATGCCAAAAACCCTAGTGAGAACCTGCAGAAACGCGCTTTGCTCAACCTGGAAATATTAAAGGATTTTGTGTATGATGATGGCAAGTGGACTGGTGGAACCATTTATGATCCGAAGAGCGGTAAAACCTATAGCTGTAATATGAGTCTGAAAAGTGCTGATGTGCTAAACATCCGCGGATATGTAGGTATTTCACTTTTAGGACGATCGGAAACTTTTAGACGGGTAAAATAAGTTATCAATGAAGAAGATTTTATGGTGCCTTTTATTGGCACCTTTTTTTTGCGCTGCGCAATCGTATTCTTTAAAGCCTTTAAATGAACATGCCAAAACCAGTTTACGCGGATTAAGTGTCGTATCAGACCGGGTTGCATGGGTAAGCGGAAGTAACGGCGCGGTTGGTAAAACTACTGATGGCGGGATCACCTGGAAATGGGTAAAACCGAAAGGTTACGAGAAAATCGATTTCAGGGATATTGAAGCCTTCGATGATCAACAGGCCGTTATTGTGGGGATTGCCTCTCCGGCTTATATCCTGAAAACTGTTGACGGAGGCGAAACCTGGACGGAAAACTATAAAAATGTAGATTCTGCTATATTTCTGGATGGCTTAAGTTTTTGGGATAAAAGTAAAGGAATTATTTTCGGCGACCCCATAAATGATAAACTTCAATTGCTTAAAACCGTTGATGCTGGTAAAAGCTGGCAGAACATTTCAACAAACGTACAAACTAGCCTGGCTAAAGGAGAAGCCAGTTTTGCCGCCAGTGGTACCACTATTAAAACGTTGCCGGGCGGTAAAACATGGATTGCAACAGGTGGCAAAGTTTCTAACATTTATTTTTCTGCTGATTATGGAGAAAGCTGGCAAGTATTTAAATGTCCGATTTTACAGGGAGCGGAAAGTACAGGCCCTTTTTCAATTGATTTTTTTAACACTAGAACAGGTATAGCCGTTGGCGGTGACTATTTAAAGGACAAAGAAAATTCGAATAATGTGCTTTTAACCAAAGATGGAGGCAAAACCTGGCAAAAGCCCGCCGCACCGGTTTTAGGTTTCCGATCAGGTGTTACCTATATCAACGCGAAGACTTTAATTGCTACGGGTACTTCGGGAACCGATATTTCTACCGATAGTGGTCAGCACTGGAAACACATCTCTGATAAAAGTTTTAATGCTGTTCAAAAGGCAAAAAGAGGTAAAGCAGTTTTGTTAGCTGGTAATAATGGCGTTATCTATCAGTTAGATACTGTCAATTGATATTTGGCTTTCAGATATGTAACAATTCTAATAACTGTCATTCTAACAATAAAAACAATGAGGTAAGTAGCGGAAATGATAAAATTTTGTTTCTTTGCTGTTAACTAAAACTTTAATTTAAAACATACACACAATCGCTCAATGGATTTTCTGCACACAATTTTAGGTGATGACATTCAAGCCGGATTATTAATTATTTTGAATTTAATTGTAATCGAAAGTTTATTATCAGTTGATAATGCCGCTGTTTTGGCAACCATGGTAATGGATCTGCCTAAATCGCAAAGAGAGAAAGCACTCAAATATGGCATTATCGGTGCTTACGTTTTCAGGGGCATCTGTTTATTCCTGGCAGCGTGGTTAGTTAAAATCTGGTGGTTAAAACCACTTGGCGGTTTATACTTATTATATCTTGCTTTCGATTATTTTAGGAAAAAGAACAGTAAAAAGAATGAGGAAGAAGAGGAAGTAGATAAAAGCAAAAGCTGGATTTATAAATCTACTGTTGGCTTAGTGGGGACTTTTTGGGCTACCGTTGCTTTGGTAGAGGTAATGGATTTGGCTTTCTCCATCGATAATGTTTTTGCCGCAGTGGCTTTTACTGATCATATCTGGTTAATTTATATAGGCGTTTTCATCGGTATTTTGGCCATGCGTTTTGTGGCACAGGCTTTTGTGAAACTGATGGAAAAATTTACCTTTTTAGAAACGGTGGCCTTTATTGTAATTGGTGTTCTGGGCGTTAAGCTTACCTCGTCATTATTTACCCATTTTTATCCTCAATCGCCTATTTCTCATGCCATTGAAGGAGAAAAAACTGATCTCTTTGTGTCTGTTTTCACTGTTGCCATTTTCATCATACCGGTATTAACTTCTCTTTTGTTCAATTATCCCAAGAAACATAAAAGCGATATCGTTATTTCGGAAGATGCTGAAGAAGTATTGGATAAGTCGTAATTTATATGACTTATCTGTCATAAATCTTACAATCAGCCGCTTCTGATTATACAATCAAATTTGTAATATTAGAATTTATTAAACAGATTAGGAAATAGGGTGCAATGGCTTTTTACAAACACTACTCATTCGATCTTTGGTTAACGTTGATTAAGTCGAATCCAACTTATAAACAGGAACGGGTACAGTATTTTTTCAGGAATTTTAACAGCAAGCATAAAAGCATTGATGAAATTGCCACCACTTTCCGTCAGGTAGATTTGATGGTAAATGCCATTAATGAAAAAGCAGGCAAAAATGTGGATGCTGATGAAATGTATTTAATGATCATCAGTATGATTAATGATTACGATTTCAACTTTAACGATGTAGACCTTAAGTTGCTTGATGAGGATATGGAGCAGATTGTATTTAACCACATGCCCCAACTTTACTGTGATGACTGTTTGAGGGTATTGGCAAAAATTAAAGATTCAGGAAACAGCTCCACCAATATATTAAGTAATACCGGTTTTATTAAAGGTAAAACCTTAAAAAAAGTCATTAATCATCTGGGCATAGGTCAGTATATCGATTTTCAGCTTTATTCTGATGAAGTGCGCATGTCTAAACCCAATGCAGGCTTTTTTCAGCTGATGTTAGATCGTATCGACAGAACAAAACACCCTGAATTACTGTTAACAGATGTTATCCACGTGGGGGATAATCCCCATGCCGATATCCGTGGTGCAGAAGCCATAGGGATTAACAGTATGCTCATCAATTCTAACAAATTATCTATCTTAAACCTACTCTATGATACCGTATAATTTCTCTCTTCATAAAATAGACAATACAGTCGATTTCGGTTTTAGCGCCGATGATTACAGCCGCTTTAAATTTGGCGATGATCTGGTAGCCAGATCTTTTGGAAAAGACCTTGCCGATGGTTTTATCAGGTATTACCTGGCTGATAATTTGATTACCGGCCAAATTGTGGTTATTTCCAGTCCTTACAGCTTTATCCCAACGGCAACTTTTGCCATGAAAAACCATTTCGTTTGTCAGCTTAACCGTTGGCTGGTCGAAAATGGCGGTTTAGCGGTACAGGAAACTAAGGTGCATAGAACCATTACCTATAAAGAAGATTATGGCGAATTGAGTGCTGAAGAAAGGCTGTCGCTAATCGGTAACGATTCATTTCATATTGATAAAGATTTTCTTACCGGTAAAACACTTTTATTTCTGGATGATATCCGGATTACCGGGAGCCATGAACGGATGATTTTAAAGATGGCAAAAGAGTATGGCTTAAAAAATGAAATGCACATGCTTTATTTTGCCGAACTGGTGAATAAAAACATCCATCCCAATGTAGAAAACTTCCTCAATTACCATCAGGTCAAATCTATTTTCGATCTGGAAGATATTATTGATGGTGGCAATTTCAGGTTCAATACCCGTATTGTAAAATACATTTTAAACACGACTTCAAGTAGCTTTACCATCTTTTTAGAACGCAGGAGTATTGATTTTATCAACCAGCTTTACGATCTCTCGCTGGGAAATAACTACCATACAATAGAAGCTTATTCAAAGAATTTACATCTTATAAAAGACTATATCAAAAACAACAACTATAAATTAATTTAAAATATGGCTATTAATTTGCAAAAGGGGCAGCGTGAAAATATCGATGCACCTAAATTTACAATAGGTTTAGGTTGGGATACCAACAGCTCTTCAACAGGTTCTGCATTCGATTTGGATGCTTCAATTTTTATATTAAACGATCAGAAAAAATTAATTTCTGATGAAAATTTTGTGTTTTACAACAATTTGGTTTCACCAGACGGAGCAGTAGAACATACCGGTGATAATTTAACAGGTGATGGTGATGGTGATGACGAGCAGATCAAAATCGATCTAACCAAAATTGATTCAAAAGTAAATGAGATCTGCATTGTGGTAACCATGCATGAGGCAGATAACAGAAGACAGAATTTTGGTCAGGTTAGAAATTCTTTCATCCGCATTTTTGATGCCGTAACCAATGAAGTGATTTTGAAATATGAATTGGAGGAAGATTTCTCCATTGAAACTGCGGTAGAATTCGGAAGGATTTACAAACGTGAGGGCAAATGGAAGTTCGAGGCTGTTGGCGTAGGCATGAAAGGTGGTTTACAGGATTATCTAAACAAATATCAATAATATTATGGCAATCAATCTTCAAAAAGGACAACGCATCAGTCTGGAAAAAAGCAATGGCAGCACACTTCAACAAGCTTGTGTTGGAATAAACTGGGGTGCAATTGAAAAGAAAGGCTTATTTGGCTTTGGATCGTCAAAAGAGGCGGTAGATTTAGACGCAAGCTGTGCTTTATATAACGAAAACAAACAGCTTTTAGAGGTGGTTTACTTTGGCAACCTCAAATCTAAAAACGGCTCGGTAAAGCATAGCGGCGATGATTTAACTGGCGATATGGGTGGCGATGACGGTTTGGATAACGAAATTATCAACATTGATTTTTCACAATTGGATGCCAATGTAAATTATGTTGCTTTTGTATTGAACAGCTTTAGAGGTCATGATTTTGGCACGATCCCTTTTGCTTCCATCCGCATTTATGAAGGTACTACCAAACGTGTTAACGAGGTTTTTGCCAAGTTCGACATTGCTAACGGCGCCAATTTTGCAGGTCACGTATCAATGGTAATGGGTGTTTTTTACAAGAAGAACGGCGAGTGGAAATTTAATGCCATTGGCGAACCAACTAAAGATAGAAAACTGGAAGATACCGTTAGAACCGTAACTCAAAACTATTTATAAGCTGTAAAGCTGGTTATAAATCAAACTATGGAAACCAACCCAAACGTTAATCAAGACCTTACACCGGTTAAACTGGATAAGGACGGAAATGTTAACCTCGAAAAAATAACAGCTGAAGAAACAGCTAAATATAAGGAGATTGGCAAATCGTTAGAACCATCGGATGTAAATTCGATTCTGAATTATGGAAGCGATGCTCAAAACTCCATGGAGAAATACAGTAACGATTTTTTATCATCTGTACGTACCTATAACAGTGGTGAAGTTGGCGGTTTAATTAACGAGCTGCTAACCGAACTTAATTACATCGATGTATCTGAACTTGAACAGAGCGGCTTTAAGGGTTTTATCTCTAAAATTCCATTCCTGAAAAATTTGGTGGTTGATGTGAAAAAGCTTTTCCAGAAATATGATGTGGTGGTGAATAATATCGATAAAATTACCAACAAAATCAAGGCTGGAAGGTTAAATTCAATTAAAGATAACAGTTCGCTGCAAACCATGTTTGATAGTAATGTTGGCTACATCCACCAGATGGAAGAACTGATTATTGCCGGACAGTTAAAGTACAACGAGCTGAGTATTAAATTGGCCGAAATGGAAGGTCGCCCGGCTGATTACCAGGATTATGAAATTGCTGATTTAAGGGATTTCATCAGTCGTTTGGATAAAAGGCTGGCCGATATGAAGATTGTGCGTTTCATTATGTTGCAATCTTTAGCGCAGATCCGCGTGGTGCAGAACAATAATACCTCAATTGCAGAAAAGGCACAGTCGATTGTGTCTACCACCATTCCGGTATGGAAAAATCAATTGACCATTGCGGTTGCTTTGCAAAGGCAAAAAGCCAATGTAGAGATGCAGAAGAAAATTTCGGATACCACCAATACCATTTTACAGAAAAATGCAGAGATGCTGAAACAGAACAGCATTGATGTAGCCAAGGAGAATGAAAAAACAGTAGTATCTTTGGAAACTCTAAAACGAACCACTTCATCGCTGATTGAAACGCTTAATGAAGTGAAACAGATTCATGAAGCAGGTGCACAGAGCAGAAGAGTACTGGATGGCGAACTTAAAACTTTGGAAGCAGAGTTGAAAAAGAACGTAACGAGGGTGAATTAATTAAAATATGGATGAATACCGTTTAAATATTCTCAAAAAATCAAGCGCAGAGATCAACCGTTTACAGTTGCTCTCTGTGTTTTTTGATGATGAGGTGATTTATAAAATTTACCTGCGGAGCCAGGTTATTCATCAGCTTTTTGCCAATAACGAAGAACTGGAGATCGAAAAATTAGATCTTTTCCATCTTCAATTTACCGATAGTGTAATCGAACTGCTCAGGAAGATTAAAAAGAGCAATGAGAAAAATGTATCGCTCATCTATGATGAAATTCACCTGAATGAAGAACTGGTCGATCGAATGTCGGGAACACTCGTTGATCAGAAAAGTTTCCAGCAGGATAAGCAGAAGCAGTCGCTTAAAATTAACTTATCGCTTCGGAAGCTATTCAGCGTATTGTCTGAGTTGAGTTCAGATTTTCCATTTTCAAAAAACATCAACGTTTTTAGTTCCAAATACGCCAACGATTTTTATTTTGATCTCACTACAGATCAATTTTCAAAACTGATTGATTTTCAGAACAAGCAGGTATACACCAATGTGTATGCAACCATCGAAAAAAAATTGATGGGCAAGTTGTGCAAGAATGATTTCAGGACTGAATTTTATATTGGTTTAAAATCCGGTGAGCTGGTGATCGAAATTTATAAATTTTTAGATGAAGATTATTATTATCTGTTTTTTCCCAGTAGAAACCTGTTCCTGTTTTGCGATTTGACCATTCTGAAAGACCTGGACATGACGAACAACCTTTCAGAGCGTGAGCGGATTGTACAGGAACTACAGTATAAAAATGATAAGTTGAAAAGCAATGCTGCGGTTTTAAAAACCGCCATTCCGAATGAAGTCGTTCAATTATTGGAAGATAGTTATGGTAAAATATCGGATATCAGTTTTCTCAACCATCTTAATAACTTTGATGTTCAATCGAATATTTTGAAGACAATGTTAAAAACAGATTTGTTTTAAGGTCTGAGCAATCGTGCTTTCGACTGAAGCTTACCAATTTAAGTATTGGTTTTTTGTTTGCTAATGGTTTACTTCTTGTTCCACAGGTTGCATTGGTAAAGAAATAGAGAAATCTTTGAACTTAGTTTCGTCATATTTTTAGAAAATTTCGCTTCGCTAGTCCTTTGGGTTCTCTGCAACACCAAGTTTTGCTGTGATAAAATAATGAATATGTGGCGTCATCTCGACTGAAGCATAGCGAAACGGAGAGATCTATCAAGAAAAATAAAATCACTAATAATCATTATTCATTCCACTCACTTATAACTTTCGTTAAATCATTCCAATCTTTATTAAAGTTGCTAATCAGCGCATCTTTTTTCTCTCTATTCCACTTTTTTAATTGCTTTTCCCGATCAATGGCTTCTTCTATCGTAGAATAAATTTCATAGTAAACACAGATAGTCAGATCGTACTTTGCCGTAAATGATTTAGGATATACTTTTTCCCTGTGCTCATAAATACGGCTTCTGAGATCGGACGTTACACCAATGTACAATGTTGTTCTTTGATAATTGGTCATGATATAGATGCATCCGCCACGTTCCATACCCATGAATTTAAGAAGAAAGTTTTTTATTTCAACAGTAATGGAGCAATCTTTGAGTTTTATTTATTGCAACTTTAAAAGATTTCTCGACTTCGTTGCACTTCGCTCGAAATGACGGATATATGAAGCGTCATTTCGACTGAAGCTTACCGATTTTTCATCGGTAGCGGAACGGAGAAATCTTTTAACCTCTACTCTGGATATGGATTTTGCATCAAATACTTGCAAATCTTAGGAAATTCTCAATCTTCCCACTCATTTATGATAGCTGTTAAGTCATCCCAGCTTTTATTAAATTTGTCAATTAAAGTGTCTTTTTTCGCTCTATTCCACTTTTTTAATTGCTTTTCACGATCAATAGCTTCTTCAATAGAGGTATAAACCTCATAATAGACACAAATACTCAGGTTGTATTTTGCAGTAAATGATTTAGGGTAAATTTTATACTGATGCTCGTAAATACGGCTTCTTAGGTCTGATGTAACACCAATGTACAACGTTGTTCTTAGATAATTGGTCATGATATAGATGCATCCGCCACGTTCCATACCCATGAATTTAAGAGGAAAGTTTTTTATTTTAATAGTAATGGAGCAATCTTTGAGTTTTATTTATTTCAACTTTAAAAGATTTCTCGACTTCGTTGCACTTCGCTCGAAATGACGGATTATTTAATGGGTGAAATTATTAGAAAAATCGTGATTTCGACAGAAGCTTACCAATTTAAGCATTTGTTTTTTATTTGCTAATGGTATGCTTGCTTGTTCCACAGGTTTCATTGGTAGCGAAATGGAGAAATCTTCCTGATTTAAAAGTAACGTTAAAAGATTCCTCGATTTCGCTGCGCTCCGCTCGAAACGATGGAACTAATGGTGATTAACTTACCTCGTCAATACCGCCAATTTATGTTTAAACAGGTCAATGGTTCTGCTCCAGGCCAGTTTTGCTGCGGCTTCGTTATATCTGGTAGGTGAAGTATTGTTATTGAAAGCATGATTTACGCCATCATAGATATAAATTTTATAATTAATTTTATTGTCTTTTAAAGCCAGTTCATAAGCTGGGATTCCGGCATTTATTCTCTCATCCAAACCAGCGTAATGTAGCATTAAACTTGCTTTAATTTTAGGAACATCAGCCGCATTGGCCTGCGCGCCATAATAAGCGACGGCGGCTTGCAGTTTAGGATCATTAATTGCTAATTTATTGGCCATTCCGCCGCCCCAGCAAAAGCCCACACAGCCTACTTTTCCATTGCCATCTTTTCTCTTGCGTAAATAGTCGAGCCCCCTTAAATAGTTCTGCAGGTTTTTTTCAGGATCCAATTTACCAATCAGCTCGCGTCCTTTATCTTCATCTGCCGGTGTTCCGCCAAATGGTGAAAGGGCATCAACGCCCAAAGCCAGAAAACCTTCGGCGGCAATACGTTTGGTTACATCAATAATATGTGGATTTAAGCCTCTGTTTTCATGAATAACCAATACACAGCCCAAATTCTTTTTACCCTTCGGTTTAGCCAAAACTGCTTTCATTTCACTTTCAACCCCAGTGTAAGTAATATTCTCTACTTTAATGTCATCACTGTTAAATTCTGCTGCAGCGGCATAATTATTCTCCAGCATAGGGAGGATAGTCATGGCTAAAGCTGTACTGCCGGCCAGAGTGGACAGCTTTCTTATAAAATCTTTTCTGCTTAGCTGACTGTGTGTATACTCATCGTAAAGGTTAATTATTTTCTGGTCCATCTTATTGTTTTTTGAATTGCTATACAAGATAAAAAAGCATGTCGAGATTTAAGACCGCATTGCCTAAAAGTTACAATACATTTCTTCCCATTTTTTGATCAGCGCTACGCGGTGTTTCGTATATCTGGGGGTTAAAAAAATATTAGACCAATCATCGTAATGATCATAAAAGAATTTTAAAAAGAAAATGTGAAAGGTAATGCCCAAATACGGAATAGCTTTTCGTTCGTCATCAGTTAAGGGCCTCAATTCTTGATAAGCCGCTAAAAATGTAGCGAAATCCTTCTCAGCCTGTTCTCTTGAGATTGAGTTGCTCTGTTGGTGAAAGAAATAATGGTTAAGGAACGACATCAAATCGTTAACCAGGTAACCTTCTCCCGCAAAATCAAAGTCGAAAAAGGTAATTTTTCCCTGCGCGTTGAAATGGAAATTTTTAGGAAAGAAATCATAATGGCAGTAGCCATAACTGAATGCAGCGGTGTCGAATTCTTCAAACTTTAGAATTACCTTTTTTGCAATGTTCCGTAAGTATGCATATTCGTCTTTCATTTCCGAAAAATGTGGTTCGAGACTTTTTAAGGGTTCGAATAAGGTAGTTTCGAAATTGAAGATCGGTCGTGTATTGCTTAGTTTTATTGATGAGGTGCTTTGGTGCAATTTAGCCATATCATGCCCCAACTGGATCAGATGCAGATCCTCAAGGTCTAAAATTACGCTACCCTCGGCAAATGTAAACAATACGCCATTTCTAAATCCCTCAATCGCATTAAACTGTTGGATTTGTTTGCCTTCCAGGTCCTTGATTGGATAAGAAACTGAATTTCCATTTGCGTGCAAAATGTTAAGCAATTCAACTTCAGCTTCAATTTCATGGCGTTTACGGTGTGCATCGCGGTAAATTTTGAAGACGTATTTATGGTTCAGATTTTCCAGAACATAGGTGTCACTTACATTTCTGATCAGTAAACGGCAGGTTGTAGACTGGTCTAACTGATAATTTTCAATTAAATAATCTCTTAAAGCAGCGGCTGATAAAGTGGAGTATTGCGCGGGAAAGAAATGTGGCATGTAAATATGGTTTGGCCTTAAATATAAATTTTTAAATCTGGTTTAAGTCTCTATATCAAGTAATCGTTTAATTATGCCCCTATAATTTTTACCTACAGGAATATTTTGCGCATTTTTGAGCACAATGGTATTGCCTTCCAGATAGTCGACATATTTTTTATTGAGGATAAAAGACTTATGGATGCGAATAAAATCAGTTGACAATTGATCCTCAAAACTGGCCAGCGTTCTTGGGGTAAGAAAAAAAACGCGATCGTTCCACACCTTAACGTAATTACCCAGGCTTTCCAGATATTGTATTTCGTCTATTTTGATCAGGATATGCTTTTTGTCAACCTTAATAGAAATTTGTCCATTGTTTTTTGGCGCTTTTTTTTCAATTTCATTAGGTGTAGCTATTTGCTTTTTAAGATCATGCAATTCAAGCGCACGGTTAACGGCTTTTACAAAACGGTCGAGACGGAAAGGCTTTAAAAGGTAATCGCAAACAGCCAGATCAAAACCCGCCAGCGCATATTCCTCGTATGCAGAGGTTATAATTACCAGCGGCTTATGTGTTAAGATTTTTAAAAATTCCAAACCATTTAGTTTTGGCATCCGGATATCCAAGAAAATGAGATCTACCTGTTGTTCCCTTAAAAAATCCAGTGCTGCTGTAGCACGGTAACAATCGCCAATAATGTTAATAAAAGGAATGTCTTTTGCATACTCCTTAATTACACCATGTGCAAGCGGTTCATCATCTATTATTAAACAACGCAAGCTCATATTAACCGGAGTTTAAGTTCTGCCTTAAAGATATTATGAATGGAGGTGATATGCAATTTGTAGCGATCAGGATAAAGTAATTCGAGTCTCTTTCTTAAATTATCAATCCCGATTCCCTTATAACTGTTGGTTTCTTCTGGATCAAAGGAATTTTCGCAGGAGAAAATGAGAACCGTATGGTTAGCAGTTAGTGATAGTTTTAAAGAAGCTTCGCCTTCAGCAGGTTCAATACCATGTTTAAATGCATTCTCTACAAATACAATTAGCAGGAGAGGAGCTATCCCGATCCCATCATCTGTAACCTGTTTATCAAATTCAAAATGTAAGTTCTTTTGCAGACGGATTTGTTGTAATTGAATGTAATCATTTATATAATCAACTTCCTGGGAAAGCTTGACCGATTTTTCCTGCCCTTTATAGATGGTGTAGCGCATCAGTTCTGATAATTGTAAAATACTTTCAGGTGTTTTATCCGATTTTTGCAAACTCAAAGCATAAAGGTTGTTCAACGTATTAAAGAAAAAATGAGGATTTAGTTGTTGTTTTAGTAAATCAAGCTCATGTTGTGATTTTTCCTTCTCTAAATAAAGGATTTTATTGTTTTGCTTGCCCCATTGCAAAGCCAAAACTATAGGCAAACTGATGAGCATAATGGCAAATGCACCAAATGCATTTTCAGGTTCGAATGGATTAGTGACGAATATGCTCCGACCGAAAGCCGTGTTAATGGGGAGTAAAATTAATAATTGGGTCAATAGGGGATATAATACCGCTATAGTGGCAGAGAGTGTTAGCAGATAAATCAACAGTCCTTTTTCTTTGAGGATTTTGGATACCAGTAACCGGCTATTGATCAGAAAAAGCAGGTATCCGCATAAGTACATGATCAGAAATTGCGAAAAGAAACCTAAAAATGTTCCAAAATTAAGCCAGAGTGCTTTAACGTTGAATTCGAAACCTACCAAACGGAAACCATTTCGTTGGTAAATCGGGTTGTTTAAACTTGATACCGCCATTATGGAGATGGTTAAAGCAAGTAAAACAATGGTGACAAATAATGCATTCTCCAGGCCAATTTTTTTGACCCATTTAATGTGCAGCACTTTTTTCTGGTAATACTGATTGACGATCAATATCATTTCGAGGGAAGTTGCTAACAATGCTGTTGAAATGAAAACAGTATGGTCAAGCTTCGCAATTCGCAGGTAAATTGAAATACCTGTAAAAAGTGGAAGGAGGATAAGAAAGCAGGTGCTCCAGTAAGCAATGTATCTGTTTCGATTCAGGCGGTTTCTTAGCGTTGCTTTAAGAAAAGAAAAAACAAGTACAGGAAGCAAACAAAATCCTAGAGCCAAAATGCAGCTGGCATAGTTTATCCAAATTTCGCTGGTTAGGTTGTACGTATTAAATATGGCAATCCATAACAAGAGGCCAATATTGAGGAAAAAATCCTGGTATTTATAATTTAAATTCTTGGTGTTAAACATTTTGATAACCTATAATAGGAGTAAAATTGTCATCCTGAGGAATAATTATGATATAAAAATCAATATGATTGACAGATAAAATTTACTTAGGTAATATCCATATAGAAATCGTCATTCCCAACTTGATCCGATGGTTATCGGATGGGAATCTTAAAACGTGCATCAAGATTAGCTTCGCTGAGCACTTCGTGGTTCCCGCATGCGCGGGATCCGATAGCTATCGGATGACGACCGACCTAGTGGATTCTGTCAATGGTAGCTTGTCGAAGGATCTTTTTTAAAAGCGTTAAAAATTTGTTTTGATACCTTGTCAAACTAATTTCTAAAGTTATTAAAGTTTTAAGCCATGCTGAAATTTAGATGATGAAAGGCCTGTTTTTCATGTCGAAAGGAATTTTAACTCAGTTCTGCGCTTTCATCATCATTTTGAGTGCGTTAATCACATAAATTATTTTCTGGTGGTTTGCCAGCTTAATTTGCCGCTGTTTAATTACTTAATATGGTGCGGCTTAACATACAGAAACTTACAAAATCTTATCAAAACGGGGTAAAAGCCCTTGATGATGTTACACTAAATATTGCAAACGGCATGTTTGGTTTATTAGGCCCTAATGGAGCCGGAAAATCTTCACTGATGCGTACGCTTGCCACCTTGCAACTGCCAGACACCGGGCAGATCCATTTTGATGATAACGATGTATTGCGGAATCCCCAGGAGATGCGAACCAAATTGGGGTATCTGCCGCAGGATTTTGGTGTCTATCCAAATATTTCAGCTATAGATTTACTGAATCATCTTGCGATCTTAAAAGGGGTGCAAACTAAGAGTGAACGAGTGGAGCAGGTGACTTCACTGCTGCAGCAGACCAATTTATTTGAATCCAGGAAGAGATCCGTCAGTACGTTTTCTGGTGGTATGCGGCAGCGTTTCGGAATTGCACAGGCTTTGTTGGGTAACCCGCAATTAATTATTGTCGATGAGCCTACTGCCGGGCTTGATCCTCAGGAGAGAAACAGGTTTCATGACCTCTTGAGTGAAATCGGCACCAACCGTGTAGTAATCTTGTCCACCCATATTGTAGAGGATGTGAATGACCTTTGTGCTGAGATGGCCGTTATGGCAAGTGGCAGGTTGATTTTAAAAGGTAAACCCTCGCAGCTAACCGAAAAATTAAATGGAAAAATCTGGCGAAAGGCAATAGATAAGATCAATCTGCCCCACTATTCATCCATTTTTAACGTAATATCTACCAAGGTCATTTTGGGTAAGTTTCATGTGTTTGTACTGGCAGATCAATTGCCGGCATCAGGTTTCGAATCTGTTTATCCGGGTTTGGAAGAGGTATATTTTTCTTCCTTATCTGGCGCAGTCAATTTAAATAAGGAGGTGAAGAGGCGATTGCAGATTTATTAAAATTTGAGCTGAAATATCATTTCGGGCAGATATCTTTTAAGGTTGCAGCACTTCTGTTTTTGATGCTGGGCTATTTTTGCGCAGTAAAGGGTGGATTTGGCTCAGACGAAGTACATAAAAATTCACCTTATGTCATCACCAATATCATGGCACTGCTCTCCTTATGCTCCATTTTTTCGGCCACACTATTTAGTGCCAACGTGGTGCTAAGAGATAGCATGCATAAAATGGAAGCCGTTGTTTTTACCACATCAATTAAAAAGCTACCTTATTTTGGCATCAGGTTATCGGGCTTAATCATTGCAGTTTTTAGCTTATTGTTACTGGCAGCCCTGGGCATTTATATAGGTTCTTTTTTTATTGATAAAAATCAGCTGGGTACATTTCACCTGTATTATTATCTGCAGCCTATTTTGATTTTTGCTTTGCCAAATGTGCTGTTTTCGGCAGGAATTTTATTTTGTACGGCCATCCAAACCAAGAGTGTAAGGGCCATTTATTTGGTTGGCGTGTTGCTTTACATTTTTTACATGCTCGCTTCTATCTTGGGCGATTCACCATTTTTGGCTACATCGGCAAACAAGGCAGGCAGTGCGGATATTTTGCCTGTACTTTTAGATCCTTTTGCTTTGGCTTCGTTTTTTGGCGAAACCAGGACATGGACTATTCCACAACGCAATTGCCAGTTATTTCCTTTTGAAGGCACATTTTTACTCAACAGGATCTTATGGACCAGTTTTACAAGCCTGATCATAGTGATAAGCTATCGTTTGTTTGATTTTAGGTTAGCACAACAGCAACAGTTAAAGGTTAAAGCGGATAAAATAGCATATCCCACTTTAATTTCCTATCGTACTTTAAAAGTTGTACCGAGTGGTATTGCTTATCATCTCAGGGCCTTCATTGCCCGGCTTAAATTGGAACTGATCTTCCTGTTTAAAAATATTCCCGTTATGGTGATGCTCTTGCTGTGGGTATTTTTGTTCGGAACAGCGTTAAAAGATCGGCTGTTTAGCGGCGCTTATGGCATTCATAGCTATCCGGCAACCGGCATTATCATAGAAGAAATACGCTCCATGAAATTCGGATTGATTTTAATTATTTTTTATGCCGCTGAAAGCATTTGCAGGGAAAAATCAGTTAATATCCATTCCATCATTTATAGCAGCCCTGTTCCAGATTCAGTATGCTGGATGGCAAAAATCCTGAGCCTTTTCGGACTTGTTTTTGTTCTCGTAACCTTAAACATTGGAATTGGTATTATTTTGCAACTCACCCATGGTTATTTCCGGATCGAATTGCCATCCTATTTATCTTTATACTATTACAGCGCGTTTCCTTTGTTGCTTTTTGTAGTGCTCATGGTTTTTATTCAGAATTTAAGTGCAAACAAATATCTCGGCATGTTAATGAATCTGATAATTGTTTTCATGATCACTTATGCAGAACGCTTTGGCCTTGAACATTATCTCTTTCGTTTTGCTACCGTTCCGGATCTCCAACACTCTTATTTTAATGGCTTTGGCTATTATACCCATGCGTTTAACTGGTACATGTTCTACTGGTTGGCCTTTGCAACGGTTGTAGCGGTGTTAACCATTGGCTTATGGCAACGTTTGGTTGAGATAAAGATTAAAGCAAGGTTCAGATCGATGGGTCTGGCTTTGAAGCAACATATCTGGGTTATCAGCCCGGCATTATTGATCTGGATTTTCTGTGCTGCATTTATTTATCACCAGACCAATTTTATTGGCAAATACAAGAATAAACAGGCCCTATTGAACTGGCGCCTGGCTTATGAGCAGAAATATAAATCATTGGCTAATCTTGCCCAACCCGTGATCAAAGCAATTAAAACCAATGTAGATTTATATCCAGCCGAGGGGAAATATACAGTTGATGGAACGTATATGCTTAAAAATGAGTTAAATGAACCCATTTATAAGATATGGGTCTCTGTTGATCCGGCTGTACGCTCATTCTCGGTAAATATAGTTGGAATCAAGAAAACTGCAAGGGATGAGGTTTTTAATCAACAGTTTTTGGAGTTAAAGACGCCTCTACAGCCCGGCGGAGAAATGTTGATGAAGTTTTCTATTGAAGTCATCAGAAATGGATTTACACCTTTTGATACGGAAAATTCAGTTGTTAATAATGGTACTTATATCGAATTAGAGAAATTTGTACCACAACTGGGATACTGTTATCACATTGAAATTAAAGATAGGCAGGAACGTAAAAAGGCAGGCCTGCCCGAAATTGCCGGTAAGCCGCCATTTAAGCGGGCATATCAGCAAATCGACTTTGAAACGACTATTTCTACCGATATCGATCAGCAGGTAGTAACTGTTGGCGAGTTGCAACAAAGTTGGAATATCAATAACCGTAAATACTTTAAATACAAAACTGCCGCTCCCATTAATTTCATGTTCGCACTGAGCAGTGCAAAATATGTTCTGAAAAAAGAAAAACACAAAGGGGTTGATTTAAGTATTTATTATCAGCCGGGGCAGGAATATAACTTAAAAAGTATGTTTCAGGCCCTCAAAGATGCATTAGATTATGGCAATGCTCATTTTGCAAAATATCCGGCTAAACAACTAACCATTGCCGAAATTCCACAATATAAAGGTGCAGCTACAGCTTATCCGGGGCTGATTTTCAGCGTTGAGAACATTAATTTTCTCGGCAACTACAGTGAGAAAGGTACGATTAATCAAAGTTATGCCATTACTGCACATGAAACTGCTCATCAATGGTGGGCAAATATACTGGCTCCTGCTGACGGTGCAGGTTATGCCATGCTCACTGAATCACTTGCTAAATACACTGAAGATGTATTGATTGAAAAGAATTTTGGTAAAATGTACTTGAGAAAGTACATGTCATACGATAATGAACTCTATTTTTTGAACCGGAATTACAATAAGGAAGAATTGCCGCTGGCCAAAACTTTAGATCAACCCTACGTATATTACCAAAAGGGTGGATTGATGATGTATGCCATAAAAGAGAGAATGGGGGAACAGCAATTTAACGGCTCACTGCATCAGCTAATTGAGGAACACCGATACCCTAAGGCTAAGGCAACAGCTGCTGATCTGGTAAGCATATTGTTAAAGCAGGCTCAACCTGAAGATAGAAATTTTATCAACGATTGTTTTAATGATGTAGTGACTTACAAAACTGGTGTAAAAGTACTTAATTGTAATCTTTTGAAAAGTGGGAAATATCATGTTGATGTGCTGGTAGACGCAGAAAGGCTAAGCGACAGCAGCAGGCAATTGCCTGATCTGGAAATAGACCTGGCCTGCTTTAATGCGTTGGAAAAGGATTGGTACCCAGATACCAAACCGATTTATTTTCAAAAAGTTCATATCAGGAAGCATAAAACAAGGCTCACAATTATCGTTAATCAAAAGCCAAAAACAATAGCAATTGATCCTTATCGATACCTATTAGATACCGATAGAACTGATAATGTTTTTATTGTTAAATAATAAGGTAAAATGAAGGTGTATTGAAGGAGCATACCTCCTAAATTTATCTGCCTGATTTCATTCCTTAGGCCGTAGCGGAGAGAGTCTTTTAATATAGTCCGAAGATCTCTTCGCTTTGCTTAGGTCGAGATGAGGATTTTATCGTAATTTTTGAACGATAGCCAGTTTGTGGATTGTCAGCCCGGGAGCTATAATAACCATGTATTCACAATTTTTCCGTATAATTTTTAAAATTATCCAGAATGGCCTGCCAGCCATCGCGCTGCATTTCTGCAGGATGAATAGATTCGGCCTCGAATGTTTCGGTTATCCTGGTTTTTTTGCCTGATGCATTAAAAACAATAATCACAGTTCTGCCATCTTCAATGGTGTATTCGATTTTTTTATGCACATCAACAGTGGTATAGGTACCAACAAAATCGAAGCTCGCGCTGCCATCTTTTGCAGCCATGGTACTCTTAAATTTTCCACCAACTTTTAAATCGTTTTCGGCATAAGGCGTGTGCCAATCGGGAGAAGCAAAACTCCATTTGGTAATGTGATCAGGATTGTTCCAAAATTCCCAAACTTTTTCAACTGGTGCATGAACTGTAGTTTCTACAGTAATTGATAAGCTGTTTTCCATTTTTTAACGGTTTAAATCTATCAAATAAAGTTAAAATAAGTTTTGCTTATCAAAAAGCGTAGATTAAGAAAAGAATGTTTTTAGTTGTGAAGTGCGATCGCCAGGTGTTAATGTTTGCGATCTGTAAGGACATTTAAATTGCAATACCTCACATATTTTTGGGAATGCTGCTTTTAAATCTGCCATACAAGCACAAATAATTTGTTAAATTGAGCATTTGGAACCAGGGAAAATTCAATTAACGTATCTCATTGTAAGTGAAGGTAACTGTATCTTTAGAAACTAAACCGCTCATGTTTCCACCTGTATAAACAGCTTTATAGCTCGATCCTTTTTTTAGGTCGTACGCTTTAAGTAAATCAGCATTTGCCACCAGACTGTCTCCGGGATTTACTTGTGTATAACTAGAGGCGGGTGGGGGAATAACCCTTTTGGCCATTGCACCTTTGTATGGCGCTTCTTCTCCTTTTTCGTTGGTAATACTCAAATAACTACTCATTAACGGTTCAAACGGGGTATGCCAGATACAGAATTTTTTAGCGCTGTCGGTGTTGTTGAGTACCACAAATCGCAACAACAAAGGTTCTCCGTTAACTACATTACCATTTATTTTTAGTTTAACTTCCAGTGAATCGGTTTTTCCGGCAACAGTTTTTCCGGCATTTTCATTTTTGTTAGTTGCGGTGTTTCTGGTGGCTTCACCACAGGCAGAAAACACGAGCAGGAGTGCCGGGATAATTATTCTGATATTTTTCATGGGTTGTTTTATTGGTATAAGCAAATAAGATTTGATATTGTTTGCTGAAATTGATTTAACTAAAACGATTAATTGTGGCATATTAATAATTTATTGAATTAAGTACCATTACTTTGGTAGTTCTGAATGGTAAATTGAGGTCAGCTGTTTTGATATCACTTTTAATTCAACTTTGAAATAGCAGGCTTAAGCGTTTATTTTATAAATTTAGCATCCTATATTAATGATTAAAAATTAGCCATGAAAAATAGTTTTTTAATGATTGCCTGTCTGTTTTTCTTTAATCAGGTCATCAGTGCTGCAGAGGTAGATACCGCCTTAACCTATAGCAAATCGATGAAAAAAAATATCAAGGCCGTGGTGATTAAACCTGATAGTTATCAAACAGGAAAGGCTTTTCCGGTGGTTTATTTGCTTCATGGAGCAGGAGGGAGTTATGCAGAGTGGGCTAAAAAAGTGCCGGGCATAAAAAATCTGGCTGACCAATATCAATTTATTATAGTATGCCCTGATGGTAACGTGACTAGTTGGTATTTCGATAGTCCGTTGGACCCTGCATGGAAATACGAAACTTATGTAGCTACCGAACTGGTAAGCTATATTGATGCACATTATAAAACTATTGCCACGAAAAAGGTACGCGCGATTACCGGGTTAAGTATGGGCGGACATGGCGCACTTTACCTGGCCATTAAACACCAGGATGTATATGGTGCTGTTGGCAGCATGAGCGGCGGTGTGGATATTAAACCTTTTCCGAACGGTTGGGAGATCTCAAAAAGACTGGGCAAGCAGGATGAATTTCCTGAACGTTGGAAACAAAATAGTGTAATCGACATGATTTACCAAATTAAGCCAGGGGCACTGGCCATCGCCTTTGAATGTGGTGTTGACGATTTTTTCTATAAAATGAACGTTCGCCTGCACGATGAGCTTTTATATAACAATATTCAGCACGATTTTACCACCAGGCCTGGTGTACACAATTGGGATTACTGGGCAAATGCAATCAAATTTCAAAGTGTTTTTTTGAGTAATTATTTTAATCAGAAGCCCTGAGCCATCCATTGGCCGGTAGTTAGGTCGTTTTTTATTTTATCAATCAGGAATATTTACAACAATATTCTATATGCAAGTTTATTGTAAATTCTGATCGTACCTTCCGTATTTAACTGGTACATGCGCAGCTCTAAAAATTAACTTTTAGATTACATACAAGCTAAAGAGTTACTCTATTTTTGGTCTTTCTTGAAATCTTATTTATAAACAGGAAACGAAGATTTAAAACCAAAATGAAATACTTAGTCAAAGAAATCACTGAAGGAAATTGCGATATTACATTATTGCCTGAGAACCTGAATGATAGAAATCTTTTAGCAGAAACTACAAAGGGTTTGCAGAATGATTACAAGGAAGAAATCCAGGCACATTATGAACACGCATTGAAAAATGAAGTTCATGGCAATGCCGCGTTTGTTTCGCTAAATAGCGAAGAAAGCAATTATCCGAAAAGAGTAAATGTAAATTACCAGATTATTTTAAGCTAAAAACTTTGTTATTGTAAAAAGAGGCTGTAAGTTACGGTTTCACCATTAATTTGTCAAGTTGAGCCTGTCGGATGCCTTTAAAATATTTAAAGAGTTCTTCCGGCAAGTTCAGGATGACAAATTTTTTATTTATAACACAGCCTCCTTTTAATTTATATAAGTACGTCACGCCGGACGGTGTCCCTTTTCATCGTATCTGGTTCTTTTTTTGATCCTGCATTTGTTTGGTTTTTATTCCGGCGGCGTCTTGTAAATGCTATGCAAAGGTGACAGAACTGAACACTGATGGAAATAATAATAAAACGCTGTTTTTCAATATGATATATTTTAAATAATGAACATAGCCGGTTTCGGTAAAGTTTGGTTGAACTAAAGACAGGTTCAATTGATCTTGCTAAAACGGCTGTTTGATGTTCAGATGATTGTGATACGGATGCTATGTCGCTATGGCCGGGAAACGGACCATTCGTAAAAGCCCATCGAGCCTTTTTTATCATCTTCCTCCTGTTTCCTATCCTTCAATTTTTTGCTGGATTTTTTATAATCTGCTAAAGGGTTAATCTGACAGTGTTCAGCGTAATCAGTCTAATCGCTTTTGATCTTTTATATCGCATGTACGGTATAATAATTCAACAATAAATGCGCAGGTATTTTTTTAAACTTTGGCGTGCCTGGTAAATGTAGGTTTTTACTGTTCCCAGGGGGATATTAAGTTCGAGCGCAATCTCGTCATAGCTGTAGCCTTCAAAATATCGCTGAAATGCAGCCCGATAATCTGCCCTTAAAGTACTCATTGCCTTTTGTATATCTTCCAGAACCATTTTGGTTTCTGAAAGATTTTTAACCGGACTGTTCGTCATTTTCTGGTCGTAAAGGCAATCTTCGCTTTCCCAAATGGCGGTGCGTCTTTTTTGTTTGCAACAGTTGTTATAAAAGGTATTTTTCATGATTACATACAACCAGCCCCTCATGTTGGTTCCCTGTGCGAAGCTACTGCAAGATCCGACTGCTTTAATCAGTGTATCCTGCACGAGATCTTTTGCATCGTCCTCATCAGCGGTGAGTTTAAGTGCCTGAGCCAGTAACGACTGTTTATGATGTTCTGCTGCCAAACAGAAATTCTCTTGTTCCATGATCTCTTTTTTTAACCTGTATGAAAAATATTCTGTCAGTAAACGTTTATTACCTAACAGAACTCCTTTATTTTTTTTTGGTTTTAGACATTGCATAGATGTTGAAATAACGGGTATAAACAACAACTTCAGGGAGTATAAGCCGCACGGTTAGGCCGTATAAATGGTATAGAAATATATAGAGGCCATTCCCGGCGCGTCGATGTAAGAATGTGCAGGCGCGGAAACCTTACCCAGATGGATTTTACAAGAAATTACCTTGCCATTGGCAGAATCCACTAGTGCGGTCGCTATTACGATCTCTCAAGGGATATTAGCTGATAAAATTTATCTGTCGATCCTATCGGTTTTTGCACGATACATTATTTCTTAGGATTGACCATTCACTATATGATGCCCCAACGCTCTTGTGATTAGCTTCAATTTTATATATCGTCCAGATTTCTAATAAACTGCGATTTAACCACTAATTCAAGTAGCCATTTACGACTGCGAAACGGATCAGTGACGCAGTATTTTTTGAACCCGTTTTATCAATCAGCATCTGGCGGTGTCCTTCAATTGTGCGTTTACTTAAGAATAACTTGTCTGCCATCTCCTGGTTGGTATAGCCTTCTGCCACCAGATGCAACACTTCAATCTCCCTCATGGAGAGATCTACCTGCATTTCTTCCTGTTCTGGTTGGGAGGAAGTTTCTTTGATAAACCTGTTAAGCAGTGTTTCCGTTAATTCTACACAGAGGTATTTCGCTCCGCCGGCCACGGTTTTGAGGGCAAAAAGCATTTCGCTTTCGTTCACATTTTTCAAAAGATAGCCATAGCTTCCTCCCATAAATGCCTGCATCACATATTTTTCATGGTCCAGCATAGAAAGGATCACTACTTTAACATCTGGATGGGTTAATTTCATGGCTTTTATCAAGCTGATGCCATCCATTTCAGGCATATTGATGTCAGCAAGAACAATGTCTGGAATCACGCCTGATTCAATGTGTTTTAATACCTGTTTACCATCGTCGGCTTCGGCAATCACTTCAATATCAGCCTGCGATTCAAGTAACATTTTAATCCCATTCCTTACCAGATTATGATCCTCCGCAAGGATTATTTTTAATTTGTTCATATTAATTACAGTTGATATAACTTAAAGTGCTTATGATCGTATGCGAAAATATTTAATTGATATGCTTAATTATTTTTACTCCGCTATGTTTCAGGAAATCATTGATCAGGGTTTCTCCTAATCAACTTTATCTCCTTCACCATAAGTTGGATATATATAGAACTGCCCTATTCGATCAAAAGTTTTGGCTTATGGCCGGATCGAGATAAACTTGCTGGTTTTTGATGTTGTATCAGATCTATGAAAATGATTTTTACCGTTAACTGAAAACATCACAGACTATTTACCTGTTATGTGATAAATAATTATACTCATTATGGAAGAAGAACACAAAAATAAAAATCTTGCGGATCCGAAAGCAGATCAGACCGCAGAAAACTCAAATATGCCCGATAACCAGGTTCCCCGCCACCGTAGCAATGACAGCAGTGAATTAGAGAAAGTGAAAGATGGTGCAGGTATGCTTGGCCGCGAAATGGGCGAAGGTGATTACGGTGCTGAAGAGGCGAGAGCGGACCCTGAAAAGGGTAATCCTGGTGAGGCTGGAAATATGCCAAATTCTACCTCAGATAATGATCCTAAAGAAATAAAGTAATCTAAATCGAAGATATTGGTTTGATTATAAATGGATTATATTGCCGGATTCAGCCTTTTAAAGAGAAACTTTAGCATAGCTAAATTTCTGATAAATCCTGGTTAGCTTACCTTTGGCAGCAATACGGATTGAAGTCGAATTTCCTACAACTTTAGCTTGTAAAACAGAAAATTCCATCATTACTTTTGTTAACTTGTAAGCTAACCCTATCATTATGTCTAAAGGAATCTATTATTTGGTGTATACCAGCATAGCTTCACGACTCATGAGCGATGAGGACCTTTTATTGCTATTGCAGCAGTCACGCCGTAATAACACTGCGCTTGAAATGACAGGACTGCTACTCTATATGGAAGGGAAATTTATTACCAAAACCGAAGGGCGGTTTATCCAGTTTCTGGAAGGTGAAAAAGCGCAGGTTTTGGCTATGTACAGTAGTATATGCTCCGATGAATGCTACAGGAGTATCCTTCTGCTCGGTTCAGGGTTCTGGCATAAACGGAGTTTTCCAGCCTGGTCGATGGGCTTTAGTCCGTTAAATGCCGACCAGCACAGTGATGTTGCTAATTTTTTCCATCTTGATGATACAATGGCTGAAGATAAACCCGTCATCAAAGCTATTAAATAACAGCTGGCCGTCTATATCTTATTTCGCCTAAGTTGTTGCTGCTTTGAGCAATACGTTTTTAACTTTATTAACCAGAGCGGCATAGTCAAAAGGTTTAAACATAATGTCGTCCGCGTCGCATGCGATATTAGTTACCTGTGATTCCAGCATAGCGGTAATCAACATTACAGGAATGTGACTGGTACTGCGATCTGCTTTAAGATTATTACAAATATCCCGTCCGTCGTTTGCATCCAAAAGGATATCCATTAAAACCAGATCGGGGCAGAAGCTGGTCATTGATGGCTCAAGTTGTATCGACTGGCAAATGCGCTTCACCTGAAAACCTGCACTTTCCAGTACCATCTGCATCACTTCCGCATTGCCAGGATCATCATCTACTACAAGAATTTTGGGCATATGACTGATTAATTTTAATCTAATTTACCATTAATTTACGTAATAGTGTTAAGACAATTTCATTTAGGTATTTATGACGGTAACGGTTATGTTTATTTTGTCGGCTTTATTGCGATTAACGAAACTAAAATTTATTGCATTTTAAATGACAGGGAGCATATTTATTTAAATTGTTAAGGTTTTATTATCCGTCTAACCTTAGGTTTATAAACACTCGTTGAAAATTTTGAATACCTGCAGGCTTCAGAGTCTCTCATTACAAAACTAAACTCATTTTAATGATGTTCTCTAATTAAAAAGTTATGATGAACACAAACGTAGATCCAAACGAGGATGAGAACCAAAAGAATGATCATCAATCAGATGTTAGTCCCAATGAAGAGGAAAAAGCAGATGATAATGATGTACAACGTGGCCTGACAGGCGAAATTGATGACAAGGAAGATGTAAGCGGCGATCTGGCCGGTAACGCAGGTGGGAATACCTAACCGTATCAATGGGGGATATCCATTATTGCTGTCCTCATCATCAATGGCAGGGCAGCCACCTTTTTAAGGTAGGCAGAAATAAAAATATTATTTCCTGAAGTATATCTTTGGAAAGATCGTCATTCCCAACTTGATTGAGAATCTTACAACAAACATTAAGATTGCTTCAAGTGCGAGAATGACGATCATTCTATTGCAGCCTACCAATGGTTTTGGCAAGCCAAATGTGGACGATGCATCACACACCTGGCTGCCGAAGATTCTATTTTTTCTTTCGGGTTAGATAACTTAGTAAGAACAAACTGATTACACCTGTCACCAGGATCTTTTTAGTCAATTCCGCACGGTTGTACTTCATTTCCGACTTCCATCCGCGTTCGGCAGGTATATTGGGTATAATGCCGCTTCTGAAGTCATCTATAATTCCTTCCCAGGCATTTATACGGTCGGCAAGAATCAATGGTATCCAGTGCCGGTAGCGATCTTCGCTATGTTTGAAAGCATAACGGCGTATCATACCACTTAGGCCTGACGGAGGCGATGCATTTCCAAATACCGCACTTACTTCAGGGCGTTCTGTAGATTTCAGGATCTCTACATCAACTGGCTGCTTCGGAGGTTTTTCATAGTCTGAACGTTTGTGGTCATCACCGGTGTAATTTTTCATCGGATAGGTAGGTTCATTCCGCTCATCGATATCCAGGCCCCAGCCGGGAATATTTTTATAATCAAAGTTTTTGGTTTCCATGTTTTAAGATTTAGTGGATGGGATAAGTACCACCTTGATACATTCATCAAGCTTAGCTGAGAATATGTGGTAGGCATCTGATATTTCTTCCAATGGGACTTTATGTGTAATAAGTCCTTTAGGATTAAGCCTTCCGGCCTGTACATGTTCTATTAGTTTTGGTAGTAATCGTTTTACCGATGCCTGGTTGGCCCGCAGGGTAATCCCTTTGTTGAGTACATTGCCAATGGGTACGTAATTGAACGGCGGGCCATAAACACCCACTACCGAAACAATTCCTCCTTTTTTTACTGAGTTGATGGCCCATTGAAGAGCAGTTGCCGCACCGGCCTGCATCAGTGTTATTTTACCGGTAAAAGTTTGGAGGGCATTTCCTTCCGCTTCACAGCCTACGCAGTCTATGCAAACATCAGCACCATACCAGTCGGTAATTTTTTTCAGAAATACCACCGGATCTTCCATTGATTTAAAGTTGTAGGCTTCACATTTTGCATAATTTCTGGCAAATTCCAATCTATAGTCGATGTGATCGATTACAATTACCCGGGATGCACCAAAAAACCAGGCACATCTAGCTGCCATAATCCCGATTGGTCCGGCGCCAAAAACAACTACAGTATCTCCTTCTTTAATTCCGCCCATCTCTGCAGCCTGGTATCCGGTAGGTACAACATCGGTTAGCAAAACGGCATCGTCAGGGTCCATATCGGGTGGGATTACGGTGGGACCTACATTGGCATATGGAACACGCACATACTCCGCCTGTCCGCCGTTAAAGCCACCGGCAGTATGTGAATATCCAAAAATACCTCCAACTGCAGTAGCCATAGAGTTGGATTCATGACAGTTTCCATAAAGACCCTGTTTGCAAAAGTTACACCTGCCACAGGCGATATTAAATGGTACTAATACCTGATCTCCAATTTTTACATTAGTTACCAATGGTCCAATCTCTTCTATAATACCGATAAATTCATGTCCGAAGGTTGAGCCAACCCTGGTATCGGGTACCATCCCGTGGTAGAGATGTAGGTCGGATCCGCAGATACAGGTACGGGTTACCCTTACAATCGCATCTTCCGGATGCAAGATTTCTGGCATTGGGCGCTGTTCGGTTCTGACCCTGTATGGGCCCCGGTAGTTCATTGCTAGCATATTTTCAGGTTTTGTATAAATGAAATGGTAAGTTTATCCAAGCTTCCAGGCATAGGTATAAGCCGGAGTGTATTTTTCAGTCCCGCCATTTTTTGGCTCACGGCCAATATCAGGTGATGTGCCGATTTTCTTATTTTTTAAAAATTTTCGGGCCGCATTTTCTTCAAGCCCGTCCAGCTGATCCTGGTTACCTGCACCGGTAACAATATCTTCTGTAGGTTTTCTTAAAGGCGTTTTACCGGCATTTATGATTTCCGGGCCGCTATAGTTATATTTTGTTTTCATGTATTTATGTTGACTGTTTTAACGGCTAAAATTTTTAGCGACGTTATGTAATGACAATTCGAAATGTTGAGATGATTTCCCGTTCCCATCATACTTGTTTTGCTATCTCCTGTTTATAAAACCTAAGCGCTTTTATAAAAGTTTAGGTGTTAATTACGTTTTTTCCCTGTGGTAAACACCTGAACGGGTAATGTGATATGCGGTTAAGCAGTAGTTTTTAACAGCTATATTGAACTAAGCCTGATCGCGTCATCGCCTGTTTCGCGGGAAAATGATCTTGACTCGAGTTTGTTTTTATTGAACAACGTTGACATAATTTGTACAGATCTATACGAGCCTGTCTCAAAATGAGAGATTCAATAATAGCAATAGAATTAAATTTGGCGATGTCGTCATGCTCAGCTTGATCCGATCGCTATCGGATGGGCATCTTAATGCTTTTGTATGGACTACTAGTGCCGTTCCATCTCATTAAGATTAGCTTCGCTGAGCACTCGTGGCTCCCGTTTTCATGGTAATGACGCCCTTTAAAAATATTATTCTGCCAAAAATCTCCAAAGTCATTTTCTGAGGCAGCCTCTTGAATTTATGGCCGATAAAAAGTCTCGTACTCAGCTGGAAACCGACGTAAAAAAGTGTACCAGAGAATTACAGGAAAGGAGAGACAGCCTGTAGATTATTTTCGGTGAAAGGCTCAAAGCTGAAGAAGAACGCATAAAGCCTATCGGTTGCTACAGAAATCGTAAGAAACCGCCTCACTAGGCAGCTGGGAATTCAATCGCGTTAAAAGTGATTTAACCTGGTCTGACGGGATGTACCGGCTGTTTGATCTTAACATTTTAGCTTTTTCCGTCCTAATCTTGTATAGTCCACACCAGGTCATTTGTCTGGTAGCCAAGATCCTTTGCTTTTTTTAAATAATTTGCTTTTACCCCGTCAGGAATTTGTTTTGTTCGGGATAGTATCCAAAGATAGTCCAAGTTATTTCCGGCGATAAGGGCATACTGGTAGTCCTTATCAATTTCAATTACATTATAACCAGCATAGAAAGGGCCAAAAAATGAAACTTTTAACCGGGCTTCGTCATTACCTTTCACAAATTTGGCTTTTCCGATGCTCTGCTTCCATTTCTTTTTAACCATATCATACCCTTTATTGTCTACCTTGATAGAGCCATCGTCATTTTTTGAATAGGTTGCGGTTACACTCTTCAGGTTTTTTTCAAATTTAAAATCCATTCTGGCAATTTCGTACCAGATACCCAGGTATTTATCCTGATCAAATGGCTTAACCGCTGTTGCTCCATTTGGAATTGAAACCTTACAACTGGTATAGACTGCTGCCAGGATGGCCAATGTGGCGAACAAAAGTGTATTTCTATATGTTTTTTTCATAATAGTCATTTTAAATAAGCCCAACAAATGCAAAGCGCAAATGTTTTGACATGCACAAAGCGGAAATGGATTTACTCCGGTTTGACTGCATTTTTTGAGCGCCTGCATTTTTGACTGCAATAGATTACCTCGTCCCAGTTTTTTGCCCATTTGGCGCGCCACATGAAGGGGCGGTTACAAACCGGACAGTTTTTTTCGGGAAGATGCTGTTTTTTTACGCCTTTCATACAGGTTTAAGAGACAATTTTTTTGATCATGCCATTAAAAATAAAATAATGGAAAGGTAGCACGGCGTACCAATACAATCGACCGGCTAACCCAAGTGGCCTGAAAGTAGCTGTTTGATAAACACAATCATCCACTATTTTAAACTCCAGCCAGGCTTCACCCGGTAATTTCATTTCAGCATATAACAATAAGCGGCTTTCCTCGGTATTGGAATAAATTACCCTCCAGAAATCCAGCCGTTCACCTGTACTGATGGCTGTTGGATTTTTTCTTCCACGGTTGAGTCCCACGCCACCAAATAATTTATCCAGGAAACCCCTGAAGTTCCAGAGCCAATTTGCATAGTACCATCCCGATCGTCCGCCAATGGCAAATATTCTTGCTGTAGCTAATTTCCGGTCTTTGGTATGAGCTGATTTTCGATCTACAAACACGCCATTTTTTGGCACTGCGAGCAGCTTTTTGATCATCTCTTTCGAATAGGTTTTTCCCATTGCATCGTACCAGCTTGAGAGCACCATATTTTGCTCGATCTTCTGGAAGGCCAGTTCAATAGCTTGCTTATATGGAATCAATTTGATGTCGAGTTCATCTGCTAAATGATTGGGATCGGCCACTACATCTATATGCATGCTGTCTACAAGGTTCCGGGCAAGACTATAAGAGGTTGACGTGACGAAATACAGCCAGTAAGAGGAGAGCCTGGGTGTCATAACCGGTACAATGAAGATGCGTCTTTGCAGTTTCCTAACGGCTGCAAACTGTAAGAGCATCTCTTTGTAGCTTAATATATCGGGGCCATAAATATCATAATGTTTACCAAAGGTGAATTCTTTTAGCAGCACTTTGAAAAGGAATTCTATTACGTTACGGATGGCAATTGGCTGGCATTTGGTATGTAACCACTTAGGTGCAACCATAACCGGCAACTTTTCTACTAAATCTCGTATAATTTCAAATGATGCACTGCCAGAACCCACAATTATTCCGGCCCTCAATGTGGTGAGGGGTACTTTGCTTTCGCCCAGCAATTGTTCCACTTTTTTGCGTGAGGCCAGGTGTTTTGAAAGTTCAGTGCTGTTTACAATTCCGCTCAGGAATATAATTTGCTTTGCCGAAGTTTCGCTAATCGCCTTTGAAAAGTTTCGGGCAGACTTTGCCTCACTATCGCTAAAGTCTTTGTTTCCGCTCATTGAATGGACAAGGTAGTAAGCTGCATCGATATCTGTTGGAAGTGATCGCAAACTTTCAGGTTTCATGAGGTCAGCTTCGATAACAGTGATCTTAGCATGACGGCTAAATTTGTTCTGGTCGAAGCGTGCTGCATTTCTAACCAGGCAAAAAACAGTATGACCCTGTTCTAAAAGAACTGGAAGCAATCGCTGAGCAATATATCCGGTTGCCCCGGTGAGTAGTATTTTCAAACCGTAATTTTAATGTTAAGAACATTTAACTGCATGTTATGTTTGCTAGATAGGAAGATAACTTTAAAAGGGCTTTGATACAAAATTAAGAACTCATGAGTATATTTCTGAGAAATATGAATCGACATCGGTTAAAAGCATAAATTGTTTATTGTCAATTGCTTATCGTGTTGGCCATTTCAACCGACCCGGAACACGCATTAAGCGTAATTAGCTGGAATTTTTTGTCGGTCGTACAAATAGTACATAGCCTCTTTCACAGCGTGTACCGGCTTTTTAGGGTTGAAACCTAATGCTGTCCTGGCTTTGGAAATATCAAAATCTTGCTGAAGTCCGGAAAACATGGCAATGTCTTTGGTGGTAAGCAAAGGTGTTTTTCCGGTTAGCTTACTTCCAATTTCCATCAGCCATGAAATGATAAAAAGTATGGGTTTTGGAACAGCTGCCGGTAATTTGATTTGCAGTTCCGGGAAAAGTTCCTGGGCAATTTTGGTAGTTTCCTTTATCGACATGCATTTTTCGTTTGCCAGAATATACCGTTCGCCATTCCTGCCTTTTGTAGCGGCAAGGTAGCAGCCTTCGGCTACATCTTTTACATCAACCCAATTCAGGGTAATATTGGTTTCAACTGGGATTTCTTTTTTCAGGATGAGGCTGATGATGTTGTAGGAAACATTTAGTGGCTCAAATGCTTCGCTGCCTATCATTGCAGAAGGTAACACAGCAACCAATTCGATATGATGTTTTTTAGCCAGCTCAAACGCCAGTTTTTCGCCGTCATTTTTTGAGTTGTAGTACAGATCCCTGCGGTCTGGATTGTAACCATTGCTTTCTTTTGCCGGAAGTGTGGCATAATCCAACGCCGCAATCGAACTTACATACACAATCCGCTTTACACCTGCTTCGGCGGCTGCTTCAACCATATTTTTTGTCCCAAAAAGGTTTACATCGTAGATATCTTTTTTCGGGTTTTTGGCCCATAGCTTAAACATTGCGCCTACAGCATAAAATGTTTCCACATCCTGCAATGCATTGATCAATGACTGTTTGTTGGTAATGTCAGCCTGCACTACTTCGCATGCTAATCCTTTAAATGCTTCTTTATTTTCGATATTGCGGACTGAAGCGCGTACGGGAATGCCCTTTTCGATCAGTAATCTGACCAGGTTATTGCCCAGGTGACCGTTTGCGCCGGTAACCAATGCTAAATTCTTTTTTGCCATCTTTTAGTATTTGAAATGATAGCACAAAATTCGGCATGGTTTTTTCAAATCCGGTTCGCAAATGTTACCTAATGAATTTTTTTCGAATCCTGCTCAGGCTTTTGGGGTTCATTCCAAGAAAGGAGGCAATATACTGCAAAGGGACATTCTGTAAAATATACGGATAGTCTTGCATCAATTTCTGATAGCGTTCTTCGGCACTTAGGGTTGCCAGTTCTTTTGAGCGGTTGTTGTTATAAGCAAGTGATTTTTGAAAAACCGATATGCTGAAATCCTTGAACAACATGCTTTGTTGTGTTAGTGTATCCAGGTTCCTTTTGGTAATCCTCAACAATTCGCAGTCCGTAATGCATTCGAGGTTTTCGCTTGATTTAGTCTGATCGGTAAAGTGGAAGTAAGAAGTAATAAAACCGGGTGGGCAGTTGATATGGGTGGTAACTTCTTCCCCGTGTTCATCGTAGTGGAAAAGTCGTAGAAAGCCAGATACCACAAAGTATAGGTAAGCTGGAACTTTTCCCTCTTTTTCAAGGATGTGGCCTTTTGTGAAAAGTACAGGTTCAAAGTATCGCCTGCATAAGGCCGTATCGTCTGATGTTATATCTGCAGATAGAAGTTTAATTAATTTCTCGTACATGTTACAAAGTTAGAAAATCATTTTCCCGCCGTCATCTGGTTGCACTGGTCGTTCAGCTTTTTGAATTTCCATGTTTTTCTTCTGGTCAGTCAGCCACTTTCTGCAGGGAAATCGCTTTTAACTTTTCTCTGTTAGTTCTAGCTCTTTTTGCGCATGCCTAAGCGTTTATGTTTGCCACGGAAGCACGAAAAACACGGAAAAATTTTAATCTACTCCGTGATTTCTGTGTTTCCGTGGCTAATTAATTTTTGAACGTGTTTTAAAAGCAATATCCCTGCCACTTTCTGCTGTAGATTAGCATTTAATGATTAAAATTAGGATCTTGTAATAATAATTCAGGCCGAAATCTCCTGTATGTTAATTTTGTTGAATATTCTGAACATATTTTTTAGGCTTCTTGCCGATGTGCTTTTCAAATACCCTGGTAAAGTGGCCAAGGTTTTCAAAACCCATTGCATACCCGGCTTCAGAAACCGAAAGTTTCTCTTCGCGCAAAAGACGTGCGGCTTCTTTCATCCGGAGGTGTTGGTAATAATCATAAATACCCATTCCAAATACCTGCTTAAATATTCTGCGGAGTTTAAATTCGTTCATGCCGGCAGTCTGTTTTAATTCAGATATCGTATTAAAGCTGCTCAAGGAAGATACAATTTTGTCCCTTACATGGTAAACCGCCTTTATTTCTTTTGCATTTAATTTCAGATGTTCAGCACTTTCCCGTTTCTTTAAACTTTCAAACAGATAAAATAGCAACTCCATTGCCTTCATTTTATAATAAAAGCTTTTCAGGTTGGCGGGTTCCTCTTTTTTTGATATATCATTAACTGTTCGTAAAATATCATCTGTCATCAGTTCTTCTATCCAAAAACTGTTAGCACGATCAAACAAATAGTCAAAGTAATCAGCCTCTTCCTTTAAAAAATCCTTCAAAAATTGGGCACTGATGCTAATGGAAACATGTGATACCTGGGTGTTCTTTTTAAATTGTAACGTTTGGCTGATCGTATACGGAAAGATGCGTACGTAAGGAGGCTCCGTGGTGTTATTCTTTTTACGATTCTCCGTTTCGTTGTTCCCATGGTTTTCAAGGATATCATGAAATATAATTCCGATACCTTCAACCAGATCAGACTGGCCGGTTACACGGGTAAAATCTTCTTTCACAACAAATGATCCGAAGTGCATTGCCATGTCAGGCAGAAAAGTTATTCCTTTGAATGAGGTGACCTCAAAATTCTGCAGTACATTTTCCACGACCAATCCGAGCTTGTTGGCGAACTGCTGCATATCGCTGTCAACATATTCATTTTTTTTATCGCTCATCTTTTTCGACTAAAAATGATAGTTTATCGATTATTTTACTCGTAAAGATACGATTAGTTTTGTGGTGAATAAAAAGCTACATAAAAATTAATTTTAAAAAAGAGATGAAAAAACAGGTGTTGATATCGGGTGCCAGCTTTGCGGGCTTAACGCTGGCCTATTGGCTAAATAAATTTGATTACGAAGTTACGGTAGTGGAATTAGGGAAAGATCTGAGAACAGGCGGTTCACCAATAGATGTACGTGGTGCCGCTTTGGATATCGCCCGGGAAATGGGCATTTACGACCAAATCAAAGCCAATGAATTTGTTCATACGGACGAAATCGTTGACGCCGAAGGAAAAACATTGGTACACTTTGCCATTAATACCTTGCCAGAATACCTGGGCGATATCGAGATTCACCGTGGTGATCTGGTTGAGATTATTTACAACGTTATTCCTAAAAACGAAGTAAATATCATGTTCAGCAACAGCATAACTGCATTGGTCCAGCAAGATGATCACGTAAAAGTATCCTTTGAAAAGGGTGACGATAAAATTTACGATCTGGTGTTTGGTGCTGACGGTACGCATTCTATGGTGCGAAAACTTGTTTTTGGTCCGGAAGATGACTTTAAAAAGTTTTTGGGTGTGTATTTTGCATTTGCAGCAGCTGACCATATCCAGACGGGACGGCCAAAATCCACTGGTATTGTATATCGCGAGCTGGGAAAACAGGCGGTCATCTTCCAGTTTAAAGCGGCTGCAAATGCTATTCTGGTGTTCCGGGCACCGCAATTAAATTGGGACTACCGTGACCGCGACCGGCCAAAGCAGATCCTGAAAGATTATTTCGGCGGGAATGAACACTGGAAACTTCCGGAAATTTTAGATGCCATGCTGGCTGCCGATGACCTTTATTTCGATGAGGCCTGTCAAATCAAAATGCCCTCATGGACAAAAGGTCGGGTAGGTCTGATCGGTGATGCCGCCTATGCCCCAAGTTTTTTTACGGGAATGGGCACCAGTCTGGCTATGCAGGGCGCAAGCATGTTGGCGAAAGAATTACATCACAACCAGGATCATCAAACTGCTTTCGTTAAATATAATAATGGTTTCAAACCTTTTGTAGAAAGCGTTCAGGCAAGGGTTAACGATTCACTCAAAATTCAGCTACCTGAAACCGAAGAGGAATTACAAGCTTCTTTTGCGGCCTGGAAAAATGATCAGTAAACACTTCGTTAAAGCGGTTTTTTACGGTAGAATCAGTGGCTCGTTGTTAATGAAAAGCCTGCCAAGTATCAACTGGCAGGCTTTTTTAATTATATCATTTGATGAATTGTTTGAGAGTTGGTTAGTCTTTGCAGAATCATCATTATTTCAATGCTGATTATCTGATTAACCGTGATCTTTTGTAATAATAACGCCGGAATCGAAGCTGTAGTGCGCCTGGAAAATTATACCTCAAATCCTGATCTTTTAACGGATTTGGTAGCTATTTTTGGAGAAAGATCAATATTTTCGAGCATGTAAGTATGGAATTCAATCCGCATAATCACATTATTCAGCTTTGTATGCAGGGCATGCAGAATGAAGAAACAGGTAATTTTGAAGCGGCGGTCCAGCTATTTCTTAAGGCCTGGAGCGAAGCGACAAACGACTTTGAAAGGTTTATTGCCGCCTGGTTCGTTGCCAGGAGGCAGTTAAAAAATGCCGACAAGTTAAAATGGTATGAAATTGCATTGGAACTGGCCTCCAGTGTGGATGATGAAGCAGTCAGGGCCGCCTTTCCGTCGCTGTACCTGAACATCGCCGATTGTTACCAGGCACTGGGCGACATTGAACGGTCAAAGCATCATCAGGCCATGGCATTGGCATCTGTTAGTCAGCCCGCTGATGGTGGACCTTTTTATCACGGCACCAGAGCAGACCTGAAGGTAGGTGATCTGCTGACTGCCGGATATTCATCCAATTACCAATCGGATCTCATTATGAACCATATTTATTTTACGGCTTTGGTAAATGGCGCAGGTCTCGCAGCTGCTTTGGCCAAAGATGACGCCCCGGAACGTGTTTATATTGTTGAACCTATGGGCAGTTTTGAGGATGACCCTAATGTTACTAACAAAAAGTTTCCGGGTAACCCGACCCGTTCTTATTGTACTAAAGAACCACTTAAAATAGTTGGCGAAGTAAGTGAATGGTTAAGGCAAACGCCTGAACAGCTACAGCAATGGCGCCAAAAATTGGCCGCCAACAACGGAGAGATTATTAATTGAGGCGAAGCTGGAGGACAAACGGAAATCTCGTTTGGTAAGTTTGACTTCGCCGCTTCTCTGGCATGCAAAACAATCTTTCATCCCATGCTGTTAAGGTAAATAACCAACTACTATTATGTCGTTATTAATGCGATCAGACAAACTTTATCAGCAACTAGAATCTGAACGTGGCAGTATCAGAAAAACTGAAATATGAACCCAAAATATCTCCTTACCGCTATTGTGATTTTTATAATGCCGAAGTTCATTATGGCACAGACTGCTCAAAAGCCTTACTCTATATTTTCGCCCGTACCGAAAGAAAAACTCCGGGAAATGGAAACAGATCGGCCTGACGTTACCGAATCTGCCATTACGGTGGATGCCGGCCATTTTCAGTATGAAAGCGACCTGTTCGCTCTGGAACGCGAGCGACCGGAATCTTCCTCACAAAAAACGGTAACGATCAATAGGGCTAACCTCAAAATGTGACTTACCGGCAGCATATCCCTGCAGGTGGGCGTTGAAACCTAAACCTGGCAAAAAGAAAGGAATAATGAAACCGGAGAAGTTGAGAATAGTAAAGGATTTGGCGATATAAATCTCCGGCTTAAACAAAATCTGATCGGGAATGATAAAGGCAATTTTTCAATGGCATTACTGCCCTATGTTACATTGCCGACAGCAGCATTTGGTAACAGCAAACTTGAAGAGGGGCTTATTGTGCCCATGCAGGTTAAATTACCATCAGACTGGAAAGTTGGCACGCAGGTGGAGCTTGATCATTTAAAAGATAATTCTGGCGACCAAAAGCATGTAGAATACCTTCAGTCGCTAACAGTTAGCCACGAGATCAGAAAAAACATTACCGGTATAGCTGAAACTTACTTTACTTACGATTTTAAACAACATCATTATTCAAACTTTTTTAATGCCGCGGTCCAGGTAGAAATCGCACATGATGTAAAAATTGATGGCGGTGTTAATTATGGAGTTCAGAAAGATGCAATGAAAAAATACTTTCTTGGCATAGCCGTCCGGATTTAGTAAGCGAAAAAAACTAAACACGAATCTGCGAAAACAGCCACTTCCCGTATATACCCTAACGCAATACCTATTATTGATCGAGTCTTTATATATCTTCCCTTATATGCCACTAAATCCTACCATGAGTACTGACTTGACTATAGGCTTTTCCGTGTTTCGTGTAAAAAAATAAAAAGATTCATGTAAAGAAAATACAAGGTTCGTGTAATAATTAGATTTATGTATTTGAAGGTTTGAAACCGATAGCTAAGTTCGCACCATACAATTATGGCGCTCTCACAGGTTTGAAAAAATCATTAAAAATTTATCATGCTTTGTGGTAGCTGTCCGGCTTAAACAAAAACGTAAATCTAAAATGAAAAAACAATCTCAATTAGTTAAGTCATTTGGCTTAATCTTCTCTCTGCTAATTAGCACAGCAGTAATCATTGCATCCTGCAAAAAGAATTATTCTGAAAATGAAATCACCGGTCTGGCTGACCTTAAAAACTGGGAGACAAAAAACTTCAATCACAACGCACTTTTATTTAATAGTTTGAAGCCAGACTGAAATAAGGTTTTTGTCAATGATCAGGGGAAACAGGATGTATATGAAGTAGAGGTGATCAACAAAGATAAACTATTTTTATCGATGGGATTCGCTGATCCTTCGAAAGTCGATTCAATTGCCGCGCAAAGTAAAATTAAAATGCTTTTCTTTAAGGATAAGCAAAGTGGTAAAATTACAGGCGGTTATTACATGGTTTCCATTTCGGATGAAAACCCACATTATAAACAATACAGTTCGTTGACCGGCGCCGTATATTACTATGGGGCAAACGGATATTTTATCAATGGATATGTTTATGAACAGGGGAAGGCCATAAGCGCTATCAAAGGCGCGAATGCTGAAGCGTATAGAGCATCATTGAATGAAAGATCTCGCCTGCCAGGGATTGGACGCGGCAAATTACAATTGGCGGCGGCACAGAATTGTTATACTGACGTTTCCCCGGTATATGGAATGAGTTGTATCACCGTTGAAACTTATACCGAATGCACTCCCTATGTGAAGGGATACAACTATACAACGGTTTGTACAGACGTACCGGTAGTTGGTGATGGAGGAGGTGTTGATGGATCAGGAGGATCAGGAGGATCAGGGGGTGGCGGCTCAGGCGGCGGAAGCGGCTCTGGCAGTGGTACTGCACCCAGTTCTTCCGATATTACAAATGAGCTTAAAGCCTATCTTTGTGCTCAGGAACTGGTTGAAAAAATGAAGACATTGAACACTGATATTGCAAACCTTATTAAGAATGCATTCGGAAAAAATGATTTGGTAAATATAAATTTCAAGGCAGACCCTTCTTTAGTGGGCACAACAGTTGATGGAAAGAATTTAAGTGCGGCTATTGCGGGTCCAACTGCCACCTATCAGGTTGGAATAAACCCTGACATATTGAATAAATCGACCAAAGAATACATTCTTGCTACATTGTATCACGAAGCCCTCCACGCTTATTTTGCAGAAAAAAAGAGGGCTTTGGCTAATCAGCCTGGAGAGTTTGAGAGACAATTCCTTGGGATTGAAGTAAATGGCGGAAGGCTTCTACAGGTTGTTGACCAGGATCATTGGCCAATGGGATATGATAAATTCTTGAGAGGTATTAAGGACGCAATACTTTCCTATAATCCCTCGTTTAACGCGGACAGGGCAATAGCTATTTCCAAGACAGGTATAGTCGGCCTTACTCCGTCTGAGGCCAATATAAATAAACAAGAGAGAGATACTACAGATCCCAACAACCCAGGGGCAACTGGAACAAAATGTGGCTCTGAAAATTAAATATTACCAACTACGATATGAAAAATTATTTTAATACATTACTGCTGGTTATAATCTTAGGCTTAACTCCACTATTCTCCAACGCTCAAAAAACATCTTCAATACCTGATTGGGAAAGAAAAATCCACAAGGTTCTCGCAAATGACAAATCTCATGCTGTAATAAAAGATAGCATCGCGTTATACTGTTTCAATGTTAAACTGGAAATTGTAAAAAATAAAACAGGGAAGCCAGAAATAGGCCGTATGGTCGCCAGCGATAATCTGTTTTACAAGATTTTCCCCAATTATAACGAGCTTAAGACTATTGACTATAGAACTCTTTTGGGAGTTAAAAGACAAGCAACACTGGTCATCCCAGTCATAATATACAATACATCTAAGACTGCATCAAGCAAATATAACAGGCAAGGAGAAGTTGCGCTTATAAGCCTTGAAACTGCCGCAAATACTACTGCAAGGGCCTTCTCGTTTATTGACAACGCATCAGGATCAGGATCTCAGAATTATGTCTTTGCAAATCCCCGCGTGATTCATGTTATCAATAAAAATGATAAAGAACCAATTACATCAAAAAACTAAGTCAGAATTTGTTTGAAGGAATTTCACGATAAATATTATTAAGTAATTAAAATGAAGAAGCTGTACCCAGGGAGGGATACTGCTTCATACAGTAAAGGATATAGCATTCCAGCTATAAGTTCATATTTGAATTTTCCGCTTTCTTGGCAAGATGCTTTTAATCATTCTAATATTCTTCGTTTCCTTGTTAGGTCAAATGAGATTTTGACAGAAGACGTCCAACGCATAAGAGTTCTCAAGATACCTTAACTAAAACCCGTGCCAATTAATAGTACGGGATAATTTTTCAATTTGTAACCTATTTAAACCGTGCTAACTACTATGTACGGACGCAAAAAAAATATCAGAAGCTCTTTTAACGAGAGAATTCTACTTTAAGATACTTTCTTTCAAATTGCTGATCATGCGCTTAATTTCGTCCAGACCTGTTTCTGGAGCAGGCAATTCTTTAGTATGATAGCTGTGAAACTGCCAAACCTCCAACACATCATTAACCGCAACTGAATAGGGCTGGTATGCTTTATTTAAAGATTCCAGCAACACTGTTCTGTCGCCTTGGACGGTAACCATTTTAAACACGTACCATTGAGGATCACGATACAGGCCGCCCTTGGCTTTATCTGCGTCCAATCCTCTATCTACAAAGCTTGCAATTACATCACTGCCCTCTGGTATAGGCGCCATTGAATCCCCAATAATCGGAAACATCCGATAACTTTTTCCTTTGGGTAAATTGGGCAAGTTAACCTTCGGCAGTGCAGCAATAAACTCCGGATCATTGTAGCCGGCCATATATCCGGCTTTTGCTCTGATCGGCACATACTTCACGTTTTTGGATGTGGTACCTTAATTAGTTACAGCAATCAGATTGATCATAAAAATAAAAAGCCTTGATTTTTGTCAAGGCTCTTTGTTCGATTTTTTGTTGTACTCGGGGCGGGAATCGAACCCGCACGCCTTTGAAAGCACAGGATTTTAAGTCCTGCGTGTCTACCAGTTCCACCACCCGAGCATTAGCCGCTGCCGATCTCCATCGGCTTGGTTAACTTAAAAATAAATGCCTTCTGGTAGGAAGGCATTTGGAGCGAAAGACGAGATTCGAACTCGCGACCCCGACCTTGGCAAGGTCGTGCTCTACCAACTGAGCTACTTTCGCAAAATTAACACATATGTTGTGTTCCTTTGGGGTTGCAAATATAGAAATATAAATATCACTGTCAAAAAATAATTTATTTTTTTTTGCTTTAATCAGTGTTTCCTGTGGTTTTTTATGGCGTATATCACAGAAATCAGTTGATTCAATTTTGATTTTAATTCTGTAAATTTTAAGATTATCAGCTAGTTAAAAGCGGTTTGGTCAGCTCAGACGAAAAAAAATCCCTCAGGTAAAAAAAATAAAAAAATATTGGTTGTTCCTGTTATTGTTGATGTAATTCAATATTAACTTTTCAGCAAGGATGAAAATCAAAGAAATTTACTTTTGTGGTGATAGCTGGAATAACATTGCCCCGGGAATTTAAATATTGATGGCTTGCAGATACAGGTTATCGACGATAAAGAAGCGGTTCATCATCCGGATAAACGACGATTGAATAGTAAAAACTTTTATTAACTTACTCTGGTTTATGGATTGCGCTGAATGATAGCTTTGTATTTCCGGTTTCGGCTGGATATGTCAGGCTTATTTATTAAAGCACATCAGATTAGTTGCCGAATGAAAAGACGAATAGATGCATTCCTCATGATAGCAGTATGCGGGCTTTTGGCCTGTAATGCTAAAACAGCACAGAAGCAAGATTTGGTAAAGGTGAGCCCGGCGCTGCAAAAGCCGGTTGCCGGACAAAAACGAAATAACCGTGGTGAACACATTGACCGGATGACTTTTGTAGAATATCTGGATGATGGTGATTATTTTCAGATTTTGGCAAAGAAAGGCGATAGTACCATTGTGCTGATCAATGAAGCGGATACCACCAGAAACCTGAATCGTGGAGATAAGATACAGGTTACCTGGAAAGACGGTACGGTTACCGTTCTGGGAGATCAAGAGGCCGAAATGCCCGCCAGGTTGCTGGTCTCTGTAAAGAAAACGCCCGACGGACCGGTAACTGCCTTCAGAAATAACTATGGTAAAAAAATAAAATATACCTGGTCTGCCGAAGAGGAATTTACTTCATCATACCTTAACAAGGTTTATCGCTTAACAGAATATTACCTCACCCAAACCAAAAACCCTTTACTGCGGGCGGCCATAAAAAAACGGGAGGAACTGACTTATTCTATCGAATCGGCAGAAAGGAACGGTGAGCGCTACAGGGTAATTGGTATTGCACCTACAGGACCAAACGGCAGCAATATTGTTCAGTGGCTTTATGTTGAAGAAGAGAAGGGCAGGGTTTACGAATACGATCTTCCCAGGGATAAACTGGTTGCATTTGATTAACTGACTGATTAAACTCATTTACAGAAGTAATGACCAAACTTATTTTAAAATATTGGATCATCGATTTACTGGCAGGCTTTGTTTTATATGTAGCCTACATCATCATCATTATGAATTCATCAGCTTCGGGTAACGGCCTGGAGGCTACTATTCTTTATTTTGCAGATATCGTTTTAAACATTGGTTTTTCGTTATTGTACCTGGCTGCAGCGGTCATTTGTTCTTTCACGGTTCTTTTAAATTTCATTCGGGAAATCAGGAATAGTTCCTTTTTTTCATGCCTTAGCTTTTCAGGTGCGCCGGTTTTGCTCATCGGGCTGTTTATTGCCAGTTTATCAATGGATGGTTATCATTATAGCAAAAATGTGATGACCAAACTATGGATCTTTGCACTGCTTTATCCGTGCATCACCACAATTTTATATGTGCGGTTTAGAAAGCAATACAGAAACTCAATAGCATTACCGGTGTAAGCCCGTCAGCTGAGCGTTAGGATTCAACTACAAAAGTGATTAAAAACAAAAAACCTTTCATTTCTGAAAGGTTTTTATTCGATTTTTTTTGATGTACTCGGGGCGGGAATCGAACCCGCACGCCTTTGAAAGCACAGGATTTTAAGTCCTGCGTGTCTACCAGTTCCACCACCCGAGCATTAGCCGCTACCGATCTCCATCGGCTTGGTTAACTTTAAAATAAATGCCTTCTGGTAGGAAGGCATTTTGGAGCGAAAGACGAGATTCGAACTCGCGACCCCGACCTTGGCAAGGTCGTGCTCTACCAACTGAGCTACTTTCGCATTTACAAAACTGATGTTGTTGTTTCGTTTTGGTGATGCAAATATAGGCAGATTTATATATCTGTCAAGGGATTTTTTATTAAAAATTTAATATTTAATTTAAATTGCTGGCTTTCAGTACAAGTAAAATTAAATCAGTTTCAAATCCTTTTGCCTGAAGGTAGCTCATCAGCTTATTTTTCCGCTTATACGGATCACTTTCACCCAAACTTTGTGCTTTTTTTACTGCTAATTTTTCTATCGCCTGTAAATAATCATCTTCATCGATACTGTAAATTGCTTTTTGTAAGATTTTATCAGGAACACCTTTCAATTTCAAACCCTGCTTTATTTTAATCCGGCCCCAATGTTTGATGTTAAATTTACCCGATGCATAATGTTTGGCAAACCTTTCTTCATTTAAAAAATTGTTGATGATCAGCTCGGTAATAATTTCTTCCAGTTCATCGCCGCGCATGCCCCATTCAACCAGTTTATAGCGAACCTCTTTTTGCGAGCGCTCCTGGTAAACACAAAAACTTTCGGCTTTGGCCAAAGCTTGCTTTTTATCTAATATTACTGCTTCTTCTTTACTGCTTTTCATAATTAATTACTGAAATTCGTAAAAATAAAAGCGATTACCTTATTTTTCTGAATATAATAGCATGCAAAATCCCATATATACGGTTTCCAAAATAGCTGAAATTTTAAATGCCAATACCAAATTGTTTGATGGAGAGCTTATTATCCATTACCTGGTTATTGACAGTCGCTCGGTTTTGCTGCCGGAAAGTTCGATGTTTTTTGCGCTTTCTTCACACCGTAACGGACACGAATTTATTAAAGATGCCTCTGCAAAGGGAATCAGGAATTTTGTAGTTACCGAAGCAAAATATATTCATGAATATCCGGATGGTAATTTTTTACTGGTAAATGATGCCTTGGCGGCGCTACAAAAATTAAGCGCATATCACCGGAATCAATTTGATTTAAAAACAATCGGTATTACGGGCAGTAACGGGAAAACCATCGTTAAAGAATGGTTATATCAGCTTTTAGCGGCTGACTTTAATATTGTTAAAAGCCCTAAAAGTTATAATTCGCAGATCGGAGTACCGCTTTCTGTATGGCAGATTGAGGCTGAGCATACCCTCGGTATTTTTGAGGCCGGTATTTCTGCGGTGAATGAGATGGAACATTTAGCTGAAATAATCCGTCCTGAAATTGGAATTTTAACCAACATCGGTGAGGCGCATGCTGAAGGATTCAGTTCTAAAAAAGAAAAACTTACCGAAAAACTGAAACTCTTTTCAACATCCGAACTATTGATTTACGCACCGGAATATGTTAGTGAAATAGGTATAAAAAACCTACCAGGTAAAAAACAGTTTAGCTGGAGCAGTAAACAGGCGGCAGATCTGCAGATCACTACTATTGAACCTATTGAGGGAAGATGTTATTTAAGGGCCATTTATCAAAACAGGGAGATTGAATGTATTCTTCCCTTTAAAGATAAAGCTTCGATAGAAAATGGCATGATCTGCTGGGCAACATTATTGGCTTTGGGTTATAGCCCGGAGCAGGCCGATCTGCGGTTGGAGAAACTGAGCCCCGTAAGCATGCGTCTGGAATTAAAAAACGGCATCAACCAATGTTCCGTTATTGACGATTCGTATAGTGCTGATATTTCTTCTTTAGCCATCGCACTCGATTTTTTAAACCAGCAAAACCAGCATCCTAAGAAAACCGTTATTCTTTCCGAATTATTCGAAACCGGCCGAGATGATCTTGATTTGTATACCGAAATATCCGGGTTGCTATCGCAAAAAAAAATAGACCGTTTAATCGGCATCGGTGCGAACATAGCCCGTTATGCCAATCTGTTTACGTTCGAAACGCAGTTTTTCGAGGATACCAGTGCTTTTGTTGAGGCTTTTCCGGGTTTACATTTTAACCACGAAACGATACTGGTAAAAGGGGCCAGGCGCTTTGATTTTGGGCGCATCAGTAAATTACTTACCCAAAAAATACACGATACCGTTTTAGAGATCGATCTGAATGCCATGGTGGGAAACCTGCAGTTTTACCGGTCTAAAATAAAGCCTGGCGTTAAAATAATGGCAATGGTTAAGGCCTTTTCTTATGGCAGCGGAAGTTTTGAAATTGCCAATTTATTGCAGTTCCACAAAGTAGATTATTTGGCGGTAGCTTATGCCGATGAGGGCATTGCTTTGCGTAAAGCCGGAATTACTTTGCCTATTATGGTGATGAGCCCGGAAGAATCTGCCTTTGAAGCCATTATCAAACACCGGCTGGAGCCTGAAATTTATAGCGTAGAGATCCTGAATAGTTTTTTGAATGCCTTATCTGATTACGATTTTGATTATCCCATCCACCTTAAAATAGATAGTGGCATGCACCGCCTGGGTTTCGATCAGGCTGAAATAGATGCCGTAGCCATCCTGCTAAAAGATTCTGCCAGGCTAAAAGTACAGAGTATTTTCTCTCACCTGGTGGCTAGCGATGCTGCAGAACATGATGGATTTACCCAGCACCAGATTGATGTATTTAAAACCGTAGCGACTCAATTGGTTGATATTTTAGGTTATAAGCCATTATTACATATCTCGAATACTTCTGGCATCTCACGCTGGCCTGATGCGCAAATGGATATGGTACGTTTGGGCATAGGTTTGTATGGTTTTGATTCTGCAGTAGCCAATAACCGCGGTTTGCAAACGGTAATGGTGCTTAAAACAACTGTTACACAGGTGAAGCAGTTGGCGCCGGGCGAAACTGTAGGTTATGGAAGGAGAGGGTTTATGCCAAACGGCGGAAAAATAGCAACCGTAAAAATTGGTTATGCAGATGGCTACACCAGGTATTTTGGCAATGGCGTTGGCAAAATGCTTATCAACGGCCATTTAGTGCCTACAATTGGCTCAATTTGTATGGATATGACCATGCTGGATGTGACAGACATCGAGGTGAAACCGGGAGATGAAGCTATCGTTTTTAATAAGGAGCATACCATTATGCAGCTGGCTAAAGATATCGGTACCATTCCTTACGAAATCCTGACCAATATTTCGCAGCGGGTTAAACGTGTATATTTCTATGAATAACGCATTGGTTTATTTGTTCGTCAGTCATTAGTACGGCAAATCGACAATTGGTTCAGTTGCTCCCTTGGTCATGAGTATGGCAGATTGCCTAATGGAGATTTACACATTAATCTCTGTTAAATATGCTAATTAATAGTCTAATAATAGATCGCACATTTATACCCTGCACCAATGAACTAATGACTAGTGAACAAATGAACTAAAAAAACACTAATTTTACACCATGAATAGAGTTGGGAAAGCCATATTAAACTATCTGATTAAAGGTTTATTAATTGTGGTACCCATTGCGGTGAGTATTTTTATTGTAGTTTGGGCGGTTACCACAGTTGATAGCTGGTTAAATGTAAAAAATGTGCTTGGTGTAAATCCACTTACCGGCGAAAGCAGGAATATTCCGGGCCTGGGTTTGCTTACCGTTTTGACAATTATTTTGCTGGCCGGCATTTTTGTAACCAATTTGGTTACCGAGCCCATGTACAACTGGTTTCAGCGGATGATGAAACGCCTGCCGCTGTTTAATTTCATCTACTCTTCCATAAAAGATTTAACCGAAGCCTTTGTGGGCGACGAGAAGAAATTTAACCACCCGGTATTGGTTGAGGTAGAAGGCGGTTTAAAAAAAATTGGTTTTTTAACACAAAACGATTTGCATAAACTGGATTTACCCAATGAAGTGGCGGTTTATTTTCCGCTCTCTTATTCCTTTGCTGGTCAGCTGTGTATTGTGCAGCGTGATAAGGTTACTGATTTAAAAATGACAGCAGCTGATGCCATGAAACTGGTGGTTAGTGGCGGAGTAAGCGGACTCTAGATCGCTCTTTTCAACGCGATTACGATCGTCAAAGCCGGTGTCCTTAAGCGCAGAATCAGAAAGTGTAAAATCGATATGAATCTGATAAAGTTTCGATTTGCGTTTACTTTACCGGATAAAAAACCAAAGTGGTTGTGAATGCGTAAGTATGCAAATACGCAATCATTATGGAACATAAGGGAAAATTCATTAAAAGAGCATCACTTGATATCAACCAGCTGGACAGCATTAGAATTGGGGATTTTTTATCAGATGAATACGGCAAATCCGGCAAAGTGTGCGAAATTGAAAAGGTGGAGCGCTATGGTGAATACCACTATTATTTCAAACTATCTAAAACGGGCACGATATTAATTATTCTTTAATTTCTATTGGCATTACATGATCAGTTTTTGCTGGATACTTCCTGTCTGCTGTGCGAGAGCGCAAAGAAAACCATTGATCATTTGTGCCTAGGTCGATTATTATAGAAAATAAGTTGAACGCTTTCAACGTCAACCTATTGATATTCCTGTTGGATTATTAAAAACATTTAATATCACTTCAAGCTCACCTGCGCTGAGCTTGAAGTGATGGATCTGGATTAAGCTGTCTTGTAAAGAACAATGCTATTTACCCATTTGTCGTTAAAATCTATAAGACAAGGTAGTGGCAAATTGGCGCGGAGCAATGGGATTTACACTATAGTTTTCGTGCACAAAATAATTCAGTGCATTGGTAAGGTTAGAAACTTTTGCAAGCAGCGAGAACTTTTTCCAGCTGTATCCCGCAGAAAGATCGAATGTGGTAAAGGCGCTTAACGGGATTAGCCTTAGTGTTGTCGCATTTTTAGCATCGTTCCAGCCGCCGTTGCGTTTGCCGGTATAAAATGCAGAGGCACCTAATTTTAAACCTTTTATTGCTCCATCCTGGAAAGTATAGAATAAGGTTGCGTTCGCCGTGTTTTTTGTTGTACCCACCAGGCGAACATTTTCAATCATACCGGTAACATCAGGCGTGTTGGTAAAGCGCATAAAGTTGTAGCTAAATCCTGCTGTGAAATTTAAACCGGTTAAAATGGCGCCCGTTAAATCGATTTCAAGGCCGTCACTTACGGTAGTTCCGTTTAATTGTTTGAGGTTGGTATTGGAGTTAAGGTTACCATTTTGATCATACATAGCGGTTTGCGCAGTATTGTTGTTCCTGATTTTATAATAAGTTAGATTGGCCGATAACCTACCTCCAAATAGATCATTTTTTATACCAGCCTCATATTGATCTACCAGTGATGGCGGAAGTGCCTCAAAATAAATATCGGTACCGGTGTTGGTTATAAAGTTGCCCGCATAGCTGATGTACAGCGATGTAGTTTTAAGAGGCTGGTATATTAATCCTAATTTGGGAGAAAAAGCATCATCAAACTTTGTTGCGCCCGGTGTAGTTATTCCGGTTTCTAAATTCAAGGCCCTTGAACTAGCATTTTTCTGGTCTGTATAACGTAGGCCTGCTAAAACCTTAAATTGCTCAGTTACTTCGATCAAGTCCTGAACAAAAGCACCATATCTGTATATCGGTGCAAGTGTGCTGGTTATGGCAAAAGCTTCAGGCATCACCCCTGAACCATAATACGTGGCCGGATCAAATACATTTACATTGCCATAATTTAAGGTTGTGATATTGGCACCCTTCGCATCTTTACCATAAGCGAAGGCACTACTGGTTACTCTGGATTGATCGGCATCTACACCAAATAAAACGGTATGTTTAATCTTTCCTGTATGGAAACTTCCGTTAACATTAATTTGCTGGTTATAAGTAAATTCTTTACTGAGTGCTCTCGAAAGATTTCTCGCTGCAATACCCGATGTATTGGCTTGGATGCGGTCAGATCCATAATAATTACGATTGTAAGATTGGAAAGAACCAATGGCATTTAACTTCCAGTTGCTGTTAAATTTATGTGTGATATTGGCCTGTGCAGTAGCCGTATTCGTTTTATTGTAAGCCCATGGTGTGTTGATGAATGCACTCCGTCCAAAATCTACAATCTGGTTATTCACCGATCCCACACCAAAATCGGGAGTGAAATCACTTTTCAAATAATCACCCTGAATCAAAACTTCCGTCTGTTCACTTATCTGATATAACACTGATGGATTAACATAAAAACGTTTTGATTTTACGTTATCCCGAAAACTTCCTGCATTTTCATAAGTGCTGATTGCCCTAAAGGCTAGTTTCCTGGATATCGGACCGTAAAAATCAATCATTGGCTTGTATTGATCATAACTACCTGTCCGCATACTGACTTCACCACCAGTTTCAAATTTAGGCTTTTTAGTCACCATATTTACAACGGCTCCACCGGTTACACCACCATAAAGTAAAGCAGCACTACCTTTTAACACTTCTACTGATTCCAGTGTACTCGCTTCCGGGCTGCCGCCAATAGTTGTTCTTGCGCCATTTTTAAAAATGTTATTGCTGCCCAGGCTATAACCCCTGGCATAGAAGTTTTCGCCAACGGCCCCGCGATTGGCACCTAAAGCAACGCCATTTACATTTTTTATTACATCACCAAGGGTATTTGCCTGCTGATCTGTAATAACCTGATTACCTATAATTTGCACAGCCTGTGGAAGATCAATAGGCGCAATGGCAATTTTACCTAAATTAACCGGCTTTCTATTGGGAGTTTTATAACCATTAACCGCTACTTCATCTAATTGTGAAGATGATTCTGCTATGGTGAACTCCGCATTTACGGTTTGACCGGTAGTTACAACAACTGACTTTTCCTGAGCAGAAATGCCTACTGAAGATATCTTGATGATGTAAGTGCCAGATGGAACATTCTTGATCGTGAAATTACCTTTTCCGTCAGTTTGGGTGGTTTTACCCGTGTTTTTCAAACCAACATTGATGTAACCTGCCGGGATGCCATCGCTGGTTTTGATAAGACCTGCAATTGATCCTGTTTTATCTTGTGCCATAATATTTCCTGTCAAAACCAGAAAAAGTACCATGAAATTTAAAAGAAACGTAAAATTTTTATTCATTTTATTTAGATTGATTCTTATTTAGCGCAAAGAAAACAATTTTACGGTTCAAAATCAAATTATTTTTATTTATTCTAAATAAGCTTAATTTACATGTTGAATTTCTTTATATGAATTAAAAGCAATGAAAGATTATTAAAATCAACAATTTGGAAGAATAGCCAAACATTTGTGAAGTTAGGCTTGTATCATAACTAGTTCAATTGGTTTATTCAACATATTGTCGTAGCCCGGTTTTAATTTAAAGTATAAATGGAAAGATATTCAAAAGTTTTAAGCAATGATCAGCTTTTAGAGGTTCTTTCTTTATCAAAAGATGCAACAGCCATCTACACTTCAGCAGATATTGTAATTGAAATGGCTAATGATGCGATGATTGATTTTTGGGGCAAAGACCGTTCTATTATTGGTAAACCACTGGAAGATGCCGTGCCCGAATTAAAGGGGCAACCTTTCATCCATATGCTCAAAAATGTAATGTTAACGGGAGTTACAGATACAGGTAATGCAATACCGGCTGAAACAATGAGGGATGGCAAGCTGCAAACTGCTTATTATAGCTACGAATACCGGGCAATAAAGGATGAGTCTGGAATTCCCTATTGTATTCTTCATACGGCAAGTGATGTTACCGACATGGTAAAAGCCGAAAATGCCATTAAAGAAACTGAACTACAGCGTGAAGCCCTCGATCAGGAACAGATTTTAATCAGCATAAAGGAAGAACAACAAAAAAATGATTTTATCAGCATGGTAAGTCATGAACTGAAAACACCTTTAACTTCCATCAGTGCTTACGTGCAACTGATGCAGAGTAAAAACCTTGCAGATGTTTTTGTGACAAACACATTGGCGAAGGTTCAGAAGCAGATTCGCAAAATGAGTACCCTGATCAGTTCTTTTTTAAATGTATCGCGTTTGGAATCGGGAGAAATCCAATTGAATTTATCGCATTTTGACCTGGATAAGGTAGCCCTGGATGTGGTAGAAGACTTAAGATTAATTTATCCCGGTAATCAAATCGATTTTGAAGCAGGAGCGCCTAAATTAATTTACGCCGATAAAGATAAAATTGGTTCTGTTATTTCAAATCTGATCAGCAATGCCGTAAAATATTCAGATCTAAATAGTACGGTTTTAGTTAAATCCGTGATCAGCGATAATGATGTTCATGTATCCGTAACTGACTTTGGTATTGGTATACAGGCCCATGATCTGGAAAAACTTTTTGACCGATTTTATCGTGTTTCAAGCCAGCAGACCAAAACCATTTCGGGATTTGGAATAGGATTGTACCTCAGCGCTGAGATCATTAATTCGCATAAAGCTAAAATCTGGGCAGAAAGTGAATATGGCAAAGGTTCTACCTTTCATTTCTGTATACCACTTGCTTCTTAATCCACTAATCTAAAATAAACAACACAATTAAAATGCTCATTTGTTATCATTAAATGAGCATTTCGTCTATAAACCCCATAAATGGGGCAATCATAAAAAAATACGGGGAAGATACAGATCATTCGATCGGTCAGAAGATAGATCAGGCGCATCAGGCATGGTTAAACTATAAGGAAACTGATTTCGAAACCCGTTCCGGATTACTGTTGCAGGTTTCAAAACTTTTAACCGGGCGCAAGGATGAGTTGGCCGAACTGATGGCCTTAGAAATGGGCAAACCATTAAAGGCCGGTGTGTCCGAAATACTTAAATGTGCCGCCGTTTGCGAATATTATGCTAAAAATGGAGCCGGATTTTTAGCCGATCAGCTCATCGAAACAGATGCGTCTAAAAGTTATGTGAGCTTTCAACCTATTGGTGTGGTACTGGCCATTATGCCCTGGAATTTCCCATTCTGGCAGGTATTTCGCTTTCTTGCTCCGGCCTTAATGGCCGGCAATGCCGGTGTATTAAAACACTCATCGGGTGTTACCGGCTGCGCGTTCGAAATAGAAAGGATAATTGAAGATGCAGGATTTCCGGAACACGTTTTTACAACGCTGATCTGCAGCAGTAAGGCCATTCCGAAAGTAATCGAAAATCCATATATCAAGGCGGTAACATTAACGGGCAGTACCGAAGCAGGCAAAAAAGTAGCGGAACAGGCAGGCAAACTGATTAAAAAAACAGTTTTGGAACTTGGAGGTAGCGATCCGTATATTATTTTGGAAGATGCGGATTTGGAGGAGGCAGCAAAAATATGTGCCGAAGCTAGGTTGATCAACAACGGACAAAGCTGTATTGCCGCTAAACGCTTCATTGTACAAGCATCAGTAGCAGAAAAATTTACGCAACTTTTTAAAGGCGAAATGGAAAGCAAAAGAACGGGCGATCCACTATTGGCTGAAACGGATCTTGGGCCAATGGCCAGGGCCGAACTTCGCGATGAGCTGCATCAACAAGTACTAAAAAGCATAGAACAAGGGGCAAAATGTATCCTGGGAGGCGAGATTCCGTCTATTGCAGGTCACCATGCCTATTATCAACCCACTATTTTAACCCAGGTAAAAAAAGGCGTACTGTCATATGATGAGGAGCTGTTTGGTCCGGTAGCTGCCATCATTACAGCAAAAGATGCCGATGACGCCATCCATATTGCTAATGATACCAATTTTGGACTAGGGGCGGCTGTTTTTACTAAAAACAACGCACTGGCAGAAGATATTGTGCGTAATAAACTGGCGGCAGGTTCCTGTTTTGTAAACCAGGGCGTAAAATCAGATGTTGCTTTGCCTTTCGGTGGTATCAATCAGTCTGGCTACGGCCGAGAGTTAAGCATGTTTGGTATCCATGAGTTTGTGAATATTAAAACAGTATATATCAAATAATAATAATATCCTAATATGAAAGCAGTTAGAATCCATGAGTATGGCGGTCCGGAAGTGTTATCAATTGACGAAATTCCAATCCCCCAACCAGCTCCCGACGAAGTATTGATCAAAGTGCATTCAACCAGCGTGAATCCGGTTGATTGGAAAATCAGGGAGGGACAACGTAAAGATAAATTTCCTGCAAAATTACCTTTAACATTGGGCTGGGACGTTTCCGGTACCGTGGAGGAAGTTGGAGAAAAAGTAAGTGCCTTTAAAAAAGGTGATGAAGTATATGGCAGACCTGATCCAACCAAAAATGGGGCCTATGCCGAGTACATCGTAGTAAAAGCCAATATCATCAGTTTGAAACCGACGAGTATAGGACATACCGAAGCAGCTGCTGTGCCTTTGGCAGGCTTAACCGCATGGCAGGGTTTATTCGATCATGGTTTGCTGAAAGCCGGACAAAAAGTATTGATCCATGCTGCAGCTGGTGGCGTAGGTACGTATGCTGTTCAATTTGCAAAATGGAAAGGTGCTTATGTCATCGGTACCGCATCAGATACCAATACCGACTTTTTGAAGCGTTTGGGCGTTGATGAAGTGATAGATTACAAAATGGAAGATTTTGAGTCTGTGGTAAAAGATGTGGATCTTGTTTTGGATACAGTTGGAAAAGAAACGCAGCTCAAATCATTAAATATATTAAAAGAAGGCGGACGCGTAATTAATACTTTAATGCCGGAATTTGTGGCCGAAGCAAAGGATAAAAAAGTTCACCTGATTGGTTTTATGGCACAGTCCATTCCAGCGCAACTGACTGAAATAGCCGGTTTGATAGATTCAGGAAAAGTTAAACCCATTATTGATAAAGTATTGCCTTTTACCAGTGCAAAAGAGGCCCAAATAGAAAGTGAACAAGGGCATACAAGAGGAAAAATTGTTTTGCAGGTGATTTAGCATCAATTATAAAGCAGCGCTGCAGTAAAGAGGGGGGAGATACTTAAAAGATCTCTCCCTGGCCTGCTAAAACGGACCAGTTCATTTGCTTAGCTAATTCAACTGTGTTATTCGAGATGAATATCAGTGCTGAAATCATTTTCTGTTACATCAGCAGACTGCGGCTGGATAATCACAAACTTAACCACATTTAATTCTGCTTTAATTTTAGATCTCAACCTGTCGATTGCATTGGTTAAATCGGTGGTGTTTAATTCTGCATGGAAGGTGAGAATGAGTACCAGTAAAACTTCCTTTGGAGATTGATATTGTGATAAAACACCGGTTACGGTAATTACATCCGGATCATTTTCAACCAGTTTTTTAATTTTCTGCTGTGTTTCTGATGTTAAACCTTCGCCCATGAGTAGACTGCGGCTCTCTCTTGCCAGTATAAACGATACAAAAATCAGAAGTGTGCCTACTAAGACCGAAGCCAGTCCATCTAAAAAGGGTAAATTTAAATTATGGCTAAGTACCATGAAAATAAAAACAATTACCAATCCTAAAACTGCGGCACCATCCTCAAAAAGCACTAAAAAGCCAGATGGATCTTTACTTTTAATGATCGCTTTCCACCAGGTTAAACCTTTGCGCGTTTTATTAAATTCTTTTATCGCAATGATTAGTGAGATGCCTTCGAAAATAAAGGATAAACCCAATACCACGTAATTCCATGTTGGATTGCCCAAAACCTCCGGGCGGCGGATGTGTGCAATGCCTTGCGAAATTGAAACGACACCGCCTAAACCAAAAATCATAATGGATACAATGAACGACCAGAAATATAGCTCTTTCCCATAACCAAACGGGCGGGATTTATCTGGTGGTTTTACACTTCTTTTTAGCCCATAAAGCAATAAAAGCTGGTTACTGGTATCAACCGTAGAGTGAATGCCTTCTGCAATCATTGATGAGCTGTTGGTAAACGCTCCAGCTATAAATTTGGTTACGGCGATTAATAAATTGGCTGCTAAGGCACTATAAATAGAATTATTGGCTCTTGCCATAAATTAAGAAATGTAATAGATTCATTTCTTAAACCCATTTAATCTCATTTGGTTTTAGAACAAATGATGAAATTGGGTTAATCCCTATTTCAATCATTGAATGCTCATCTCAATACAATACGTTTAAGGTCAGCTTGGCCGATTCGCTATGCGGTTTTTGCCTGTTGGTGTAATGATTTTTAACGTCAACAGTTTTAAGACTTATAGATTCCACGATGCTCCATCCGATCGCTATAGAATGAAGCATCATGACTGTTTACGAATTTTTAAGCTAAAATCTCGTCAATTAACTTGAGTTCGGCTTCGCTAAAGGCGATATTATCCAATGCTTTAACTGAATCCGTAATCTGTTCCGGTTTACTTGCACCAATGAGTACCGTAGTGATTCGATTATCTTTCAATATCCACGATAAAGCCATATGCGCCAGTTTTTGTCCACGCGATTGAGCAAGATCATTTAATCTGGAAATTACCGCCAATTTATCTGGCGTAATGTTGCTTTCTTTCAGGAAAATGCCGCTTGTAGCTACCCTTGAGTCAGATGGGATCCCGTGTAAATATTTATTGGTAAGTAAACCTTGCGCCAATGGCGAAAACGGAATACAACCCACGCCATTTTGCGATAAAACATCAAGTAAGCCATTTTCTACCCAGCGTTCAAACATCGAATATTTGGGTTGGTGGATTAAACAGGGCGTACCGTTATCTTTTAAAATCCTGATTGCTTTTTCGGCTTCTTCAGCCTGATAATTCGAAATACCCACATACAATGCTTTTCCCTGCTGCACCAATAGACTCAAAGCACCCATCGTTTCTTCTAATGGTGTTTCAGGATCTGGACGGTGGTGATAAAAAATATCCACATAGTCCAGCTTCATTCGTTTTAAGCTTTGATCTAAACTGGAAACCAGGTATTTTTTCGAACCCCAGTCGCCGTATGGACCATCCCACATGGTATATCCGGCTTTACTTGAAATAATCATTTCATCACGATAGCCTTTAAAATCTTCGTGCAGTATTTTCCCGAAAACTTCCTCAGCCGATCCAGGGGGCGGACCATAATTATTAGCTAAATCGAAATGCGTAATTCCGTTGTTAAAAGCAGTATAGATAAGGTTTCTGCTGTTTTCAAAAACGTTTACATGTCCGAAATTATGCCATAAGCCTAATGATATGAGCGGTAATTTTAGTCCACTCTTTCCGCAACGGCGATATTGCATTTTGTGGTAGCGATCGGTTGAAATAATTTGATTCATGCTTATCATTTGATTGTTGCAATAATAATTAGTTTTGACGGATTTTCGCTGCTGATGGTTAATATATTCTTAGTTTCATACGTAACCATAAGCGAAACAAATAAGTTGTAGCTTGTTTTACTGAAATCCAAAACGATGATCGCTTTAATTATAAGGCTTAAAATCATTATGAACATAATCCTTTATTGAAATTCTGATTTTCCGATTGTTCTTCTACATTTTGTAATGGGTATTCTACAAATCGTATCGTTACGTTTTAATGGTGCTAATATTTGTTTTTTAATTCATCTAAATCGTTTTATTTGTAAAATTAAGCGATATATTTATCATAAAAATCTAAACCAAGTATTCCAATTTATGAAATTAAAATCATTAGCAGGCCTGTGCGTAACGGCTGCAATCGGATTAGCTTCCTGCCAATCCGGAACCAAAAAATCTTCTTCAGCAGATACTTTGAAAAGTGCCCCTTTAGCAGTTGTAAAATTAGTTGCCGATTCTTTTAAAAAAGAAATTGATGGTAAACAGACTGCCTTGTACATTTTAAAAAATAAAAACGGTGCAGAGGCCGTTTTTACCAATTACGGTGGTCGCCTGGTTAGTTTAACGGTGCCAGATAAAGATGGGAAGCTGGTAGATGTAGTGGTGGGTTTTAAAAGCATTGGCGATTACGAGAAATCAACCGAACCTTATTTCGGTGCAACCATTGGCCGTTACGGTAACCGTATAGCCAAAGGAAAATTTACACTTGGGGGCAAAAGCTATTCGCTTTTTACCAATAACGGACAGAATACCCTCCACGGAGGCAAAAAAGGCTTTCAATATGTTGTTTGGGATGCAAGTCAACATGTTGCCAATAGGTTGATACTGCATTATCTGTCAAAAGATGGAGAAGAAAATTTTCCAGGTAATTTAGATGTTAAAGTGACCTATACCTTAACAGACGAAAATGAATTGAAGATGGATTATGAAGCTAAAACCGATCAAACTACGGTAGTAAATTTAACCAATCATGCATTTTTTAATTTAAATGGGGATGGAAGTGGAGAAATTTTAAACCATGAGGTGAAGATTTATGCGGATGAATATACACCTGTTGATTCTACCCTGATCCCGACGGGGAAAATAGAAAAGGTTAGAGGCACACCGTTCGATTTTACCACTGCAACAACTATTGGCGCACGCATAAATGATAAAAACGAGCAGTTAACTTTCGGTAAAGGTTATGATCACAATTATGTGCTTAATAAAACCAAAGCTATGGGCATGTTTCATGCGGCTACGGTAAAAGGCGACCAGTCGGGCATCATTATGGACATTTATACCCAGGAGCCAGGTCTACAATTCTATAGCGGAAATTTTATGCAAAGTAAAAATACCTTTAAAAGTGGTGCTAAAGATGATTTTAGAACGGCGATTGCCATGGAAACACAACACTTTCCAGATTCACCCAACCAACCTGCTTTTCCGTCAACGGTTTTAAAACCAGGCCAGATTTATAAAACAAGCTCTATATACAAATTCAGTAAATAATCTGTTTGGTGATTGATTTATTGAAAATGATGATGAAACTTGCGGCCTGACTAATTCGGGCCGTATCGTTTTAGAAAAGTTCCTGTAGCACAGGGTCAGTATAATCTTCTATAAATGCAATAATGTTATGATAGGCGGAAAATTCTGCTCTGGTGTGCATGGTGGTAAGTACAACACATTTCATTCCGGCATTTTGCGCCGCCTCAACACCTTTTGGTGCATCTTCAAAAACAATACATTGGTTAGCGGCCACACCCAAAATTTCAGCACCTTTGGTAAAGGTTTCAGGATCTGGTTTACTGTTCGCCACATCTTCGGCACTTACTATTGCTTTAAAATAAGAACGGATATTTAAGTTATCGAGCACAAAGTTGATGTTGAAAGGAATGGCTGCCGAACCGATGGCCATCTGGATACCTGATTGTTTTGCTTTTTCCAAAAAATCGCCCAAACCGGTTATTAATGCCAAATGCGCTCTATACTCGGCCTGATACCTGCGTTCTTTTTCGATGGAAATCTGATCAATTTGTTCCTGGGTGAAATGGCCCACGCCAAAAACACGTTCCAGCAAATCCTGGTTTTTGCCATACATCTGTTTCTTAACAGCGTCAAAACTGATGTTGGCACCTAAATCGTGTGTAAGAATATCGTGCCAGGCTTTGTTGTGGAAAGCCATATCATTAATCATGGTACCGTTGAGGTCAAAAAGGAAAGCTTTGGGTTTATCGTTCATCATAGCGGCAAAATTATTATAATTTTTATCATTAAGTTAAAAGATACTTTGTCAAAACAAATAACCAGAATACAAATGCCTGAAGCTGTGTCAGAATCAACCGATAAGACCATATATTCCTAAATATAATTTTTAACCGTCAGGCGCGTTTTTATCCTTTGGAAATCCTGTGTTCAAATAATAACTTGCACATGTTATAAAAACCATGATCGATATGATGACCGATGCCTATGATGAGGGCGATGCTTTTATCAAGTATTTAAATGAGCTGCAGCCATTAAGAAAAGAAATAATTGATCGGGTAAAGAAAGAGACATTTAAAATAGTGGTGCGGAAGAATGAGATTTTACCTGAGTTAAACCACATTAACGGAGATTGTTTGTTCTTTATCCTTAAAGGATTGGTACGCGCTTTTATATTAGATGAAGGAAAGGACATTACCGCATGGTTAACAGCTGAAAATCAAATGATCGGGAAGATTAGAAATCCCGGGACACTCGTGCCAACCTACCGCGAACAATATCAGGCATTGGAAGATTCTGAGCTGCTTATACTTCCTTACCGTTTTATCGATGATCTGTATGCTAAATTTCCTGAAACCAATATTTTGGCCAGAAAATTATTGGCTATACATTATCATACTTCGCAAGAACGGTCTGTTTTATCACGAATTCCTTCAGCTGAAATCAGGTATAAACAGTTTCAAGCTGGTTTTCCCGCTATAAAATCCAGAGTTCCGCTAAAATTTCTGGCGAGCTATTTAGGCATGCGGATTGAAACTTTAAGCAGGGTAAGGAAGAAAGAAAAACTGCAGGCAAAAGCTTAATGTCTATCCTTTTTTAAAATAGAAGTAGCAAAGCGGGAAAAGGCAGATTAAGCCTAACAGAAAACCACCTACCGTATCTGTAAGCCAATGTGCACCCAGGTAAATTCTGGATGGTGCAATGCCGATCATTAAAAAGGCTGAAATGTAGGTTACGATATTCCGGGTTAGCTTCGGCACATCTTTCAGCGTATTCATCAAAATGATTAAAAACCCAAAAAAGAGTGTGTAAGAAAGTACATGGCCGCTGGGATAACTTTGAAATCGGTTCACTTCAACCAGTCGCACGTAAAATGCAGTTGGACGTGGCCGGTTGATTATATTTTTTATACCTAGAATAATTAGTCCCGATAGTAAAACAGTCGAAATGAATATTCCTTCACGTTTGTACTGCTGTTGATAAAATACGATTGCCACGATAACTACAGATAGTAATGAGTAGGGAAGTTCGCCAAAAAAGCTGATGGCCAGCATTAATTGATCTAACCAGTCGGCATGGTATTGTTGAATAAACAAAGAGGTTTTAATGTCAAAATCAAGTATGGGATGTTTTGCAATAAAGAGGCTTAAACAGGCAAAAGCAGCAATTAACAGGATGAGTATAAAAATTAGCGTATTTCGTTTTAATGGCATAGGTATAAATTGATCAGGGCCAAAACTATGGATTTTATGCTGATAGCTGCAAAATTTACAGCTTTTAAAATGCTATAATTTAAAAGTAAGGGTTGTGGAAATTCGGTTTCTGTACTTAATAAAATAAAAACCTTAAAATATTCATCAAGAAAATCAGGCTATTCATCAAGGAAATACACCTATCTGTATAACAAGTTGGGAGGTGTTGAAATGATTTCCAATCTTCGGGTCAGATAATAAGGATATCTATGCTTATGAGGTTGGCAGGATTATTTTCTGCCAACTGAAAAAGCTCACTTTTCGGCAATTTACTCAAATTATACTTTTTGTATTAACGCTTCGGCCCAAGTGCACCTCCTTTAAAAGAGGAGGTGCTTAGGTTGTTTCCGTTTATTCCATTTACCGCCGTTTTTAAACAATTCAACGTACTTTGGGTTAACTTAATTATGGCGCCCAAACCATATAAAGAAGAAGATATTAAAGTTCCGCGCTTTGAAGAAAGTGCTGGTTTTTACACCACCACGCAGCGAAGCCAGAACATGTCTAAAATTAAGGCAAAAAATAGTTTGCCGGAGTTAAAACTTCGGAAAGCGCTTTGGGTAAGAAATGTGAGGTTTAGGATTCATCCGAAGAAAATTCCCGGCAAACCAGATATCGTGATTAATAAATATAGACTGGCCATATTCGTTGATGGTGATTTTTGGCATGGTTACAAATGGGATGAAAGGAAAGCCTCCATAAAAACAAATTCGCGTTTTTGGATTCCGAAGATTGAACGAAATATACAACGCGACCGAAATGTAAATCAGCAGCTCAACGCCAGAGGTTATACCGTAATGCGGTTTTGGGAACATGAGGTTAACGAACATTTAAATGCTTGTGTTAACCAGGTTATGCTTTATATAGAGGCTGCTAAAGTGGCAGCCATACCACAAGCTGACGATTGATTATTTTACGACAATCTGTTTCGGATCGGTAACTACAATCTGTTTTTTGCCTTTAAAATCTGAAACCACTCCGGTGACACAAACATTATTTCCAATAAACATGCTTGCAGGTTCTGAAGGGAATTTACGCTCATCTTCTTTATTGATCACTATAGTGATCAGCTCTTTTGGATAGGCACCTCCCAAATTAATTAAGGTTAACTTATCTAAAGCTTTTGCGCTGTACACCGAATCGCAGATGGAAACGTTTTTTCCGACATATTGAGCTACATCTTTGGCTAGTATCATCGTTTGGCTTTTTGCATAAAATGCTACCGCAGTTAGCGAAAGAAGGAGAGACAATTTTTTCATAGGTGGGATGATTTAATGGACAATCAAATGTAATAAGACATTAAATTGACCACCCAAAGGTAAGGTTGCGTTTGCTAAATATCAATAACTAATGCCAAACAAGCATAAATATTACAGTAATATATTTTTACGCTGATGAAGAAAATCGCTAAGCAAATATGCCTGACGAAGCATTTTATATGAGTATAGATTACACTAAATGATCTGTCCCGTTTTCCAAATTGCCCAAGAGAATATAGGTTTGGATCCTGCTGCGTTAATTTCTTGTGGAGTTTCATTAGAACCGAAAGTATGGCAAATTAGATTCGAGTATTTCAGGCCGTTTTCTGGTGCTTTGTTGGTCCTGTTTTGAAATTGCTGGTTGGTTATCTGGTAATTTTTATGACGATCCACTTAATATCCGTAATTTGGTTTTTAAATTTGCAAAAGGCAAATCCCGGCGTTGATGAAGACTAAGTTATTTTCTTTTATATTTTTTCTCGTATTCATAATTCAGTTATATGCAGAATATACCCATGATATGCTGCTGGGCAATTTTACCAAGCCGTTAATAGTAGTGGTGCTCTTAGTTTGGCTTTATGTCGGCTCGAATTTAAGAGGGCGTTTCCACAAGCGGATTTTTGCAGGATTGATTTTTGCCTGGCTTGGCGATGTGCTGCTGATTTTTCAAAAAGATAAACCGAGTTTCTTTATCTATGGATTAATCGCTTTTATATTTTGCCACATTTTTTACATCAGGGCATTTACACTTGATCATAAATCTAACCCTAATCACAAAACGCCATATTTTTTATGGGTTGTAGGCGCTTTTGCCATCTTTTGTTCAGGGTTGTTCTTCTACCTGCAGCCTAAACTGGGGCCCATGCAATTCCCCGTTTTAATGTATGCTATCATTGCCACGGTTATGGCCATTATGGCCTTCAATCGATATGGTAAAGTAAACATTTTCAGCTTTAAGCTCGTTTTTTATGCGGCATTGTTTTTCTTGCTTTCTGATAGCATTTTGGCGGTTAACAAGTTTAGTCAGCCCATTCCACAAAGCGGAGCATTAATTATGGCAACTTATATGATTTCGCAGTATTTAATGGTGTATGGTACAATTTCGCGTCAGTTGGTAGTTACCAGAACGGAAGTATAGCAAGCAGGATTTAATTTTTTTAGGATAAACCAGTTGCTATTTTCATTCGTTAGAATCGTTTGGGTCATTTCTCAATTGGTTTATCTATTGATGCTCAGGTTTTAAGATTCACAAACCTCTGTACCTCAATCTGATAAAGCGGGATAGCCCGGATCCCGTCATTCCGTCGGGAGAGGAATGTAAGCGATAGCGGACTGCAAGCCGTCACGAACCAATCACGTTCATTTTTTAAAGCCTAAACCATTAAAACATTAAATTTTTTTGTTTAGAGCGCACAACCTGTACTGAACACCAAGTCTGTTCCCGTTTTCCGCTTATACGCTTCGCTGCCTCGTACCTCGTTGCTGTAGGGTACCGCTGCAACCGGGGCTAAATGGCTAAAACAGCATTTCATTTGTGGGGTTGCAGGGTGCAGAAACCTTTGTTGCTAAACCCTATAAAGCGGAATAGCCCGGATCCCGACATTTCGTCGGGAGAGGACTATAAGCGATAGCGGGACTGCAAGCCGCCACGAACCACTTAACGCTCATTTCCTAAAAGCCTAAATTATTAATACATTAAATTTTTCGTCTAGAGCGCAAAACCTGTTCTCAACACCATGTTTGTTCCCGTTTTCCGCTTATACGCTTCGCTGCCTCGTACCTCGTTGCTGCAGGGTACCGCTGCAACCGGGGCTAAATGGCTAAAACAGTATTTCATTTGTAGGGTTGCAGGGTGCAGAACCCTTGTTCTTAAACCCGATAAAGCGGAATAGCCCGGATCCCGACATTCCGTCGGGAGAGGACTATAAGCGATAGCGGGACTGCAGGCCGCCAAGAACCATTTAACGTTCATTTTCTAATAAACACTCAACCATAAATCATTAATGCCTTAATTTGTTACCCGGAACGCAAGATTTGTAAAAACCTTACTTCTTTTCTTTATCTAAAATCGTAAAAGTTTGCACCAGTCGTTCGCCATTCTCATCCACCAAGGTTAAGGTATGTTTACCGGGCGGCGGACTAATGGCCAATTGATGAAAATTAGTGGTGGTGCTTATATATTCATGATCAATGTGCCAGTATATTTTAGCACCCGGATTTCTGTGCGCTGCATTAATTACGATTTTACCTCTGGTTCCGTCTAGTTCCAATGGGATGTAAACAATTGCATTGTTTTTAGGATAAATGACTTCCATCACACTGTTTCCACCTGAAAGATCACAACCCGCTTTAAATGGAGGGAGGGATTTATAACCGCTATTTTTTATTTTGTAATAGTATTCCATAGCCGGTGGTAAAATGAACCAGCTTTTGTGTTGCATTTGAGTGGTACTTTCACAATTGTCGGTAACCCTAAAAGTACCTGTTTGGTCTAAATGAACCAATTTGTGAAAAGGACAAACGGCTGTCTTTTCTCCGGCAACCGGAACCAGTTCTTGAATCACATCAGTACAATATTCTCCGGCTTTATAACCGCTTTGTCTACATATGTTAAGTTTTTTGAGTTTGGTTACAGGTGTTTCGAACCATTTACCATTAGGCAATAATCTAAAAATATCAAAGAGCACTGGTGCAGCCGCTTCTATGCCCACCAATCCAGGCCGGCCCTCACCATCTGCGTTACCTACCCAAACGCATACGACGTAATTTGGCGTCAAGCCTACGGCCCAGGCATCGCGGAAACCAAAACTTGTACCGGTTTTCCAGGCTACCCGTTGCGAAGATGAAAACTGTTCCCATAAGCCTTCATCACCAGGGCGCATTACTTCTTCCATGGCATTAAAGGTAGCCCATATGGCGCCGTGATCTAAAAACGAGTTGCGCTGATAGTCTTTTTCCTCTTCAGTTTGATGGCTAAAGTAAGTAGCCTGTTTATAATCTTCGGGATTGTAAAGGCCTTTATAGGTGTTAAAATGGTTCAGTGTTCGCACCATGCCCATATAGGTGTTGGCCAGATCCCACATGGTAACTTCACTGCCACCTAAAATTAGCGACAATCCATAATGATCTGCCGGCTGGTTCAAGGTGCCTATCCCCAATTTTTTTAATTTATCATAAAAGCGTTCATATTTATACTGCTGCAACATTTTCACAGCGGGGATGTTTAAAGAGCGGCTCAGTGCTTTATCTGCAGCAATAGCGCCATCATAACCCAGATCGTAATTTTGTGGCGAATAACCGGCTATTTGAGTAGGAATATCGGGAATTATGGTATGCGGTAATATAAAGCCATCATTAAGCATACTGGCATATAGCAATGGTTTTAAAGTACTGCCCGGGCTCCGCGGTGCCCTAATCATGTCTACGTGGCTTTGCAACTCGGGATTTTCTGGTTGATATATATTACCTACATAACTCACCACCTGGCCGGTTTTGGCGTCAAGTACTAAGGCAGAAATATTATTGATATCGTTTGCCCTATAGCGGTTGTTATATCGTTTTAATATGGCATTAACTTTTAGCTGTATGTTTTCATCCAGGGTAGAAGTAATTCTGGTATTTGGGATGTTAAGGTTAACACGTTCTGCTTTAAAGCGGTTTAACAGGTGCGGCGCATTTTGGGGCAGGGGCATAGGTTTGCCCGGAACTGGCTCTAATTTAGATAAATTAGCTGTAGTCTGATCGATATATTTTAACCGGGCAAGCTTATCCAGCAGATCATTCCTTTTTTTGATAAGTCTGGTTGAGTTTTTGCCGGGATGAACCAATGAGGGACTGTTGGGAAGAACGGCTAAGGTGGCCATCTCACCCCATGAAAGCGTTTTAGCATCGCGGCCATAATACCGCCAGCTGGCAGCTTCTAAACCTACAACATTACTCCCGAAAGGGGCGTTGGCCGCGTACAGACCTATAATTTCTTCTTTTGAATATCTCATTTCCAAGCGGAAAGCTAAAATGACCTCCAATAATTTTTGCCAAATGGTCCGGTCTTGTTTACGCGATAACCGGATAACCTGCATGGTTAGCGTACTGCCACCACTTACCACACTTTTTGCCCGCAGGTTTTGCCGCATGGCCCTGCTCATGGCCAATACATCTACCCCGAAATGGCTATAAAATCGTTTATCTTCAAAAGCAATAATGCAATCCTTAAATTTTACAGGAACACGATCTGCTACCGGGAAACGCCACTGCCCGTCGCTGGCGATTGCAGCGCTTAATAAATGCCCATTGCTGGCCTCGATAACATAGGAGGTAGGTGTTTTGAAAAGTTTTGAAGGCAATGAAAAAAGGAAAGCCAAAAGCAGTGTAAAGCAGATGAGATCGGAAATGAGGAAAGCTTTTGGGATTTTGTTCATTTTGTGTAAAAAACCTAGTAGGTTTAGAAAACCTGATAGGTTTGAAATTTATTTGTTAATTTACTTTACAATTATTCTAGTTGTAGCGTCTCGCTACGACATTGTTTCGTTTGTTAAATATTTTTTAACTATTCTAGTCGTAGCGTCTCGCTACGACACCGTGTTGTTTTAAAACTTAAAGATTATCTACAGCCAGGATAGTCATTCAATAATTATAACATCAACTTGTCCTTTTCTAATTTGATGATAATCGCCGGCACTACTATTAACCCAATCTTCTTCATTTTCTACATATCCAGCTTTGACAGGATTTTGGTGGATATAATTTAAACGTTGATCTAAAAGTTTATTATTATCAAGTTCTATTGGATGATTATGTTGTTGCCAAAATTGAAAGTCTTTATTTTTTTCATTTTGACTTCCTAATTTTTTCATAATTTCCAGCATCCATGACTTCCGACTTTCAGTATTGCTATTTTCTATGGCTTTTCTTATATGTCTAGAAGTGAAACTCTTGAAATCTCTTACAATATCTATTAGCACTCCATTTTCAGTTCCAATAATTAAATGAATGTGATTTGTCATGATGCAATAAGCATATAAGTCTAATCCTTTTTCTTTTTGGCAAAAAATCAAACTATCATAAATAATATCTGAGTATTCTTGCCTTGTAAACACATCTATCCAGTCTACAACCGTGAATGTTACAAAGTAGAGTTTAGAATTGTCATGAAATCTATACTTTCGTCCCATTTGATACAGCTATTAAAAGACCTTAGAGAGACGCTAAAGCCAGTATTTATAATATGGGTCGTAGCGAGACGCTACGACCAGTTTAGAGATTCCGTCCAAAAATAAATTTTTCCAATTTCAATATAATTCTTTCTTCTTGCTTCAAATAATTTATCCATTGATGTTAAATTTCTAGTTAGGAAAAAATGTAAGCAATAAATAGATAAAGTTTCGGTTCGTGGCGACACGAACCGAGGCTTATTAAAAATAAGCCTATTTCACCACCTGTACCCATTTGCCAGGTTCAGTAGCTGAAATATCATTGTTATACATCGCTTCACATTGAATGGCTGATAGATAGTATTTACCCAGATAAGAAGCATTAAGCAGTACCTTATAAACCAAACTTTCGCCTTCCCTTACATTGAAATAAGTGAAAACACGATCATCTCTAATGTCCTGATAGGTGAAAGGAGATGATGCCAGGATACTTTGGTTATCATTTACACGGGTATTGATGATTTCCCATCCAGAAGGGAAAATCTGTGTTAATGCCATCTGTTCGTAATAACCCATTCTGCCAGGATTTTTGATGGTTACTTCGGCATAAAAATCTGATCCTTGTTTCAGGGTAGTGGGATCTAAAACTTTTCCATTTAAACGTTTGTAATTCACGCTCATGTCTAAAACATCAGGACGGTTAGGTAAAAAGTTATTCTGACCAGCAACTGGTTGTCCTTCTAAAACCAAACGTACAAAAAGTACATTATTTCCATTATTGGTAACCGAAGCCGTGTTTCCTTTAAAGGTTACAGGCGTACTATTGATATATTGCGTAGAGTTGACAGAAGCAGACTTACCATCCAATACATATTGATATTGCAGCTTACTAGCCGACTGGTTGGATCCGCAGAATTTAGCAATAGCCAATAAACTATAAGCAGTTGTTTGTGTGCTATACCAGGTGTTTTCACCCAGTTTGGCTGCTAAAGGTTGCAATAAACCTGCTGCTTTTGCTTTCTGACCAAGTAACGTCAACGTTTCTAAAATCATAGCTTCGTCACGCACATCAGAGCCATAAGTTCCTCCCAATTGTTTATAGGGCTGAATGGATGTATCCAGGCCTTTGATCATATTTTGAGCCACCTCATTTTGTCCGGCTAGTTTATAGGCCGCTGCCAAACGCCACTTCGCAGCTACAGATAAATATTGGAAAGCTTTCAAACGGTTCATAGCTGCCATCTCTGGTCTTTTAGCCAGTGCCAGCACATATAAACGATATGCTTGCGATAAATCGCCGCCATAAAAATTATTGCTGTTTGGCGCCCAGTTTGTAGCCTTTGATTTTTGAAAGCGCAATAACTCATCTAAAAGACCAACGGGTAGGGTATAACCTGCATTTTGTGCTTCAATTAAAAAATGACCGGCATAATTACTTCCCCATTCATCCGATGTACCTTCGCCAGGCCAGTAAGATAAACCGCCGTCGGTCGTTTGGAAACCTTTAAGCCTATTTATTCCAGCTTTGATGTTTTTTTCCGTCTTAGCTTTCTGCTGTTGGTTCAATGGGCTTAACCGATCTAAGAATAACTGAGGGAATATGCCCGAAGTTGTCTGCTCGATACAGCCATGTGGGTATTGAATGAGGTAACTCAATCTTTTGCCCAGGTTAATTGCCGGGATAGAAGATACTTCCAGCGAACCTGAATTGGTACCCGTCATTCCGATTGGTAAATAATTTACAGCCCATTTGGTATGTGGCTGAACGGTTGCAGAGACCACATTGGTTACATATGGGTTTGGATTTCTGATATCCATTTCCACATCATAAACTGTTTTTTCGGCTCCGCTTTGTGCAATTACTTTCACTTTGGCAATACCCACGGTATTTGGTGCTTTTACCTCAAAATAGGCCATTTGTTCTCCTGTTTGTTTGTAGTAAAGTTGTTGCCTGTTACTGCCCTGAACAATTAAATTGTTGGCCTGCAGTTGTACCGATACATTTTTGAGGTTCTTCTCTGTGGCAAATACGGTTACCGGTAAAGTGAAACTTTCTCCAGGGCCAATAACCCTTGGCAGGGTGGCCAAAACCATTAAAGGTTTTTTAACCTGAACTGATTTTTCTGCAAAACCATATGCCGCATCCTGTCCGGCAACTACCATAGCCCTTACGGCGCCAATATATTGTGGCAATTTAAACTTGTGGGTTTTACTTTCGCCTTTACCAATAGCAAATGGCCCCATAAATTTAACCACCGCTTTAAAACGGTTGGCTTTTGCCGGGTTTAAATTTTTGTTGATGCTTCCATCACCGCCGATACTTAAAATTCGTTCTAAATTCCCACCCCAGGCGCCAAGCACATAGTCGAATAAATCCCATGTTTTAACGCCTAAACCTTCGCGGGCATAAAACACACCATGTGGATCAGGCGTTTTAAACCGGGTTAAGTCAAGCAAACCTTCATCAACCAGTGCAATGGTATAGGTCATGGCTTTGCCATTCTCTTCGCCCACAGTAATGTTATTTTCGGTTTCCGGTTTAATCTTATCGGCCATTTTAATGGTCGGTTTTAAAATTGTTTGCGGATCTTCTATAGCAAGCGGAATAGCGCCATACATTCTGATCGGTAAATCGTTAACCGTTTGTGCGTGCGGTTGCAATAAAGTAATGTTGGCAAAAACGTTAGGTGCCATTTCTTTTTCTGCCTTGAATTTAAATTGTGTTTGGCCGGCTTTGGTATCTACCCAGAACGTTTTTAACACATGGCTTCCATTTTCAATTGAAATGAGCGCTCTTCCATTTTTACCCGTTGGTATGGTTAAAGTAATATCCTCTCCAACGGTGAATTTTTCTTTATCAGCGGTGAACGATAACATGGAGGCTTCTGTTGGATTACTGCCTTGTTCTCGCTGTGCCCAACCCGGCCAATCGATATAAACTGATTTTCCGGTAATATGTCCGCCGTTTACATCGCGTACCAGAATCAGATAACGGCCCCATTCCGGTTCATCAACGCGTAAATTCCAGCTTCCTTTGCCATTAAATAAATTTACCTGATGACTTTCAACTAATTTGTTGTATTGATTTTGGGTAAAGTTGGCGTAAGTATACTGGTCATCCTGTTCCCACCACCAGCGCCATTGGGTTTTATATAATTCTACGGTAACTGTTTTGGTTCCGGTCAATAATTTTCCATCGGTATTTACATTAACAATTTCCACTTTATGATCTTTACCTGTAACCAACATACCACTTAGGCGGTCGCCTTTTTCGGTACGGATACCTAAGTAACTGTTGTACACATGATAAGGAATGCTAAAATTATCGATGCTGAAATTACCGCCGGGTTCGAAAACCTTTGTGGTAAAATTTGCCCTTAACACACCAGGCGCGGTATTATTCTCATTCAGGTTGGTGTTGACCTGAGCAGTGCCGTTTTGGTTTAAAGTGCCTTCGAAAATGGTTTTTACCTGCGATTCGAAGTTAACCGTTGGATTATCAAAGCTAAAACCATCAAAACCTTTAAATTTGGTTTCGGTAGTATTTAAGTTTACATCCACCTTTGCTCTTAAGTTTTGTGCAACAGCACCAAAAAGCCACCTGGCCGATAGGGTAGCGGCTGACGTTCCTGCACTTAAATATGTTCTGTTGCCAATATTGAAATCAATTTTCAAACGGTTTGGCATTACGGTTTCAATTTTTAAAGTTTTGGTGAATGTAGCACCGCCTGCTTTTACCTTGGCCAACCAGTTTCCTGTTGGTGCAGTACTTTCTGTAGCAGTTTTAAAGGTATAAAACCCGTTTAATGGCTTGCCATTAATCAACCTTTTGTAAAGCTGACCTTTAGGGTTGTAAAATTCCATGGTTACCGGATAATTAGCGGGAAGTTTTTTGAGCTTATCTTCCAGAACAAAGGAAACAAATAAACTATCGCCTGGTCGCCAGACTCCCCGTTCTCCATAAATGAAACCCTTTAATCCGCTTTGAACAACATCACCACCTACATCGAATCTGCTTAGAGGCAGCGAGCTGCCGTCGTCTAATTTAAGGTAGCCACGTTCCGAACCATTTTTGGCAATCAATAAAAAAGGCTGGCGTTTCAGGTCAAACCTGGCAAAACCATCGCCATCAGTTTTGGTGGTGAAAATAATCTGTTTCTGGTAGTCCATTAATTCCAGGTTTACACCACTTAATGGTTTGGCTGTTAATAAATCGGTTGCTACAATCAGCATGCTGTTATCATTACCACGTTTAGCCACCAAACCTATGTTTGAAGCAATTAAGTTTCTGCTCGCCCAGCGCTGGCTGGTATAAAATGATGGTGTACATGGATTATCTTTATCATTCCATCTGTAATCAGACGGGTAATAATTGTTGTAACGCTGCCAGAAATCATCATCCTCATCAATTTTTTCACCGTAGCCTTCATCATCACTGTATTCGCTTTCTTCATCGCTACCATCGGATTTATCTTCCCCGGCTTTACAATTGTAGGCATTATACTCCTGTCTGAACGCAATTGTAACCCTGTACATAGCTCCGGGCTCCGTACGGATCATTTTATCCAGATCAAGTGTAAAACGGTTCTTTTTATGAAGGTTAAGTGCCTTGTCTTCATCTAAACGCACCGTTTTCTGCAGGATGGGTTTAGCCACCCGTCGCAACTCGTTACCATCCTTATAACTATTGGTCTGGAAAAACTGGGGGATATTATTTTCATAAATCTTAATCACCGTAACATCAACGGCTTTTAGATTAATCGCTTCAAAAGGTAAAACCAGCTTTCCGGAGTTCGGTAAAATGGTACCGGCACCCGCAATGGTCACCGCTGGTAATTTATCTTCAAAAACAAGATTCGCCATTTTGCCATCAGACAATTTTTTCCCATTGATATTTTCAACCCCGGCGTTTACGTTAAGTGCATAATTGCCTTTCAGCTCTTCTGCAGCATAGACTTTAACCTGACTGGCATCAATGGTATACCTCAAATCACCCAAATTGCCCAGGGTAATCATACCGGTTAAATCCTGACCAAGCCCAATCGGTTCAGAAAACTGAACCAGGGCATAATCCTCTTCACCCTGGATAGCCTTCATGTCCAGGATTTCGAATTTGTTGATTGCCGGAACGCGAACTTCTACTTCACCTTTTTGATCTGCATCAATGGCATCACCATCCCATTCTATTTTTAATGTTTGGTCGTTACCTATCTTTTTAATGCTATCAATGGTGAATTTCGAACTATTTTTAGCTGGATCATGTTGCCATTTAATTTTTAATTTCTGATCAAAATCCAGTGAGAGTGTTTTTTCTATTTTACTGGTTTCTTCCACATCAGCAGTGGCCACTTCACCGGTGAGTTTCATGTAATCCATTGAAGTATTATTCTGGGAAACCAATCCGTTTTGAGAAATTATTAACCCTGGAGTAATGACTTTGAATTCGAAATCGAAATCTTCCAGACCTTTTTCTGTATCAGAAACTTCTGAAAGTTTAAAGGTGGCTTCATAATTTTTGCCTGGTTTAAGGTTTTCATCAGGTCTGAACTCAACGGTTTGAGGGTCTATCCAATAGGTCTTTCCAGAGATGGATGGTGAGAAGTCGAAAAGCTCCCTTGTGTCTGCTTTTCCCAGATCCTGCATACCCGTTGCAGCATTTGCCAGGTGTACGCGGATGAAACTCTTTTTAGAGATGGTACCAGAAGTGTAGGCTTCGATGTATTTTGCGTAAGCCTGGTTTTCTTCGTTGCTTTTCTTCTTTTTATTGAAATAAATAAATACAATTGACGCTATCGAAACAGCAAGCAAGCCAATAAAAATAAATTTCTTTTTTGAGGACGATTGGTAGGTAGATGGTTGTTCCATAAATGAAATTCGTTAAGATACATGAGATATAATCTTGCGGTTGGAGCAATTGCTATGCCGTAATTAATCTGTTTTGACCGTTAAAACCATATTTCATCAGAAAATTAACTAAATTCAACGTTAAACAGAATAATGTGGAAAATTATAACGAATATGTTGCTCGTGTAAAGGCTTTTGGATATGTTTACAACTTCAACTTTAAATGACCAGGTATGATCAAAAAACTCTTTATTTTTTCGTGTTTACTAATTTCTACAACTTTTTGTTTTGCGCAGAAGACAAATGCAGAAAAGGAAGTTAACAAAGCGGTAGATCAACTTATAAACTTAATGATCCATCCGGATAGCTCAGGCTTAGATAAGTTATTACTTAATAATTTAAGTTATGGTCATTCAAGCGGGAAAGTACAAACTAAGCAAGAGTTTATGCATTCGCTGCTTTCCGGTGAATCTGATTTTTTAGATGATGTTGTTCTGGGCGATCCTAAAACAATTATTCAGGGAAATACAGCATTGGTAAGACATAAATTAATGGCTCAAACCAATGATAAGGGTATTAGAGGGAGCGTAAATTTGTACATCCTCCTTATCTGGAGCAAGGAAAAGGCTGGATGGAAGCTGCTTGGAAGGCAGGCGGTTAAGGTACCCTAGGATAGTTTGGAAGTATTTAGTCAATAGTCTTAAGACCTAAGTCATTTACTAGCGACTTAAGCGTGTATAAGAATAATTTTTTACTGAATTTGACTGGGGAGTCGAAACTCCAAACCCCAAACTATTTAATCATCACTCCAGGTTTATTCACTAAAGGTATTTTGATCAGATTAGAATCGATAATGCTTTCAGGCAGAAATATAAATTTTTTATCGTAAATGGTATTGCCGATGTAATAACTTAACCAATATTCGTTAGTTAAGCCAAAAACTTCCGGATCAATGGCTTCTACTCCTGCAAAAGAATTGGCTTCCATATCGCCAATAAAGTGTCTTAACATGGAAGTTTTTACCTGCTTGCCATCTTTTTCACCATAACCTTTAGAGCTGATCAATACATTGGTTAAGGGCTCGTTTTTAAGATTAACAAGATAAACCGTCCAGTTTTTTACTTCGGGTGTTTCACCCATCAAAACAACGGCCATGGCAATATCTTCAACTATATTTTCAGGTAAATCTGCTTTCAACTGGGTTAACTGTTTAAACTGGTTAATTGTATAATTTATTTTGGATGAGAGAATCCTAAAATCATTTAATCCTGGCCTATTTTTTCTTTGCAACTGCCTTTTTTGCCGGTGCCGCTTTTTTCTTTGCCGGTGCTTTTTTCTTCGTTTCAAAAGCGTTTGGCACTTGTTCCACAATCATTTTCTTAACTGTTTCCAAATCGATATCGGCCAGTTCTTCCGGTGTATATTTTTGCTTGGTTGCCTCATTATTCCGTAATTTAAGCATCTGTTTACCAAAACGGATAAACGGGCCCCAACGGCCATTTTCAATAGAAATTTTTTCGGCATCCCAGGTTTTGATGTACCTATTGGCCTCTTTTTCTACTTTTTTGCTAATTAAGGTATTGATATCCTCCTGGCTTAAATTATCGAAATCGTATCCTTTTGCAGGGATATTAATAAAGAGATCGTTCCATTTAATAAAGGGACCAAAGCGGCCTTTTCCTTTTGTTACGCCTAAACCTTCGTAAAAAGCAATAGGTGCATCGGCATCCATTTTTTCTTTGATAATTTCAACTGCGCGTTCATAAGTTACCGATAAGGGTTCTTCGTTTTTAGGAAGAGAAATAAAGCTTTCGCCCCATTTAACGTATGGACCAAAACGGCCAACCCCAACCATTACCTCTTTGCCTTCGAAATCAGGGAGCTGGAAAGGAAGTTTAAACAGTTCCAGCGCTTCCTCTAAAGTAATGGTTGCGACAGACTGCGTGCGCATTAAGCTGGCATATCGCGGCTTTTCCTCATCATCCAATTCTCCGATCTGAACCAAAGGGCCAAATTTCCCAACCTTGGTATATACATTTTTACCAGTTGCCGGATCTACCCCCAGCAATCGCTCGCCGGTGGCACGTTCTGCAGTTTCGAGTGTTGTTTCTACCTCGGTATGAAAGGGGTTATAAAACGAGTGCAGCATTTTGGTCCATTCCTGTAACCCCTGTGCAATCTCATCAAATTCTTTCTCCACCTTTGCGGTGAAGTTGAAGTCGACGATTCCTTTAAAATGCTCCACTAAAAAATCGTTTACTACTTCACCAATATCAGTTGGGAAGAGTTTTGATTTCTCAGCACCGGTAATTTCTGATTTAATTTCTTTTTTTACTTTTCCATCTGCTAAAACAATAGCCGTAAAATTGCGCTTTTTGCCATCTCTATCTTCTTTTACTACATAACCACGGTTTTGTACCGTAGAAATAGTTGGAGCGTAGGTAGATGGACGGCCAATACCAAGTTCTTCCAGTTTTTTAACCAAGCTGGCCTCAGTATATCTGGCTGGCGGGCGGGAATAACGCTCCGTAGCCTGCATTTCTTTTAAAAATAATTCCTGACCTTTTGCTAAAGGAGGTAAAATGGCACCACCTTCTTTTTCTTCGTTTTCATCATCGTCCGTAGATTCCAGGTAAACTTTTAAAAAGCCGTCGAACTTTAATACTTCACCTTCAGCTACCAGGTGTTCTTTTCTGGTTGATGCAGTAATCTGGGCTGTGGTTTTTTCGAATAATGCTTCGCTCATCTGCGATGCAATAGAACGTTTCCAGATCAGATCGTACAAACGCTTTTCTGAAATATCACCATCTACCGTATGTCTGTCGAAATAAGTAGGGCGGATGGCTTCGTGCGCTTCCTGTGCACCTGCCGATTTGGTTTTATATACCCTTGGCTGATGATATTTTTCGCCATAAGCTGATTTAATTTCGGCGGCAGCGGCATTAACAGCAGTTTCTGATAAGTTGACCGAATCTGTTCTCATGTAGGTAATCTTACCGGCCTCATATAATCTTTGCGCTACCTGCATGGTTCGTGCTACCGAAAAACCTAATTTTCTGGAGGCCTCTTGCTGTAGGGTAGAAGTGGTAAATGGAGCTGCAGGATTGCGTTTGGCAGGCCTTGTTTCCAAACTGGTGATATCGAATTTAGCATTTACACAGTCGTGCAGAAACTTTTCTGCCTCAGCCTCATTTTCAAAACGCTGTGGAAGTTCTGCCTTTACCATTTCTTTTCCTTTTCCGGTTGAGAACTGAGCGGTAATTTTATAGGCAGCAGTAGCATTAAAGTTTAAAACTTCACGCTCTCTATCTACTATTAAACGTACCGCTACCGATTGTACGCGGCCTGCAGAAAGTGATGGTTTTACTTTTTTCCATAGAACAGGAGAAAGTTCGAAACCCACTAAACGATCTAACACACGGCGTGCCTGTTGAGCGTTTACCAGGTTATAATCAATTCCCCTCGGACTATCAATTGCTTTTAAAATGGCCGGTTTGGTAATTTCATGAAAAACGATACGTTTTGTTTTCTCCACTTTCAGACCTAAAGTTTCGAATAAGTGCCACGAAATGGCCTCTCCCTCGCGGTCCTCATCGGATGCTAGCCATACCATTTCGGCTTCTTTAGCTAGCTTTTTTAGTTCAGAAACCACGTTTTTCTTATCGGCAGGCACCTCGTAGGTTTGGGCAAAATTATTCTTGATATCAATCGCCATATCACCTTTAACTAAATCACGGATATGGCCATAGCTAGATTTCACCAGGAAATCTTTACCTAGATAGCCTTCAATAGTTTTAGCTTTTGCGGGTGACTCGACGATTAATAAATTTTTGGCCATGAAATACGTTTTTGTGCAAATAAAGCTATAATTAGGGCACAAATCCAAACCCGATGAGAATTTAATACAAAAAAAATCTTAAATGTTGGTAAAATATATAGGATTATCAGTCGGTTTTAATCTGATTTTAATTCTTTTTGAAAAGCAGTTTCGGTGGTGGGTAGCTAAGGCTTACTCCCGGCTGTTGCTTCAAATCCGCTACCGCCATTCCCCGGTCTCGTGGTTTTCCGCTCCACTGGGTTTAGGTGGCCTGGTTTTTACTACTATTGCGGTTTTATCAGCTTTGTGCCAAACTTGGGTTACAAAAGACAATAACCTGTTATTAACTAGTCTGATAATAGCGGAATAGTCCTTTGCGCAACGGGGAAATAAGCGGTAGCAAGACCAATTACCACCAGAACACCCGCACTTCCATTTCCGCATCAGGAATAATGTTCGATAATATAATAGCTCAATAGTGGCAAGAATTTGACATAATTGGTAGCTAATACATTAATTTACATGCAAATCACACTTGTAAAAACTATTTGTGGCTATATTCGTATATAAAATTAAAAAAAACGATGATCAGCACTATTCTAATCCTATTAAACTTATTGGTGTCGCCACCAAAAAATGTTTACGATTTCAGCTTCAAAACCATTGATGGCAAGGAAATTAAACTTTCTAAATTTAAAGGCAAAAAAATCTTGATTGTTAATACCGCATCTAAATGTGGTTTCACACCGCAGTATGAAGATTTAGAAAAACTTCAGAAACAATATGGTAAAAAAGTAGTACTAATCGGTTTCCCTGCAGGTAACTTTGGCGGTCAGGAATTTTCTACCAATGCAGAAATTAAAGAATTTTGTACCGGAAAGTACAATGTTTCCTTTTTGCTGGCCGAAAAAAGCAGCGTGAAAGGCAATGATATCAGTCCATTATTTAAATATTTAACATCTCAGACCAATACCGAAGAGCAGGGCGATATCAAGTGGAATTTTGAGAAGTTCTTAATCAACGAAAAAGGTGAGTTGGTACACCGTTTCCGTTCAAAAACAAAACCTACTGATGAAGCCATTACCAAATTCCTATAAAGGGATGAAAAATGGATGATGTAAAAGGGAAAGATTGATTTGATCTTTCGTTCAACAAATAATTAAAAGGTAAAGTGGTAAATAGCCATTTTGCCTTTTTTTGTTTATTAACCGAAGTTCAATTAGTATTTGCAGCTTCTAGGTTAATATTTGCTTAAGCTGGTGGTCACCCCGATTCGATAACTGTCAGATTTATTTCAGAGTCTTAGCTGTAATTAAGATGCTGACCGCGAGGTAGCTACAGGGCAATTGAAACCACGATTTATACTTGTAAAATAAACTCAGCATGAAACCATGGCTAGCCTGTAATGTGACGGTTAAAAAAAGAAAGGGGCTTAAATCCATAAGCCCCAAATAAACCAAACAAACTATTTATGAAGTATATATATAACGCCTGCCCGGATAAAAAGTTTTTGAAAAAAATAAATTTATTGACGGTTTATTGGTGTTTTATTGTCGAATAGTGGTTGACTATCTCAGATAGTCGAAGCCGTCTAATCATTTATAAAAAAGTGCAGTTGTTTTTGATTCGAGATGTTAAAACAGGTTGAGCTGTGCCGGCTGGTAAAGACTTGGATCGAAAGAATAAGGTTCCGGCGTGTTTTGGCTATTGCTAACGTAATAAAGCTCCGTTTCTTCATGTCTTGAAGCTACCTTGATAAAAGTATTGCCTGCTACATTTTTGAAAAGTTTTTCCACAAGGGCTGCATCATTATTGTCTTTTGATAAATGGCTCAATAATAAGTGGCTCATGTACGGCGCTTTATGATTGATGAACAGTTCTAAAGCCTGCGTATTGCTTAGGTGGCCGTGGCCGTTTGTAATCCTTCTCTTCAAAAAATAAGGATAGCTGCCGTTTTCAAGCATTTGTGCATCATAATTAGCCTCTAAAAAAGCGGCATGGCAATTTTTAAAATGTGCAATCAGGCGATCGCATACTGAGCCTATATCTGTAAAAACACCAACACGTACTTCGTTACATTCAATCGTAAAGCTGTAGGGGTCGGCTGCATCGTGGAATTTAGAAAAAGCAGCAACTTTTAAACTGCCGATCTGAATATGTTGCTGGTGACTAAGGGAAAAGGTGTTGTTCGCGTCGAGCAGAAGCCTGCTGTTTCTTAAAGTTGGTGTACTAATGTAAACGGGGAGTTTGTATTTTTTAGCAAAAACGGCTAAGCCCTTGATGTGATCGCTATGCTCGTGCGAGATAAAGATTGCTTTTACTTTACTGATAGACAGCCCTAAACGGTTCATGCGGATTTCAACCTCTTTGCAGGTCAGGCCAATATCAACCAAAACAGCCTCATGATCATTACCAATGTAGTAACAATTGCCATTGCTGCCTGAATTAATTGAGGTGAAATACAGTGCCATTTAAGGTTGCAAGATAAGGCTTATTTAGCGAACGGGAAAAAGAAAAACTATGTCTTTGCATCATTGTGTTCTACCAGTCGCGAAAGTAATGGCAAGAAAGCCTGTATCAAATTGATTTCTTCTGAAGAAAAGATTTTTTCCATAGTTTGAACCAGCCACTCTTCTTTTATCTTTCGGGTGGCAATAAGATGTTTTTCTCCAAGTTCGGTTAATCCGATAAAAACTTTTCGCTTATCTTCCTCGCTGGGGAATCGTGCTACACATTTGGCATCGAAAAGTCGGTTGATGATCTGAGAAACGGCCTGTTTAGATACCCTTTCCATGTCAGCCAGTTCCGTAGACAGCAATTTGCCATGTTGCTCCAATAGCGACATGGTTAATATTTCTGCATTGCTAAATTCTGAACTTACGTTCTGTTTGCGTAACGCCCTGGTTAAGCGGGTAACCGTGCTTCTTAACTTTGCAGCAATTTCTTGTGTTTGAGTTGGCATTCTGTTGGTAAATATACTTTACAAAGATAGCGCTTTATTTTTAATCATAAATGGCGGCGGCTTTTTATAATGCTCAATTTTTGATTTTAAAATGATAAAAATTGTATTTTTTGGCTTCAGTATTGTTTTCATGTTTTGTATTTTTGTAAAGTTACTTTACTATTTTAATCATGGGTATTTTTCGTTCGTTAAGGCATTATAATTACAGGCTGTTTTTTACAGGTCAGGCCATTTCATTAATTGGTACATGGATGCAGCGTGTTGCCATTAGCTGGCTGGTCTACCGTTTAACAGGGTCAGCTTTTTTATTGGGATTGATTACTTTTTTAAGTTTAATTCCTTCTCTGGTGTTGGCGCCCTACGCAGGAAGTTATGTAGACAGGCACAATAAATATAAAATATTGGTGATTACCCAGGTAATTCTGATGTTGCAGGCTGGCGCCCTGGCGTTAATGATCTGGTTTAAAGTGTACGATATGTTCTGGATTGCAGCACTTTCGCTGGTTCAGGGCCTGGTAAATGCTTTTGATGTGACGGCACGCCAATCGTTAATGGTAAATTTAATTGATGATAAAGAAGATTTGCCCAATGCCATTGCGCTTAACTCTTCTATGTTTAATGCGGCCAGGCTAATTGGTCCGGCGCTGGCAGGAGTGATTTTAAGTACCTTAGGAGAGGATATCTGTTTTATCATCAATTTTATCAGTTTTATCGCAGTATTAGCATGCATGGTGATGATGAAGCTTAAACTTACCGAGCATCAAAAGTCAACGGAAAATATCTGGGTTGACCTTAAAAAAGGATATGATTACCTTAAATCATCGCCGGACCTGGCTGCCATGGTATTAACAATGGCTGCATCAAGTTTACTGGTCATCCCCTTTACTACTTTGTTACCCGTTTTTGCAAAAGATATTTTCAGCGGAAATGCTACAACATTTGGCTGGTTCGAAAGTGCTGCCGGATTTGGGGCTTTCTTTGGGGCCATTTATATGGCTACATTAAAAGCAGGTCAGAATCTGCAGAAAATTGTCATGTTGTCGGGTGTTTTGCTGGCTGTTTCCGTTGTGGCACTCGCCATATCACCATCACTTATTCTCGCATTAGTTTGTACCAGTTTAGCTGCTCTGGGTTTGATGGCCCAAAATTCATCTATTAACACTTATTTACAAACCCATGCCGATGATGCAATGAGGGGAAGGACCATGAGTTACTATATTATGGCGTATCAGGGCGTGTTGCCAATTGGCAGCTTGTTGATGGGTTATCTGGCTCATCTTTTCGGTACGCAGGTGGTGGTTGCTTTTGAAGGAATTGCAGGGCTATTAATTGTTGTAGCATTTGTGTATAACGAGCGGCACAGAAGTCAAGTGAATAGCAGTACGATATCGTTTAATTAGTATTGTTAAGTGGTGTAAGATGTTTCCATCTTACACTGTATAAATAGATCAGGTGTAAAGGAAAGCAAAAAACAGTCAGATGGTAACACCTGACAGTACAGAAAGCACAGAAGCTGCGAACAAAACGGCAAACGCCTTTTACCAAACGCTTACCCGTGCACCACTAACTTACAGTCCACCATCACCTTCTGATGGTTTTTCATATCGATTTCCTTATTGATTAACCGGAGCAGGAGTTTAATGGCATTTTCACCTACCGATTCGGGGTTCTCTTCAATCGAGGCGATAGGGGGCGAATCGAGGTAATTGATAAATGCATTGTTTCCAAAACCTATGCTTTCAATTTTATCAAAGTTAGGATGGTTTGATGATTTCAGGTATTTTATGGCATCAAAAAGAATGGGTTCTTTAAAAGCCACAAGTGCAGTAGGCATATGGTCTGGATCGGCAAATAAATTCTTAATTGCAGCGATGGTATTTTCCTTGTCAAAATCAGTATAAGCAACAAATTTTGCTGAAAAAGGGACATTATTATCTTTTAAGGCATGAATATAGCCATTAAAACGGTCGTGTGTAAAATTGGTCATTTTTGGGCCGCCCAGATAAGCAATTTTGGTATGCCCCCTGTCGATCAAAAATTTGGTGGCCTCATAGCAACCCTGAAAAGTGTTGCCCAAAACCTTGTGGCAGCTTAAATTAAAACTCGGGTTGCGTGTGTAATAAACTACCGGAATGCCCATATTTTCAAACTGATTAAGGTGTGCAAAATCCTGTGTTTGTTTCGAAATGGCCACAATTAAACCGTCAACACGACTCCTTAACAGCATATTTGCCGATTGTATCTCCTTTGCCAGCTCATCATGCGATTGACTGATGATCACATTGTATCCATTTTGTGTTGCTACTTGTTCTATGCCATCAATACTTCTGGTGAAAAAGTGGTCTAAAAGGTTGGGCAGGACTACTCCAATAATACGTGATTTCTTTTCCTTTAAGTTGATGGCAGATTTATTGGGCGTAAAATGTAGCTCGCGTGCCATTTCCTGAACACGCTGCTTCGTGTATGCATTTATGGTGGGGTAATTATTAAGGGCTTTTGATACCGTAGAAACTGACATCTTTAACTTTTCAGCCAAGAATTTCAGGGTTATGGGTGTATTGTTCATTATCTTTTCCGATCGCTATGCATAATTAAGAAAAAATGCCATTATTTCAAACGTTTGAAATAGGATTTCAATGTGTTTTTGGCCTGTTTTGGTTCACTTGAAATCAATTAATCTATTTAGCTTTTCTAAATTCGTTAGCGCAATACAACCAGGCAAAAACATAATAATGCTCAAATTTAGGCCAGCGTAAGCGAAACCGTCCGCAATTAATTGTTAGTTTTGAAACGATCAATTAATCATATTAAAATTTAAGTTATGCTAAAAACAACCTATAGCGTATTTTTAATCTGCTTTTCGCTTCTTTCCTCATTCAGTTACGGTCAGGTTACGGCTATACAGAACATTAAGGGCCGGAAAATACAGAGTCTTAATGGGAAATGGAATTATATTATAGATCCGTACGAAAATGGTTATTACGATTATCGTCATGATCCTTTTGATCAGTCTAAAAGTGGATCCGGAGGTTTTTATGATGATAAAGTGCAGAAAGACAAATCAGAACTGATTGAATATGATTTTGACCATTCGCCACAAATGAACGTTCCGGGCGATTGGAATTCGCAATCAGAAAAATTAGAACTTTACGAAGGTAATATCTGGCTGCGCAGAAAGTTTGAGGCAAAACCCGAAAAAGGAAAAAAATATTTCGTCTACTTTGGAGCGGTAAACTACGAAGCACATGTTTACCTTAACGGGAAAAAACTTGGCGTGCACAAAGGCGGTTTTACCCCGTTCCAGTTTGATGTAACAAATACTTTAAAAACTGGCGAAAACTCCATTGTACTTAAGGTCGATAATATCCGCAGGCAGGATGAAATCCCAACGGTAAATACCGATTGGTGGAATTATGGAGGCATTACCCGCGATGTTTTTTTAGCTGAGTTTCCGGAGCATTTTATCAGTGATTACAAACTGCAGTTGGTAAAGGGAAATAATAACCTGTTAAATTTCTCGGCAAAACTGGCTGATGCAACCGCCGGTCAGGAAATTACGCTGTCCATCCCCGAACTTAAGCTTGAAAGGAAATATAAAACAGATAGCGAAGGTAAAATAGCTGACGAATTTATCTGGAACAATTTAAGTTTATGGTCGCCGGAAACACCGAAATTATATGAGGTAAATATTAAAAGTGATAAAGAAAATATCAATGATAAAATTGGTTTCAGAACCATTCAGGTCAACGGCGATAGCATTCTGCTGAACGGTAAATCTGTTTTTTTAAGAGGGATATCACTCCATGATGAGAATCCGCTTTTAGCCGGGCGTCTACGCTCAGAAGGAGATATGCGTATGATGTTACAATGGGCTAAAGACCTGAATTGTAATTATGTGCGATTGGCGCATTATCCGCATAATGAAGAGATGATCCGCCTTGCTGATGAAATGGGCTTACTGGTTTGGGCCGAAGTGCCTGTTTACTGGACCATCAGCTGGACCAATCCCGCAACCTATGCTAACGCCAAAAAGCAACTGACTGATTTAATTGTACGCGATAAAAACAGGGCAAGTGTAATTGTCTGGTCGATCGGGAATGAAACGCCGCTAAGCGATGCCCGTTTGAGTTTTATGAGCAATTTGGCTGAAGCTGCCCGGGCATTGGATGATACCCGTTTGATTGCCGCTGCTTTAGAGGTACACCGCGAAGGAAATAATATGGTATTAAATGATCCTCTGGGCGAAAAAATAGATCTGGTTAGTTTTAATGAATATGCTGGCTGGTACTCTGGTGGTAACCCATCCGAAATTGTCAAATACAATTTCGATATCAAATATAAAAAGCCGGTTGTGATTTCAGAATTCGGTGGTGGCGCTTTGGCTGGTTTCCATGCCGATGAAAATACCCGCTGGAGTGAAGAATACCAGGAGGCCTTATATAAAAACCAGATAACGATGTTGAGCAAAATCGGTGCCTTGCGCGGCATGACGCCATGGATCTTAACCGATTTCAGGTCGCCACGGAGACAGCACCCGATCTATCAGAATTTTTGGAACCGTAAAGGGTTGATTAGTGAAACAGGTCAGAAAAAGAAAGCATTTTTTGTGCTGAAGGATTTTTATGATCAGATGCAGGTAAAATACAAATAGGTGTCAGGCCGTTTTAAAAAGTTATGGAGGGTAAAATGAGATCAAAGCATACCATTGGAAGCAGTAGGCAGCCCTTTACTATCCGTAAGTTATTAATCTGGTTGTAACATGAAGATGAAATTAATAACAATCGCATTAAGTATGCTGTCTTTCAGTATAGTAAAGGCTCAGCAATTAAATGTAGCAAAGGCTTTTGCAGCTGCTGCCAAACAAACCGATGTATTGATCAAAAATGTAGATTCGGCACGGAAAGTGAAGCCTAACCTGGTTTCGCCACGTACGGTAGAAAACGGACAGTTTAAAATGGTGGGATCCGGAGACTGGACCAGCGGATTTTTCCCGGCTGAACTCTGGTATTTCTATCAATATACAAAGGATAAAAGATGGCTGCAATTGGCTAAAAAGTATACTGAAGACATCAAGCCGGAGCAGTTTAATAAAGGAACACACGATCTGGGTTTCATGATCTATTGCCCGTTTGGTAATGGCTACCGCTTAACAGGCGATCCGGCTTACAGTGCGGTAATTATCCAGGCCGCAAAATCCTTATCAACCAGGTTTAATGCTACCGCAGGCGTGATCAAATCCTGGGATCATAATGGCGATAAATGGAAATATCCGGTAATTATCGATAATATGATGAACCTTGAACTTTTGTTCGAAGCCACAAGGTTAACGGGCGATTCATCTTTTTACAAAATTGCGGTAACGCATGCCAATACCACTTTAAAAAACCATTTCAGACCTGACTTTAGTTCTTACCACGTTATCGATTACGATACCCTGACAGGTAAAGTGCTTCAGAAAGTAACGGCACAGGGTTATGCAAACGAATCCGCCTGGGCCAGGGGACAGGCATGGGCGTTATATGGTTATACCATGTGTTATCGCGAAACTAAAAATAGGGTTTATTTAACTCAGGCTGATGGAATTGCAGATTTTATCCTGAACAATAAAATTACCCCTGTTGACGGAATTCCTTATTGGGATTACAATGATCCGAAAATCCCTGAAACATCAAGAGATGCATCTGCTGCTTCCATTACCGCTTCTGCACTTTATGAGCTGGCAAAGTACAGGGCCCACGCTAAAAAATATAAAGCGGCAGCCGATAAGATCTTACACTCACTCACAACAAAATATACGGGTAAAATTGGTTCAAACTATGGTTTCATTTTAACCCATAGTACGGGGCATCGTCCGGCCAAATCCGAGATAGATGTACCGATCAATTATGCCGATTATTATTATCTGGAAGCTTTGCTTAGAAGTAAAAAATAAAATCCAGTCCCGGCGGTGGTTGTTTGAAAGAATGATATATGCTTGTGCAGTATTGAAGAGATAGATCAGAATTGAATATAATATTATAAGACATTAAATATGATAAAAGAAATTAGAGGCCTGTTCTCACTGGAAAATAAGGTAGTAGTTGTTACCGGGGCTACAGGTGTTTTGGGTGAGGCATTTGTTAATGGTTTGTGCGCAGCCGGAGCCACCATCGTGGTGATCGGGAGAAACGAAGAGGTGGCTAAACAAAGGGTAGCAGAGGTAATTGATACAGGCGGTAAAGCGATTTATATTATTGCCGATGTACTGGATGAACAGCAACTGATAGATGCGAATACAACAATCATCAAAACATACGGGCGGATAGATGCATTGGTGAATGCAGCAGGTGGTAATATTGCCGAGGCAGTAATCCAGCCCGGAAGCGATATTTTTGACCTTAATATTTCAGCCCTGAAACAGGCATTTGACCTCAATTTATTCGGAACCATTTTACCTACGCAGATTTTCGGAAGAGAAATCGCAAAAAATGGAGGAAGTATCGTCAATATTTCATCGGTTTCCGCTAATCAGGCCGTTACACGCGTATTGGGTTACTCACTCGCCAAAACTTCAATAGATTGTTTTACCAAATGGATGGCTGTTGAGCTGGCCAACCGTTACCAGGATAAAATCAGGATAAATTCCATTGTGCCTGGCTTTTTTATCACCAACCAGAACAGGGTATTATTAACCAATAATGATGGTTCTTTAACCGCAAGGGGGAAGGCCATCATTGCAAAAACCCCATTTAAACGCTTTGGTGCACCCGAAGAGTTAATCGGAGCATTGGTATACCTGCTGAGTGACGCCGCTAAATTTGTAAACGGTGAAAATATTAAAGTAGATGGTGGATTTACCGCATTCTCCGGCGTTTAAGAATGGATTTACCGTGAAAATTTTTAAAATCAGCTCATCAGTGCAATCATATAAATCAGTGTAATCATATATCATGAAAAAATTAGAACAAACCTGGCGTTGGTATGGCCCTAATGATCCGGTTAGCCTGCAAGATGTTAAACAGGCAGGTGCTACAGGAATTGTAACAGCATTACATCATATTCCGCATGGCGAAGTTTGGCCTTTGGAAGATATCCGGGAAAGAAAAGCTATTATTGAGGCTGCAGGTTTAACCTGGTCGGTAGTAGAAAGCGTTCCCGTACACGAAGCCATTAAAACCCGAAGGGCCGATGCCGGGCAGTATATCGAAAATTATAAAAGTTCTTTGCGCAACCTGTCGGCCTGCGGTATTAAGATCGTTTGTTATAATTTCATGCCGGTATTAGATTGGACACGTACACAGCTCGATCTCGAAATGACCGATGGATCAAAGGCACTTTATTTCAACTGGATCGATCTGGCCATTTTTGATCTCTATATCTTAAAGCGCGAAGGGGCGGAGGCAGATTATTCAAAATCTGTTTTAGATCGGGCTGCCGCTAAATTTGCCAGTTTGACTGAACAGGATCTGGTTGATCTCCGCATCAATGTGTTAATGGGCATCCCGAACGAAAAAGAAATTGAACTGGAAACCCTGCGCAACAGCATTAATGAGTATAAAGCGATTGGAACACAGGGTTTGAAAGAGAATCTGAAGTTTTTCTTATCATCTATTGCCGGGGTTTGTACCGAAGAAGGCATCAAAATGACCATCCATCCGGATGATCCACCTTATGCCATTTTAGGCTTACCAAGAATAGCAAGTACACTCGAAGATTTTAATTACATTATTAAAGAAGTGGACCAGGCTTTTAACGGTGTTTGTTTTTGTACAGGTTCCTTAGGTGCCGGTATGGGGAATAATACCTTGGAAATTTTTAATGCGGTTAAAGAAAGGGTATATTTTGCACATTTGCGTAACGTCAAAAAAGATGAAGACGGCAGTTTTTATGAAGCCGACCATTTAGGTGGCGATGTAAATATGTACGAGATCATGAAAGCGCTCACTGAAGAAAACGCAATACGCGATCAGGCCATCCCTTTCCGGCCCGATCATGGTCACCAGATGTTGGATGACCTGGCCAAAGTAAGCAATCCGGGTTATTCGGCTATAGGGCGATTAAGAGGTCTTGCCGAACTCAGAGGATTAGAGATTGGTGTTACAGGAAACTATTAGTTGAGATCATTGTCGGGGCAGGAACAAAAGCTTGCCCCGACTTTTTAGTAAAGCAATTTCATTGGGTTGTTTATTTTCTTGTCATTCTGATAAGCGGAGTCGAAAGAATCTTTTCGTTTGCGCGCGTATCTAAACGCGTGCGTAATAGCTAAACGATTGTATCGTTAATGTTTTTTCTTCAATAGAATTTCTATATTTAAACTCATGATCCATTTCAAAGCAGAAATAGAACGTTTCGAAACCATGGGCGAAAAAACGGGCTGGAGTTATGTATTTATTCCGGCTGCTTTAGCCAACGGAATTAAACCCAACTGTAAAAAGAGTTTCAGGGTGAAGGGAAAGATAGATCAGTTGGAAATTATCGGTATGGCAGTTCTGCCAATGGGAGAGGGCGATTTTATTATAGCTTTAAAAAGCGATGTACGAAAAAAACTTAAAAAAGAAGCCGGGGCAGTTGTAGAATTATCTTTGGAAGAAGATAAAGATTTTAAAATTGAAATGCCTGAAGATCTTGAAATCTGCCTTTCAGAAGAAGCGCATTTAATCCAAAACTTTTTAAAACAACCTAAATCGCACCAAAACTATTATATCAATTGGATTAACCAGGCTAAAACAGAAGCTACGCGTACCAAGAGAATAGTAATGACTGTCAAGGCAATGGATAAAGGACAGGATTTTGGTACAATGATACGGGAGTCTAAAGGAAAGTCCTGAATTTAGTGCTAAACTCCAAACTTCCAGCTTCAAACTTAAGCTTTCCGGCTATAGTTTCTGAACCAACTCGAAACTTTCATCTGGATTACACCTAAAAAAGCCTCCCTAAAAATGCGGGTACTCATTTTTGATGTTCCTTCAGTACGATCGGTAAAGATGATCGGAACTTCAACTACCTTAAAGCCAAATTTAATGGCGGTAAATTTCATTTCGATCTGGAAGGCGTAACCTACAAACCTGATCTTGTTTAGCGGGATAGTTTCGAGCACAATCCTGCGGTAACATTTAAAACCGGCAGTAGCATCCTGAATGTTGATCCGGGTAATGATACGCACGTACATGGAAGCAAAATACGACATTAAAACCCTGCCCATTGGCCAGTTTACCACATTCACACCTTTAACATACCTCGAGCCAATGGCTACATCTGCGCCGTTTACACAGGCTTCGCGCAAACGCGGTAAATCTTCAGGGTTATGAGAAAAATCGGCATCCATTTCAAAAATATAGGCATAATCATGTTGCAATGCCCAATTGAAGCCATAAATATATGCGGTGCCTAAACCTTGTTTGCCTGCCCGTTCTTCAATAAATAAGTGCCCCTCGTATTCTCTTTTTAATGATTTTACAATTTCAGCAGTTCCATCAGGAGAACCGTCATCAATAATTAAAACATGAAAAGGCTGTGTTAAAGAAAAAACCTTTCTAATGATTTTTTCGATGTTTTCCTTTTCGTTGTAGGTGGGAATGATGACTAAACTATCTGACACGTGTGTTGTGGTTTTTAAATAAAATAAGCTTTGGCCTTTGTTTGGTTTACCGTTTCTTAGCTTTTAACGTGCGAAAGTAAATATTTAATATGAAATCATCATGAATTTTCATGAATTCAGGTGATTTGTCCCCCTCGATCGTTATTCTGGGCTTGTCTCAGGATTTATTTTAATACCATTATTTCCCGTATATTTTAGCCTCTATGGTTTCCCGCTAATTTCAGCGCTCTGGCACAGATTAGATTTTATTTGCTAAACTATTGTTTCTAAACCCGATCGGCGTGTGAAGCCCGGAGGCCGAAGTATGAGGGCGAGGACTTGAAACAAAGAGCGGGGCATCAGGCCTCCAAGAAATACTGTCCCTTCATTTTCAAATCTCCACATATCTCAATAGCCAATCATTTATCGGATAAATTTCTCCACTCTGCTCGAAACGATGTCTTTCTTACCTCACCTCCTGCATTAACTTTTTAACCAGTTGCGAAAAAATAATTAATGCCAAACCCGCGATTAAAGAATATAATGCCAGCGTTTTATAACCTTCAGTATAAGCCATCAATTTAGTGGTTAATGTTGCATTATCAATACTCGACATTTCTGCACCGAGTTTACCGGCAGCCAATTGCCCGAAAGCACTTGATAAAAACCAAAGTCCCATCATCATGCCGAACATCTTCTTTGGCGATAATTTGGTAATGATCGACATCCCTATCGGTCCCAAACAGAGTTCGCCTAGTGTCAATAATAAATAAGCGAAGGTAAATACGTTTAGGGAGCTAATCCCCTGGGCGTTGGCAAAGAATCTGGTGGCGTAAAAGACATAAAAACTTAAAGCCAACAGGAGGAAGCCCAATCCAAATTTCACTACCGTATTAGGTTCAATTTTACGCTTATACAGACCGAGCCATAAAATACCTACAACCGGACTGAAAACGATCACAAAAAATGAGTTAACGCTGTTGTTTACCACATTAGGATCAATATTAAAGAAGAGGATTTTATGATCCAGGTTGTCCTTTGCAAATAACGAAAGCGAACCACCGCTCTGCTCAGATATGGCCATAAAAATGAAGTAACAGAAGATGAATACAAAAGCGGCCAACAATTTATACTGGACTTTTTTATCTTTTATTTTAAAGGTTTCGTATAAGAAATATACCAGGGCAATAATGCCGATCGTATACATAAAATAATCAGTAAAATCGGTATTTTTCACCATGATGTAAATCAATGGAATACACAACACCGAACCTACATAAACGGCTGTTTCATACAGCTGCTGTTTTGATTTTTTAAGGTGCAGCAATGGAGAACTACCGATTGGTCCGAGGTGTTTTTTAGTAAAAATGAATGTGCCTAAACCAAACATCATCACCAATGCGGCCGATAAGAAACACAAATGCCAGTTGTAATATTTACCAAGGTAGATACACATGGCGCCGCCCAGTAAGCCACCAACATTAATACCGGCATAAAAAAGCCCGTAGCCCGCGTCTCTTCGATTGTCTGTCTCATGGTACAATTCGCCAACCATTGATGAAACGTTGGGCTTGAAAAAACCGGTTCCTATAATAGATAAGGTAATGCCTGCATAAAACAGATCGTGTGGAGAGAAAGCCAGGATCAGGTTCCCGATAATCATTAAAGTACCGCCCCAAAACAACGATTTTTTAAAGCCTAAAATCTTATCGGCGAAAATGCCACCTATAAAGGTAAATGCATAAACAAAAGCCTGTATAGCTCCGTACTGCAGGTTAGATTTCTGATCGCTTAAACCCAGTTGCTCTACCATGAAGAAAGCCAATACGCCACGCATTCCATAAAAGCAGAAACGCTCCCACATCTCAACCAATGACAAGTGCCAGAGCTGTTTTGGGTACTTGCCTTTAAAATTTTGAATTTCTTCTATTGAAACTATTTTTTCCATTAAATAGGTTTAAAAATGAAAAGCCCGACAAATATCGGGCTTTTGAGTAAAAGTATTTTTTAAATTAGTGAACTCCATGCATCCATTTGCGCAACAATGGACTTATGGCGAACATAATAAAGCCTGCTACAATAGGAATGATGGTGAAGATTAAAAAGAAGGTTGAGATGGAATAAGCCGAACTGATTTTATCAATCAGCGATCCGGTGGCACCTGCAAGGTAATTACCGATGGCGGTACAGGTGAAAAATACACCAAACATTAAACCTACTAAATTGGATGGTGCAAGTTTACTTACGTAAGATAAACCAACCGGAGAAATGCAAAGTTCGCCAACAGTATGAAAGAAATAAGCGAATACAAGCCAGAACAGACTTACTTGAGCCGATGTAGCTCCCTGTGGAATAGCAGAACCTCCGTAAGCCAATCCTGCGAAGCCAATACCTACGAAGATAAGACCAAAACCAAATTTTACAGGACCGCTTGGGTTAAATTTAGTTTCCCAGATTTTAGAAACAATTGGCGCTAAAGAAACAATAAAGAATGAGTTAAGGACGCTGAACCATGACGCAGGTACTTCGGTGCTTACCGAACCCAGTTCCCGACTTACTTTCCAGATGGCTAATACCCAGATAATGGCAAAGCTTAATAAGGTAAATAAAATGGTTGCCGGATATTTTTTAAATATTTTTCTGGCTAATGAGAATAATACAAAAGTTACGGCTACCAGTGGAAATATTGTAAGAACGCTGTCTACCCACTTAAAAGTGGTTGCCGCACCGCCGGTTAAATTTCTAAGCGTATAATCTTTAGCGAAAATAGTCATCGAACCACCGGCTTGTTCGAATACCATCCAGAAGAAAATGGTAAAGACAGATAAGATGGCAATAACCCATAAACGCTGGCTCCTTACTTTTTTAGGAATTTCTTCTACTGTTGGGTCTGCTTTTTCAACTTCTTTTGCTCTATCTACCGAAGCGCCTATTACGCCGAAAATTTTTTGTCCAAAGTAAAATTGCAACATACCGAAGAGCATAAAAATACCGGCAAGACCGAAACCGTAGTGCCAGCCAACTTTTTCGCCAATGTAACCACACATTAACATCCCGATGAAGGCTCCAGAGTTAATACCCATGTAGAAAATGGCATAGGCGCTGTCTTTTTTATCGCTGATAGGGGGATAAAGCTTACCTACAATGGAAGAGATATTTGGTTTAAAAAATCCGTTTCCTATAATCAATAATAGCAAGCCGGCATAGAAAAAGTTATTGCTGAAACCTTCAAGTGCCATAGCTGCATGGCCGAGCGTCATAACAAAAGCGCCGATGATAACAGCTTTTCTATAACCTGTAAATCTATCGGCAATTAAACCACCCAATATTGGGGTAAAATATACTAAACCTGTGTAAATGGCATAAAGCTGTAAAGCTTCTGGCCGTGGCCAGCCCCAACCGTTTTTACTCAGGTCACTAATCAGGAAAAGAACCAATATGGCCCGCATACCGTAATAGCTAAATCTTTCCCACATCTCGGTGAAAAAGAGCACAAAAAGGCCAACAGGGTGGCTAAATAGTTTTTCTTTGGATACGCCCTGACTTTCTAAATGAAGGTCGAGTTCCTTATCATGGTCTATACTAATGGTTTCATTAGATGCTTGCATAAAACATTTGTTGGTTTTAGTTTATGAATTCAGAATTTGTGTGTTGTTTAAGTTAGTTTAGCAGGGCGCAATATAGTGAGCGATTGGCAAACTCACAAGTTTTTGAGTGAGGAGTAAGGTAAATGATTTGTTAAAAATCAAAACTTCCTGATCGGTTTAATATTTTTCTTTGGGTCTGCATAAAGTGCATCATTCTCATCTGGATCATTATTGAGCATGATATCCTCCTGCAGCTTTAGTCTTCCGCCTATAATTTTGAAACCATCAAAAGTACCATCCGACCCATAATACTCAAATTTTCCCTTAATTTCCGGATCAAATGAAGCCAGATGATCAAAAACAATCAGGCCAGCTTTCATATCTGTTTTTAAGGTCATGGCGTTGGATTTGGCATACTCAAATATGACCCTGTTTTTTCCTTTAAGCGCTTTGCCATCGAAAACAGGCGCCCCAAAGCTGAGCTTGTCTTTGTCAAAAGCAAGAATTTCGATTACTTTCTTTGTAGTCATCTGCGTATTGCCTTTCCATCCCAAAAGCACGTAATAAGGCAAACGGCTCCCGCTGGTTACCGGAATAATTTCATAATACCTGGCACCGAACCATTTCTGGTTGTTGGTAATGCCATTAGGGTCGTTAATATTATCGGTTTGATCAATCAAAGGATAAAGTTTCAACGGTCCGCTCTTGGTGTTCATCTGCACAGCACCATAATAGCGGTAAGTACCGTTTTCGAGCAGTACATACCAACTTAAAATCCTAAAAGCCTGATCGGGTGATTGAATTACCGATACATTTTTAAGTGAGTCGAAAGGGTAAGAAAAAGAATGAGGCATTTTTAAAGCCTCCACCAGTGTTTTTACAAAACTGCCATTTGTCTCTAGTTTTTGGGCATCGCTTTGCGCAGCAGTAACCCTTGCCGATATTTTAATCAAGCTATCCTGAAACACATTTAACGCGCCCGGGGTTTGCTGCGCCTTTAAGCCCAGGCTTAGCGTTCCGCAGATGAAAAGAATACAAAACCTGATCACTTTCATATCATTAAATGCACAAAAACGCTGCAAAAAATTATAGTTTCTCAATAACGATTGCGCTTGCGCCCCCGCCACCGTTACAGATTCCTGCCACACCGATTTTGCCGTTATTTTGTGCCAATACCGAAAGTAAGGTAACTACAATCCGAGCACCCGATGCACCCAGCGGATGACCCAATGAAACCGCACCTCCATTAACATTAACCTGGTTATCGTTCAATTCTAATAGTTGGTTATTGGCGATGGAAACGACAGAGAAAGCTTCATTGATTTCAAAATAATCTACATCTTTTACATTTACATTGGCTTTGTGTAAAGCCAAGGGAATTGCTTTTGAAGGCGCCGTTGTAAACCATTCTGGTGCTTGTTGTGCATCAGCATAACCTAAAATTTTAGCTAAAGGCGTTAAGCCCAGTTCCTTTGCTTTGTCAGCGCTCATCAAAACCAATGCTGCTGCACCATCGTTTAAAGTAGAGGCATTTGCAGCAGTTACCGTTCCATCTTTTTTGAAAACAGGTTTCAGTGAAGGTATTTTATCAAATTTAACCGATGTAGGTTCATCGTCAGTGTCCACCAGGGTAATTTCTCCTTTGCGGTCTTTAACCTCAATAGCCACAATTTCATCTGTAAATTTACCCGAACGCTGTGCGGCTTGCGCCCTCTTGTACGATTCGATGGCAAAATTATCCTGCGCTTCGCGACTGATTTGGCATTCAGTAGCACAAAGTTCGGCCGCAGAGCCCATGTGGTAGTCATTGTATACATCCCAAAGGCCATCTTTTACCAAGCCGTCTGTAATCTGTCCGTGGCCCAGGCGATAACCATTTCTTGCCTTGTCCAGATAATAGGGAACATTACTCATGCTTTCCATGCCACCTGCTACAATAATTTCATTGTCGCCGTTTGTAATACTTTGTGCGGCCAGCATAATGGCTTTGGTGCCGGAAGCACATACTTTATTGATAGTGGTGGAAGGTAAATCTGGTAAGCCGGCAAATTTTGCGGCTTGTGTAGCCGGTGCCTGTCCTAAATTGGCCGACAAAACGTTGCCCATGTATATTTCCTGAATCTGTTCGGGTTTTAATCCGGCTTTTTCAATAGCAGCCTTAATAGCGAAGCCTCCGAGCTGGGTAGCAGAGAATTGAGCTAATGAGCCTCCAAAACTGCCAATAGGTGTACGTACAGCTGATACAATTACAACTTCTTTCATGTATAGTAAATTTTATGAATTTTTGGTTAGGCCGCTAAGTTAGTCAAACCTTACAGGTTTCCAAAACCTGTATACGTTAAAATAACGTTTGATGGGTGGTTTTAGCATGTTGGGTTATTGTAAGATTTGGTGCCATTATGATGATGGTTAATCAAGTTCTGCCCTTTCTGGCGTCGGTTTACTCCGCTCTTGATTGAGGAGGGGTGTCCGATGGGCGGGGTGGTTAATTGGTTTATTCTAAAGAAGGTGGCTTAATATTTAAACGTCGTGATTTTGGTTTGATCAATCAGTTTTTTTGGAGATCTTCATTCCGGAAGTGATTTACTCCCCTCCTTAATAAGGAGGGGTGCCCGTAGGGCGGGGTGGTTAATTGTTTTATTATAAAGAAGTTGGCTTATTGCTTAAATGTCATGATGTTGGTTTCATCAATCAGTTTTTTTGGAGATCTTCATTCCGGAAGTGATTTACTCCCCTCCTTAATAAGGAGGGGTGCCCGTAGGGCGGGGTGGTTGATTAGTTTGTTATAAAGAAGTTGACTTAATAGTTAAATGTCGTGATATTGGTTCATCAATCAAGGTTTTTTGGAAATGAACGTTTAGTGCGTTTCGCTTACTGTAGTCCTGCTGTGCGCTGTAGCCCTCATACTTCGGGGCTGCCGCTTCCATCAGGTTTAATAACAAAGGCTGGTGCTAGTTGGGGGGCTTCATTCCGGAAGCGGTTTACTCCACTCCTTGATGAAGAGGTGTGGCCGCAGGTCGGGGTGGTTGATTGGTTTATTATAAAGAATTTGGCTTAATACTTAAACGTCATGATGTTGGTTTCATCAATCAGTTTTTTTGGAGATCTTCATTCCGGAAGTGATTTACTCCCCTCCTTAATAAGTAGGGGTGCCCGTAGGGCGGGGTGGTTGATGGGTTTATTCTAAAGAAGGTTGCTTAATAGTTAAATGTCATAATGTTGGTTCATTAATTAAGGTTTTTTGGAAATGAACGTTTAGTGCGTTTCGCTTGCTGTAGTCCTGCTGTGCGCTGTAGCCCTCATACTTCGGGGCTGCCGCTTCCATCAGGTTTAAAGACCCAGGCTGGTGCTACCTGGGTGGCTTCATTCCAGAAGCGATTTACTCCCCTCCTTAATAAGTAGGGGTGCCCGCATGGGGGGTGGTTGATTGGTTTATTATAAAGAATTTGGCTTAATACTTAAACGTCATGATGTTGGACTCATCAATCAGGTCTTTTTTGGAGATCTTTATTCCGGAAGCGATTTACACCCCTCCTTTAATAAGGAGGGGTGCCCGCATGGGGGGTGGTTGATTTGTTTATTATAAAGAAGTTGGTTTAATACTTGAATGTCATAATGTTGGTTCATTAATTAAGGTTTTTTGGAAATGAACGTTTAGTGCGTTTCGCTTGCTGTAGTCCTGCTGTGCGCTGTAGCCCTCATACTTCGGGGCTGCCGCTTCCATCAGGTTTAA